>JAKACZ010000025.1 GCA_021820965.1 Bacillota bacterium | reverse complement strand
AAACCAGCAACCGTTTCCCTACTTTCCCTACCCTTATCTTACGCGATTTGCACAAAAAAATACATCCCGTTGAAGGCGCGGAAGTCTTAGAAGGCCCGCCGTTGACGGTCTACACCCCAAGTATGCACTTTAATCGGGTACAAACCGAATGTCCTTAATGCACACTCGCCCCCGTATCTAGATGATTGTTGTCATCAAATTTTTCCAACTACATGTGCTCCGATAACCGCACCGCGGTGTTCGACCTTGTCATGGGAGTGTCCTCCCGCTTCATCTCTGAATCGCAGCCGAAATTTGGGCCGGTGTCATGTCCATGGATTGCTCCCATACGCGTCCACCGACCTCGGCTCCCAACGTCCACGGCTGAAATTGTGGCCTTGAACTGGGCGGACTTTACGTGAGGAGAAATTTCTGATGTTAAACTCCTCTAGCTCCTTCGGCACGATGTGGTCCCTCAACCTTCTTCTCGCTGCCCGTGGAGCGGGTTGCTTGGACGTTAGTTAGCGGTTCGGTGCCGCCGCAATTGTGGTAACGATGATATCCGGATATGCAACATTCTTGCAATCCCAGCAGGCCCAGCGATCTTTTCCTTCCAACCGGCGCCACATCATAAGCCCGCCGCATCTCCCGCAATATCGCATGTCCCACTCCCCCATGACACCGCTTGATTCGGGTACAATTGATGCGGAGGCAGAGGAGGCGTGACCGTGGCTAAGTACCGCCGAAAAAAAGTTAAGCGCCAGCATCACGTCCTTACTGATTTGGAGGATGGGATAAAAACAATGTCCGCCATGCCGGCGGTTGACGGCATCATCCCCGGTACCATCCGTCCTAAATCGGGTGGTTCAGTCGGCTTTACCTTTCAATACCTCACCCACAGCGGGTTTAAGCTCATTGGCCGGTCCAGCGCCGCTGCCCAAGAAATCTTCGTGATTACTCGAGACGCACCCCGAACGCTTGCAGCCCTCACCGAGGCCGGCCTTATTCGAGCGCCGGACCCGCTGCCTCAGCCACCGCAAGATCAAAATTAGCAGTGAGTCTCGCGAAAGACCCCACTGAAACCGTCGGCCACCGTAACGTCATCAAGGGTCCCACCCATCCCTGACGGGGTAGGATGGTTGGCCTATGCCAGTTCTCAGACACTGTGGCGGCGTTGGCTCAAGCGGCCTCGCAGAAGCGGACGCAAAACGGCGGTAGCCAAGGCAAGGCCGATGCTTAAGGCGCCAGCCACCATTAGGGCTCCAATCCCCGACTGCAACCCCGCTTGAAAGTGATTTTTCAAGAAGGCCACCATGCTTTGATAGACCAAGTCGCCCGGCACAAACACAATGATGGAGGGGACGACAAAAACTACGGCAGGTTCGTGTTTGTAACGCGCCGCAATTTCGGACAAGCCACCCACAATTAACGCCCCCACAAAATCGCTCAAAAGGCCTGAGCTAGGAACGGCTTTCAGAAAACTGGCCATTGCCCACGACACGGTACCGATGCCACCCGCTATTGCCAGAGTGCTTCCGGAGACCTGATACAAGAGACCGAACGCCACCGCCGTAAGCCCGGAGAGCAGGGCCGCTGTCACCATTAGCTCCACCGGCCTCCCAGAGCCAGATAGATGTAAAGCGGCAAGCTGGCCCCCGCCGCAATCGCTCCCGCGGACAACAGCGCCTCCAAAATGCGCGCCGCCGCAGACAAAAGCTCGCCTTGGATGCCGTCCCGCACAGCCGTGGTCATTAACAACCCGGGCGTCAGTACCATAATGCCGGCCACCAGCACCGACCCCTGATGCGGAAGGCCCCAATATCCGGCAGCCAGTGCTGGTAGGACCGCCACCGTCGCAGCCATCATGTCACCGACTCCATTGGACAGTCCAATCACATGAAACCATTGGCGTACAAATTGAGTAAGAGCTCCACCGATAAAGGCGGGCATCAAGTCGGCCGGAGTTCCACCCATAAGCTGACTTATGGCGGCGGCACCCACCCCCGCAAAGAATAAATTGGCCTCGGAACGGTAGCGCGAGGCATTTTTAGCCTTTGTCAACCGCTCCGCCAGTTCGTCCACAGGAATGGGCTTTTGGCTAATGTCGCGCGATAGTTGGTTGATGGCGGCCACCGCAGCTAAATTTACAGAGCGGTATTTGATGCGCCGAATGACCGTATTGGTCCCGGCGGCATAGATAAACAGAGCCGTGGGAAGGACAATAACCTCCACCCCATCCATCTCATAGGCGTGCGCGAGGCGCTTCATGGTATCTTCCACCCGGGCCACTTCGCCGCCGCTGGCCAACAGCGCGGCTCCAGCGTCAGCTATGACCTTCAGTACTTTGGGGACGGGGTTCGGAAGGTCGCTGGAGATCCGATTCATGCCGTACCTCCCGCTTACGAAATACCCAAATCGACGAGAACAAGAATCCGAAGCCGGTACCGAAGGGAATGGCAATGACTTGCGCTATCCGGTAGTCGACAGCGTAGGCGATGTTGAGATACCGGGCGATGACCACCTGGATAACTTCCGCAAGGGCCATGACCAAGTTATATTGACCGAACCCTTTCCAAGTAATTCGGTTCCGAAAGGTAATGCGAGCATTAAGCAAGTAGTTGGGGACAATTGACGCTTCTACCGCGACCAGTGAGTCAAGGGTTTTAAAATGCGGCAACACCAGATGGAACAGCGTCAGAACGCCAAGGTTAACAATGACCCCGCTGAGGCCGACGAGACCATACCAGATAATACGGCGAAGCCACATCATTTAGGACCGGAGACGCTCCGGTTGAGCGCTGGCCTCCTTGGCCACTCGCTCGGCTCGCATTTTGGCCACCATCCAAAACGCTTCTACGAAAATGCCCGGTGACATCTTACTCTTGCCTTCGCGCCGCTCCTCAAAAACAATCGGCATTTCGACCACGCGGAATCCCGATTCAATCGCACGATATGTCATTTCAATTTGAAACCCGTAACCCGTCGACTCGATGGAATTGAGATCGATAGCTTCCAGAACCGACCGCCGGAAACATTTAAAGCCGCCGGTCATATCCCGCACGTCCACGCCCAGCATTTTCGCCGCGTATAGGGACCCGCCCCGGGAAATTAGCTTCCGGTACCACGGCCAACCGGGGGCGCCGCCGCCCGGGATGTACCGCGACCCCAACACTACGTCGGCTCCCTCTCTCTCCAACGCTTCGATGAATCGGGGCAGGTACTCAGGATTATGGGAAAAGTCCGCATCCATCTCGAAAAAGTAATCGTAACCGCGCTGAATTCCGTAACGAAACCCCGCCAAGTATGCTGTCGCCAATCCCAGTTTCCCCCGGCGGTGAATGACTTCCACCCGGCCGGGATACGCTTCTTTTAAATGATCAGCCAATATACCCGTGCCATCCGGCGAACCATCATCGATCACTAAAACGGCAAACTCAGGACTCTGACTGATGATAGATTCTACCATTGGCGCTAGATTCCCTATCTCGTTGTACGTTGGAAGTATTACTACGGCCTGCACGTTCCGTAAGCCCCCTCCATCTCGATCAGGCGATCCAGTGCTGCAGGGTGACCCGAGCTAAATTCCGCGCCAGCCCGTACCACCAGCCCCTGAATTCGCCGCTAGTATACCCAAAGCGGGAATTTCGAAAGCGAATCCAGCACCAACCGCGATTAGTCTCCGTATGAACTTGGGCCAAATAAAACGGCAGAGGCTTATGCCGCTCGCCACGCCACACGGTGCGAGGCTAGTCGAGTTCGAACTTTTTGCCAGACGACTTCGCTAGCAACACCCCTATCATACCGGGTCGCGCGCCTGGTTGCAATGGACTGCCGTTCCAGTTTGTCCCAATTTACCTAAACCGCTGATGAAGACGTTAGCCCAACATGCTTTTCCAGAACAATTCCATGCCACTCACGGATTAGCGGAAGTCCCGCTACCTCCACGAACTTGTCGGCAGCATGGCGCGGAAGGCCAAAGTGCAGTGTCTTTACACCCCAGGCTCGGGCTTCAACCCACAAATATTGCATTAACGCCCGAAGCTTGGGCCCCATCGACCGCAAGTAATGCAGGTGCATATCGCCATCATGAATCCGAAACAGAGCCAAGGCATCCACGTCTACTTGATTATCTTGCGGCACAACGGCCGCCGAACCAGACTCCACCCCGTGCCATATATCATCAAAAGTCAAGGTACGCGGTAACCAATGATCTCGGTCCGACCATAAATCACCCGCATGCTGGTTAACGAAGGCCGCCAGGCGGTCTCGGTCGACCGCCCAGGCAGGACCGGCATTGAGATCCGCATATTCGGGCGCCTCGAATCCTTGCAAACTGCCGACCACCCATTCTGCGACCACCTGAAATCCCAGGCTCTCTTGCAAAATTTTTTGCGACGCCTCATTGCCGCGTCCAATCAGTGCGCGAATCACCTGGGCCCCCAGACGCTTGGCTTCCCGTATCTGAAATTCCGCAAACTCTTGTCCTAGTCCCGTCGACTGCACATCCGGTCGCATGCGCATGCCGGTTACATAGGCCTCATGGGGTTTCACCATGTCTACCACCGCAGTGGCTAACAATTGGTTTTGCTCGTCCAATGCTAGATATATCCCGCCTAATTCGGAGGACAGATAGGCTGCGATGTGTTCCGATAAATAGTCATCGACAAACTGAGACAAAAACTCCCGTATCCGCGCCTGATCCCCCGCGGTGGCTCGGACATACCTTACCAACCAAGGCCCTCCCTTGCACATACATGGCAACATTGTAACTTCTCGCCTCAACAACTTCAACCGAACCAAGAAGGGACAGAAGGGAGAGGGCGGTCTACCGTTTGCCCTGGTCAAGCATCAGGTATAATAGATTCCGAATGGAGGGGTCTGGGGTGTCGAATCGCATGCGCCGATTAGGCACGGTCGCGGCAGTAAGCGCAATTTTTGTCGGTTCGGCGGCGGTCCCGGCTGTGGTGCTGGCCGCACCGACGCCATTCATCGCCAAGCTCAACGCGGTACCCAACCCGCCGGGCGCACCCCGACCCGACACCTTCCTCATCACCGTACCGCATTCGCGTAAGGTACCACAACACGTAGTTTTTCGGTTTACCAACCAGTCGGGGCAGACCACCACCACCAGCGAGCCGCTAAAAAAGCTGAACAAGTATCAATATCAAGTGATATGGCCGGCCAAAGAACGGGGACACGTCCAAGTGCAGGTCTATACCGCCAACCGCCAGCTCATGGTCCAGGCCAATTATCCCGTAGCCAAGGCCAAAGTTAACGTGACCGGGCGTGTCCTCGTTGGGGCCATGTTTATCGGTGCTGCTGTATGGATGTGGTGGCGCCAGCGCCGCTGGAACCCCAAGCCCTAATTGCCGCCGGCCCCCGTCCAGGTGCCTTGGGCTTGTGTCGACGACAACGCCACTTCGCGTAGCCAAGTCCAGGCCAAATAGGCGGTGACCACCGCCTTGCCATTGCTGCGCCCTAATAGGCGCACAATCCAGGTCAACCGAGTCTTCAGCCGCCGGGGTAAAAGCGGGTACCGCAACAGCGAACGAGACGCCAGCGACGCCCCCAGCCATACCGCCCGCACAATTGCCGCCTCGGTGCCAGGCGCAGCGTCGGGGACAAATACCCGCCAATGCTCCGACAAACCGCCCCAAATCTGCTGCCGACAGCGTCGGCGCGTGACCTTGTTGCGCGACCAGGTCAGCCGTACGCTCCACCACATTAACCGCAGCAAACTAGGCTTCATCTTCTCCTGCATCGTTTTCCGTTCCTCCATCTCGGCTGTCATGACGAGGGCTCTATAACGGAAGATGAAAACGGTCGTTGCGCAAGCGGGAACCATTCGGATTGGTGTTAGTGTACCCGGGCACGACTAAATTAATAGGAGAAACACACCCTATTACAAAATTTCTTCTAAAGAGTATAATACTGAGCAAACGGCTCAGATTTACACCCGGAGGTGATATTTTTGCCGACGCAAGACGAGGTCCTCACTGTGTTGAAAGAAGTTGAAGATCCGGAAATTGGGGTCAACGTCGTGGATCTGGGTTTGGTCTATAGCGTCGACGTTGCCGATGGTGATGTCCACGTCGAAATGACCCTGACCGCTCCCGGCTGCCCTATGCATGACACGATTGCGCGGGCTGCCGAAATGGCCATTGAAACATTGCCGGACGTCAGGGACGCCCACGTAAAGATGGTTTGGAATCCTCCGTGGACTCCTGACCGCTTAACTGATGAGGGGCGGCGGCTGTTAGGATTCTAAATCAGGCGGGGTGACACGGATGGTAAACCATGGGATGGTGCTAAGCGCTCTAGGAACCGTAACCGACCCAGAGTTGCATTATGACATTGTGACCTTGAATATGGTCCGTAATATTGGCATCCAAGGCGACGAGGTCACAGTGGATGTGGCCCTTACGGTCAAAGGATGTCCCCTCCACGAGCGGATCGAAACCGACGTGGAGACCGCGGTAAGAAAGCTCCCCGGGGTGGCCGAGGTTCATGTCAACCTGGACGTGATGAACGATGAGGAGCGGCGCACGGCATTTGCCCGCGCCTTTCAACAGAGTCAAAAGCAAAACGCCCCTACCAGCAATGCCAATCGTTCTGCCCAAGGGACTGGTGCGGATCCGGGATCGGCCTCATGGTCGCCGCTTTTGGCCAAGGATAGCAAAACAGTGCTACTGGGAATCGCTAGCGGCAAGGGTGGCGTGGGCAAGTCCACGGTCACTGCAAACCTGGCGGTTGCGCTCGGCCGCCTGGGCTTTCGTGTCGGCGTGATGGACATGGACATTTACGGATACTCGCAAGGACGGATGCTAGGGGCAACTGAACAGGCGATGGGCAATGAGCAGCAGAAGGTCATCCCGCTAAATCCCCACGGCGTGTTCGTGGTGTCGATGGGCATGTTTGTCAAAGGCAACCAGGCGGTCGTGTGGCGCGGACCGATGCTGGGCAAGATGATGCAGCAATTCTTCACCGATATCGCCTGGCCGCAGCTGGACTACTTATTGATTGATCTCCCCCCGGGAACCGGCGACGTCGCACTGGATGTCGCAACCCGTCTGCCAATGGCGTCGTTGGTCATTGTGACCACTCCGCAGATCGTCGCCAAAGAAGTCGCCATGCGTACCGCCGATGTGGCCCACCGGGCCGAGCAGCGTATTCTCGGCGTGGTCGAAAATATGAGCTATATTCCCTTGGCTGGCGGTCAACGCATGGAAATTTTTGGTTCGGGCGGTGGGGAAGAACTATCCAAAACCTTAAGTGTTCCCCTATTGGGACAAGTGCCCATGGAGACGTCAGTGCGGGAAGGCGGGGATCGGGGTGTGCCGGTGTTCCTCAGTGCCCCCGACTCGGAAGCCTCGCAAACCTTTTTGCAAATCGCCCAGAAAATAGATGCGGCGGCCCGGGCTTAAGACCGCCGCCACCGGTTAAGGGTTTGACGTTCCCGCCCGGCCGTACCGGTCCTCGAGGCGCACCACGTCATCCAGTTCCGGCGTGGATACTTCGATGACATCAATATCGGTAATGGCACTGAGGCGATGCTGGGTGGGGGGCGGGATCACCACCGCTTCCCCCGGATGAAAGCGCCGGGCCTCGCCATTGAGCACGATTTCCGCTTCTCCGCTGATTAGAAACATGCTTTCATGCTTTATTTGGTGATACTGCAAGCTTAATGCATGGCCTTGATTGACGTGTATCAACTTGCCTACGTAACGATCGGTCACAGTCCACCACAGTTCATAGCCCCAAGGCTTTTCGATGCGTTTCACCAGATTTGCCGCCACCAAAACCCCGCTGTCAGATCAGGGGACGTGGCGACTTCCTCCTTTCCTGCGCTCATACGCTTCGTATCATAGGCCCAGCCAACGGCTCGCTGCAACACCCCCCAACACCGATTGGGGACACCCCGCGCGTCCGATCCGCGGAACATTGCCGCGACCAGGCCGCAGGGAATCAGTTACGTATATTCCTTCGGCCGGAAAAACCGTTTGGGTCGGCCTGCTCGGGTGCCCCGGCCTTGAGTCCCTCGTTGCTCAATCTGCCCCCCATGGGTAGACCGGTAGCCGCCAGCGGGTCGCATTGTCATCGCCCCATCCAAGGACTGGCACGCCTGTTTTTCGCCGACGGCATGAGGACTCCTGGGTGTTTGTCCAGGACAAAAAACCATAACGTCTCCTTTCGAAACCGCTCATAGAACTGATGACGCTCGGAGGGTACAGGATCTCTGTGCCCAATGCTCAGCCCGGTACCAGGTTCCCACGGCCGCAGCAAATCCCCTACATCAGCCTGATGCCGGGGCCAAGGCTGGTATCAACTCATGAAGCCGAGGAACCCTCAAGCTCCACCCTTTAGGACAGGAGTTGACGTCTCGGCTTCCTCTCCCTTCGCTGGCATGATAACATGTTCCGTAAGGCTCAAAATGCCTGCATGTTGGGAACACTGTTTGATGTCCCCCTGGGGACAGAAGGGAGGGCTCTCATGGCCACAGTCAAAGTTGGCGAGAAAGCGCCTGAATTTTCCTTGCCCACTGAAGGCCGAACCGTCAGCCTGGCCGAATTTCGCGGCAAGAAAAACGTGGTGCTGCTGTTTTATCCCTTGGCATGGACACCGGTTTGAACCAGAGAGATGCCGGCATTCAATCGGGCCCTGCCCGAATTTGACCGGCGAGATGCCCAAGTGTTGGGCATTAGTGTAGACTCCGAACCATGCAACACCGCCTGGAAAGAATCCCTGGGCGGACTGGATTACCCTTTGCTGTCGGACTTTTGGCCGCATGGCGAAATTGCCAAGCGCTATGGAGTCTTGCGAGGCGAAGGGTATGCAGAACGGGCCGTGTTTGTCATTGATAAACAGGGCGTGGTGCAGTATGTGGATGTGCACGACATTCAGGAACCACCCGACCCCAAGGAGGCCCTGAAAGCGTTGGACAGCCAGCCGATTAAATCCAGCTAGAAAAAGAGCGGGGTCTCCCCGCTCTTTTTGGTACCTATTTGACGCGGGAGATGTGATTTTTGGTCAGCCGCCAGTTGACCCCGGGACGAATCATCTCCAGATTCACCCGGTCCTTATACTTTTCAATCATCCCAAACAGCGATTCAATCAAGGTGTTGGACAACAAATGTGGTTCCAACCCAAGTTCAACCAGCTTGGTATGCTGGGCATTGTAGTAGTGGCTTAGGGCCTCGGTTCGGGGATCGTCAAGGTACTCGATAGCGACCTTTCCCGGATAGGTCTCCTGTACCAACTGCGCCAATTGCTTGAGAGAGAACTGCTCGGTAATCTGGTTGAATACCCGGAACTCCCCTGGCTTGGCAGGATTGGTACAGGCAATTTCAATACAGCGAACCGTGTCGCGAATGTCGAGAAAGCTGCGAATTTGCTCACCGCGGCCGTACACTGTCAGCGGATGGCCCAGCACCGCTTGGATGCAGAAGCGGTTCAGCACGGTGCCGAAGACGTGGTCATAGTCGAGCCGCGTCGCCAACCGCGGATCCCGGCTGGTCTGCTCCGTCTCCACCCCGTACACGACGCCCTGGTTCAAGTCGGTAGCGCGAAGCCCCCAGTTTCGGCAGGCAAAGTGAATGTTGTGACTGTCATGGACCTTTGATAGGTGATAGAACGAACCGGGCATCTTGGGAAAGGGCAAAATGTCCTTGCGGCCCTTATGCTCGATTTCGATATATCCTTCTTCAATATCAATGTTCGGGGTGCCATACTCGCCCATTGAACCTAATTTGACGAGATGAATGGCGGGATCAATATCAGCGATGGCATACAACACGTTTAAGTTACCAACTACGTTGTTGACCTGGGTATAGACGGCGTGCTCGCGGTCGATCATGGAGTAAGGCGCTGATCGTTGTTCTCCATAGTGGACGATAGCTTCCGGGCGAAAGTCCCGAACCATGTGATAGACAAATTCAGCATTTTGCAAGTCACCCACATAAAGTCCAATATCTCGGCCAGAAACCTGCTTCCAGGTGCGAATGCGTTCTTGAAGAGTATAGATGGGCACTAGGCTCTCGGCACCAAGTTCGTAGTCGTATTGCCGGCGAACGAAATTGTCCGCTACCGCCACATCATGCCCTCGGTCGGAAAGGTACATGGCTGTGGGCCAACCTAGGTATCCATCTCCGCCAAGTACTAGAATCCTCACGCACGTTCCCCCTAATCTCAATTTAGCGCCAAGCTCATCTCGCACAGTATACCGGATATGGGGCCAGTTCGTCATCTTTCGTTGAACACAAGACCTGCGCATTCCCATCCTGCGGATACTGCGCCCTCTTAGGCGCAAGCCAAGAGGGGGTTAGCGGGTTAGCCCGCAGGGCTAGACATGTCAAAACCTTTGTTTTACACGAAGGATATCGGGCTGGAGCGGTCCGAATCCCCGTTGGGGAATTTCCCGGGTCGTCCACGTCTGGGGAGAACGGGCGGAAAATGTCCGACGCCCCCGGAGTGACCCGGAACTGCTGAGAGGGACCTGAGAAACTCCCACCGCCATCCGTTCGGGCTCGGTGGGAGGTGAGTTCAGCCCAAACTCAGGCAAGGGGGAAAATCCGTGCTTGATGGGTATCGATTTCGGCTGTACCCCGACAAAGACCAACAACCCATTTTATTGCGCTGGATTGGCTGCCAGCGGCTCATTGATAATGCCCAAGTCCAAGAAGATCGGGATTATCGCCGCTTTCAGCGGCGGATGGTCGGAACGGTCGGCGAAGACATCCCGGTCGATCAACAATACAGCCGATTTATCAACGACGCCACGGCGTTTCTTCGTGAGGTGCCGTCCCAAGTCTTGCGCAATGCCGCCGTCAAGTTTCGGCACGCCTATCAGCGGTTCTTTCGAACGCTCGGGGGTCGCCCCAAGCTCAAAAAGAAAGGCGGGCGGCAATCCGTCTGGCTGACCTCCGAGTTATTCGCGTTCATTCCCCCAGTTGAGGCGGCGACCGGGGAAGTTCTCAGGTATCCGCTGCACGTGGGCACCGACAAATTTCCCGTGGGGATCATCCCGTAGGTGGCGCATCGTCCCCATGCCGTACCCGCTTCGATCCAGATCGCCGTCGACGGAACAGATTGCCGAGGACTGGCGCCACCTGTCCCGGGACCAGCTCGCCGAGCGCACGCTCGGCGGAGATTGGGGCGTCGCCAAGCCCTTGGTCACCTCGGACGGCCAGATCTTTGATCTCCCACCCGAGCCAAAGGCCCGTATTCAGAAACACCGACGACAGCGCAAGAAATGGCAACGCCGAGCCGCGCGACGCCGGACGGGATCGAAGAACCGCCGCAAAGCTCAGCAGCAAGCCGCTCGCTATCAACGCTACGAAAAGCACGTGCGGCACGACTATGCCCATCAAACCAGCCATCAGTTGGTCATCAATGACACCAGGGATCTCTATGTCTTCGAGGATCTTAAAATTGTCAACATGACCAAGCGCCCGAAGGCGAAGCGCGATGCCCAAGGCCGGTTTCTGCCGAACGGCAGAAAAGCAAAGGCGGGCCTCAATCGGGTGATTCTAGCCTCCGCGTGGGGCACCGTCGTGTCATTCACGCGCTATAAAGCGTTGCGTCAGGGCAAGTTGGTCATCACAGTCCCGCCCCCATACAGTTCGCAGGAATGTGCCGTCTGTGGGCATATCAACCTGGACAGACGGCTGAGTCAAGCCGAATTCGTCTGCCAAGACTGCGGACATACGGATAATGCGGACCACAATGCCTCGGTCGTGATTAAGCAACGCGGCATCAAAAAACTTCTCTCGGGAGATCCGCTCACCAAGAAGCACACACGGACGCGAATTTTTCGGAAGCTAGGACCGGAACGGTCCGAAGTGACGCCTGGGGAGATGAGCGTAAGACGTCTGGGGCCCACGGCCCCGGCGCACCGATCAATGAGCCAGGAACTTCCAGGAGCGATCCCGGAAACCCCTGCCTCGGCCTCGTAGCGGCCAGGCGGCGGGAGAGTTCATTTAAAGAGAACTCTGCGGCGAGCCAAGGACAACAGGAAGAGACGGGGTGTGGAATGCCTATAAGGATCTCCATCAATAGTCGTTGGCCGCATCAGTACGCTTAAAAAGGCGGCGAAAGGACGCTTTACTCCCCGTTCAAGACGGCGTCAATAGTGGTCCAGCCGAGTCTACCCGGGAACGGCAACCCGCCCCGCGCGGCTTGCACCATCCCTAGCAAGGCGCGCGGTCAACATGCATCAAATCGCCCGTGCCGAAACGGTCCGGTTCGCTGAGCATGCTCGCTTACGTACCGACGGCCCGGGCCCCTTGGGAGAAGTCGCAGATGCGAAGACGCGGGCCACCGTCCCCAGAGCGGTGCAACTGCATGAGGCACCGCACACCCACCAGTCGGCCGAGCTCCGTAGGATTTGGGCCCGGAATGCCCCGTCTATTGAGCCAATTCCAGGTTTTGCCGCACGACCTATCCAGCAGCAAACAATGCTTTTCCATCTCATTATTTGCTACTATGATGTGGTGTTGCACTGAGGAGGACCGCTTCGTGCTGCCAGATCTCAAGCTTCGTTCGGCTAAAAGCAAACGGCCAACGCCCTGGCCGCTTTTGTTGATAAGTTTTGCGCTACTGGCGGCCGCAGGGCTCAGTACGCATAAAGCCCCGACCGTTCACAGGGATCTCACCCATCGCACCCACCGTATCAAATCAGTGCAAAAGCTTCCCGCCCCCGCCGGGGTTTCCTTACCAAAGATGACCGCGGCCCGAACCCTTCCCTTTGCCATTGGGGAGAACTCCGGGGTGCTGTGGAACTTAAGTAGCGGACAATTAATGTGGACCCATAATCCCAATCTGGTCCAGCCCTATGCCTCGACGACGAAACTCATGACTATCTATTTGGCCCTGCACGATCTGCCCTTATCCCAAAGCGTGTCGATTTCGCCTCTGGCAGCCGCAACGACCGGCTCAGACATTCGCATGACCGTCGGCAACCGCTTCACCGTGCGACAGCTCTTATACGCCCTGATGATGGACTCGGCCAACAACTCAGCCGTGGCCCTAGCCCAAGCCGACTCCGGCTCTGTACCGGCATTCGTGGCCAAAATGAATCATGAAGCTTCGCTCTTGGGTATGTCCAACACCCACTATGCCGATCCAGACGGACTCTCACCGCGCTCGAGCGGCAGCGCCTGGGACCTGAGCATCATTGCCCGCGCCGACATGCTAAACCCGCTGTTCCGGCAGATTGTCCGCACCAAAGAAGCGTCGCTCCCGCATAATCCCATCGTCCGAAACCTAAACGGCCTCTTGTTCATGGACCCGACGGTCATTGGCATCAAAACCGGCTGGACCACAAAGGCCGGCTTTAATTTGGTCTTTGCCGCAACGCGCCACGTGGCCGGACAATCCGTCACCTTACTGGGAGTCATTATGCACGGCCAACACGGGTTCCTCCCCGAATACCAAGATGCTGAAAAAATATTGAACTGGGGATTTTCCCACATCAAATCCGCGACTGCCATCACTCCGTAATAGTCCTACGAGCGCGATACGGCGCCCACACCGCCCGCCTGCCCGGTTGGGTAACCGGGTCGCACATATCGGTTCAGCGAAAAACCCGTTGCGCCGAGATCGGGCGGATATAAGTGAGAGGGACTCCGGTCCCGGTAACACCGGGACCGCCCCTGGGTGCCCAGATGCTGAGTCCGACCATGACTGCGCGCCGAGCCCGTCACCGGTGCCCCTACACCGACCCCACCGATCTGATGGTTGAATGCGCGCGGGCGAAGCGCTCGTTCCCCCAGCACTTCCGGAAAATGGCCCGCGGAAAGAACGGATTAAGAACTTATCCGGAGTGCGGTCGACCAGACCTTTTTCGAATATCAAGGGTGTGCGGGCGATGCGAACGAGGACCCAGCGCCCCCCTTAAACCCGTAAGGCGAGCGACGGTTTGAGGTGCGGGAATTTCTCATGCCTCAGAACTATCACCACCGGCACGGTGCCGAGCTGTCGCCGCTGAATCAGCGCGAACAGTGCCGGAATCCACCCCGATCGGATTAGGACGCGGGCCTTCCCCTAAGGGTCGCATTGGCCTGCCACCGGCGCATAGCCGTCATCGGAGCTGCCATGCCCCCCGAAACCGGGTTCGGGAATATCGCTCTTGCGCTCCCGTATCTCTGCGCCGGTCTGCTAGGCAGGCCCGTAAAGAACAATTCGGCGCCGACAGCCGTTACCCCTCGCGCAAGCACTCTATACTCTATAGGCAAATTCATGATTAGCCCGCCATGCACCGCCTTCTTCTGCTCTTCGTATTGTGTGATCGATTGACCGCTCCCTAAAATCCCGAAGGACCCAATCTGATCGCGACAAGGAGGAACGTGCGAACCCATGGATTCATTTAAACTCGGCAATATGGACAGTCGGTCGGCCGAAGCACTGGCCCGTCTTTCCGCGGAACTGGAGCACCGTGACGCGCAAGACATTGTTCGGTGGGCGGTTGACCGATATCCCGCCGGACTGGTGCTGGCATGCAGCTTTGGAGCCGAGGATATGGTGCTGGTGGATATGTTAACACGGGTCCACCCGGCTCCCATCATCTTCTATCTCGACACCGGCCTTTTATTCCCGGAAACGTACCGGCTCATCGATGAAGCGCAAACGCGGTACGGTTTCGAATGCGTGCGAGTTGTGCCCGAGCTGACGGCTGCCCAACAAGAGGAACAATACGGCGACGCCCTGTGGTCTCGCCATCCCGACCACTGCTGCGCCTTGCGCAAGGTTAAGCCGCTTCAGCGATACCTTGCCGACAAGTCGGCCTGGATGACCGGGATCCGCCGGGACCAAACCCTTATCCGCAAGAACGCTCCCATCGTGGATTTTGACCGTCAGCATGGCCTGATGAAGATTAACCCGCTGGCCGTGTGGAGTTCAAAAGATGTCTTCCGTTACCTGATACGAAATCGCGTGCCGTATAACCCGCTGCACGATCACGGCTACCCTAGCATTGGCTGCATGCCCTGCACACGTCCCGTCAACCCGGGCGATGATGCCCGTTCAGGCCGTTGGGCCGGACAGGAGAAGACAGAATGCGGACTCCACCTGTAATCTCGCCCCACGGGGGGCTGCTAACCGAACAGGAACTGCCACTGGCCATTGCCCAGGAACTAGGTACTGCGCTTGAGCATGTCCCCGCAGTTCCGCTAGACCGATACCATTATGACGATGTCATTTGCCTGGCATGGGGCGTGTTTAGCCCGCTTCGCGGTTTTCAGGACCGCCATCAAGTGCGCACGGTGTTGACCGACATGCGGCTTCCCGACGGGCAGGTGTGGCCCATTCCGATTACTCTACCGGTCACAGACCAGGTGGCGTCGGGGGTGAAGAAGTCGCGGTTGGTTCGGCTTACCTTTGACGGCAAAACCCAAGCGATCATGCATATCGATGATATTTTTTGGCAGGACCCGGAGGAGGAAGCCCGGTATGTCTTTGGCACAACTAATCATGGCCATCCCGGCGTCAAACGACTCCTCGCCATGAGCCCAATTCGGGTGGCGGGGCCGGTGACGTTGACGCAGGAGCCGCATTGGCCGGTGGAGCCGGTGCTGACGCCGCGGGAAATGCGCGAAGTCATTCGGGAACGGGGCTGGCATACAACAGTGGCGTTTCAAACGCGAAACCCCTTGCACCGGGCCCATGAATACGTGCAAAAAATGGTGCTCGAACACGTGGATGCGCTGGTCATCCACCCGCTGGTCGGGGCGACCAAATCGGACGACGTGCCGGTCCAGGTACGTTGGGCTATCTACCGTGCGCTTCTCCAGGAATACTACCCTGGAGAGCGAACCTTGCTATCGGGGTTCCCTGCGGCTATGCGCTATGCCGGCCCCAGAGAGGCGGTCCTGCACGCTTTGGCCCGCAAAAATTACGGGTTTACCCACTTCATTGTAGGGCGCGATCATGCCGGCATCGGTTCCTATTATCACCCGCTGGCCAGCCAGCGCATCTTTGAAATGTTTGACCCGGAAGAGATTGACATCCAGATTGTCACCGCGGAACCGGCTTTTTATTGCCGCCGTTGCGAGCAAATGGCTACCGCAAAAACCTGTCCGCACCCGGGGCAAGACCACGAAGTCTTGTCGGGCACAAGAGTGCGGCGGACACTAAAACAAGGAGCGTTTCTGCCTCCTGAGACAATCCGCCCGGAAGTGGAAGCTCTGCTCCGGACGTACTATCAAGATCATGATGCGGCAGACGGCAAACATTAAGACGCGGCCCATGAGGGGCCGCTCTTATTATTGTTCCCGACGACTCTGCTCTCGGATGTGTGCCACAACCGCCTCATCCAGCATGGATGAGATCCGAAGCACGCGCGCATCGGTCAGCGATCCGGCTCGATTAAAAGCGCGCTCCAGCGACCGTTGCAACAATGTCATCCGCGTTTCGTTTTCGCGCCTATCGCCCACAACACTCATCCTTCGACAGACCGTTTCTCCATATTATACCGAATGTCGACAGAGTTGTAGAGGCAATTTGCGTGATTTTACCAAATTCGGGCATGAAACTCGGGTTAGATTCGTTCGAGCCACTCTAGCAGATCATCGATCTCTTGCTCAGTAATGGTATGGCCGGCGGCATAGCGCTTGGCGGTGACGCGGGCACCCAGCGATCGCACAATCTCCAGTGTGCGCTGGCCTCTAGGCGAGGGGACTACCGGGTCCTCCGTGCCGTGCCCCCAAAACACTGGAAAGTCTTTCAGGGGTTCACCCTCAGGTGGCGATGGCATGGGCGGTGCGCTTAAAGAAATGGCCGCTTTGAGCCCCCGGGCCTGGCGATGAGCAGCGGTAGCGCACGCCATCACCCCCCCTTGACTGAACCCCAACAGAATCACCGGCCCTCCCTCCGATACCTGATCCACCAACTGATCCAACATGCGGATGCTTTGCTGCAATTGCTCGAGGTTGGCTTCCCCCTGCCCATCCATGCCATACCAAGCAAAACCCGGGCCAAAAGCAAAGGGAGCACGCACACTGAGCACCCAAGTGTTGGGTCCGAAAATTCCAGACAGATCGAAAAGGTCTTCTTCATCGCTGCCCCTACCGTGAAGCAAGAGTGCCACCCGCTGCAAAAGCCCCTTGGGACGTGATTCTAACACCTCGAGTGCCATCCAACTCCCCCCTTTTTCATCATACCATGGCCCTGGGGTCGGATTAGAATCCACGTTCCTGCGGGCTCCAGCGAAGGGCTAGCGTTAACGCCACCACCACCGCCGTGGTCAGACCCAAATCCCAGAGGTACTGTCCAATGTGCGCCACGGGCCGGTTAGCGGCTTCCTCCGCGGTGACTACCAGGATGCGGCGAATCGCGGCGATAATGCCGACAACCAGAAACGGCTGGTGGCGAAAGCGATGCGTACGCAGGAAAATCAGGAGCGTATGCAAAAGCTCTGCCAGCATCAAGACTAAGAGAAACCGGTCCAGGGTCGTGCCAATGAGACTGGTGACTGAGCGCCAGTGGGCCGATATGACGGCGTCAATCATAATGTATAAAGCAGCCAGAAAGAAGAGAGCCGCCAGCGCAATATAGATAATGTCCTCCAGAATTGTCAGGGTTCCGACAATGCGCCCGCGGACGCGATGTTGAAGCCAAGTGGCGTTAATATGTTCCGATATGGGCGATCGATCGTCAGGCCGTCTTTCCATTCCG
The DNA here is from genome assembly GCA_021820965.1 of Bacillota bacterium. Lineage (GTDB taxonomy): Bacteria > Bacillota > Sulfobacillia > Sulfobacillales > Sulfobacillaceae > Sulfobacillus_B. The sequence goes on along the minus strand of JAKACZ010000025.1, from coordinate 47,374 downwards.
ATTCCCCCTTCCACTATGCACTTTCAGTTTACAAAATAACGCGTCTTTTCGGCGACTTGGGCTCGTGGATTGCTAAAACGGCGCCGTCAACGGTTATGCAGGAAATTTTGGCCGGTTCGTGAATTGGTCTGCAAACAAGGAGGTTTCTATAAACGTTATCGACAAGCCGTCGCCGGCTGGCCAGTGAATCCCTTCTATACCCTGCGGGATCGTAACATTCCGGAAAAGCTGGCGGAGCGCATCCCCCAACCTGACGGGGCAACATAGGGGCGCAGCGACCCCAAAAGCTGCACCAACTCATGACACCGGGCATGAGTGAAACCGATGACACCACCACACCCAGGTCGTCACCGAATGTGAGACAATCAGACCAATCTTGCGTCATATAAAGTGAGACTTAACACCATTTCGTCGACACGCTTCCGCATAACGCCAACGGGATGATCCTTCGACACGAATTACGGCAGTTGGCTGAGCAGGGCGGCCTCTAGATTTCCCACAAACGGAACCGTTTACCGCAACCGCTACCGCGCCCGTGTTACAATATTAATAATTACGTCAACGTATACCGTGGGAGCTCGGGGGAAAAAATGGCCACACTACAGGACCGACTGGGTCGTTCAATGCAAGATTTGCGAATTTCCGTGACTGATCGATGCAATTTTCGCTGCGTTTACTGCATGCCTAAAGAGGTGTTCGGCCCGTCATTTGCCTTTCTGCCCCGTCGGGAACTTTTGACGTTTGAAGAAATCGCGCGAGTAGCCAAGATTTTTGCCGAGTTGGGTGTCCGCAAAATTCGCCTGACCGGTGGAGAGCCGCTGGTGCGCAAGGATATCGACACGTTGGTGCAGGAGTTGGCCTCCATTCCTGGGATTGATGATTTGGCGATGACCACCAACGGATCATTGCTGACGGCGGAGCGCGCCCAAAAACTCCGCTCCGCCGGGTTAAAGCGCGTCACGGTGAGTTTAGATTCCCTCGATGATGCCAAATTCCGGGCTCTTAACGATGTCGGGTTTCCTGTCGCGCGGGTGCTGGAGGCGATTCACAACGCCGCCCAGGCGGGATTAACCCCGGTCAAGGTCAACATGGTGGTCAAACGCGGGGCCAACGACGAGGATATCTTGGTCATGGCCGAACACTTCCGCGGCACGGGCCACATTTTGCGGTTCATCGAGTACATGGATGTGGGCACCGCCAACGGGTGGCGGTTGGACGACGTCGTTCAAAACTCGAAGATTTTGGAGCAGATCAATGCCCGCTGGCCCTTGGAACCGGTGGCCCCGGCTCGCCCTAGCGACGTAGCCCGGCGGTTCCGGTACACGGACGGCGCCGGTGAAATTGGGCTGATTGCATCGGTGAGCCAGCCGTTTTGCCGTGATTGCTCCAGGGCCCGGCTTTCCCCGGATGGGCAATTGTTTTTATGCCTTTTTGCGCAAAAGGGATATGATTTGAGACACTGGCTCCGCTCCGGGGCGAGCGACGACGAAATTGAAGAGGTCGTCCGGCACATCTGGAGCGGACGCGATGTCCGGTATTCGGAAGTACGGAGCGAGAAAACCAGCGGAATGCCGAAAGTTGAGATGTTCCGCATCGGCGGGTAATTTGCAGGTTTGTGATGGGAGAGACAGCATCATGACAAATGCCAAGCTGCCGAATAAACTGGGCGCCGGAGAGTCCGAGTGGAATCTATCGGAGGACTTTCTCCCTGCTCCCGCTGCGGTGGATCAGGACAAAATCCGGCAAGCGATCACCATGATATTGGAGGCCGTAGGCGAGAACCCCGAGCGCGAAGGATTGGTCGATACCCCCGATCGTGTCGCGCGGATGTACACCGAAATTTTTGCGGGAATGCATCGAGATGCCCGCGACGTTTTAACGATCCGGTTTCACGTTGATCACGACGAGGCGGTATTAGTCAAAGACATTCCGTTCTATTCGCTGTGCGAACATCACCTGCTGCCGTTTTTCGGAGTGGCCCACGTGGTCTATCAGCCCAAAGGCGGCGTCGTCACGGGACTGTCAAAGCTGGCCCGGGTCGTAGAAATATATGCCCGCCGGCCGCAAGTTCAAGAGCGGATGACCAACCAAATCGCCGACATCTTGGATGAGGAACTGGACCCTGTCGGAACATTGGTCATGTTGGAAGCGGAGCATTTATGCATGTCGATGCGCGGCATTCAAAAACCGGGAAGCCGGACCGTGACGGTTGCCAGCCGAGGTATCTTCAAAAGTCGCGCCGATGTGCGCGACCAGATACTCAGGCTGATTCACTAATCAGAGACAGGCAGACGCACGACGCTTTTGGTATTCACGAAGACGAAATCCTGACGGCTACAAAGGCGGACATTAGTCAGCGCGGCATGCCGGCACAATCTTCGTGGAACTGTGCCTGGTGCTGCTCCCGCCTGCTTAATTCGCACCCATGAGCAAAAGGATCTCTTGGTACTTGACGCGCCATCTGGATTTTGCCCTCAAGCTGGGTCGGACATTATTACCGCCGACAACACGGACGGGTGCCCTAATAGAGCGTTCGGACGCCCAACGTCGAGGCTATTCACCACTTTAATCAAAAGGCAGCTCAACACCCCCATTTGATATCGACCCCGGTGCCCATTGGCGGCAGCCTCACGGCGGCGCAGTACCGTCCCTAATCGCGGTCGCACTCCCGACCGTCGTGCCGATGTTTTTCCAGGTAGCGGAGTGCCGGCCGGTATTGATCCAACGACTCTCCGCGGCCATTTTCCACGATCACCTCTAATAGTTGGCTAATCGCGTCACCGAAGTTTCCCATGCGTTCGAGCGTCACGGCATAAAAGACTTTGAGGGCGGTATGCTGCGGAAATTCCCCGAGCGCCTGAGACAACACCTGCAATGAATCTCCCACACGGCCGACCACGCGCAGACTTGACCCCAGTCCCAATAGAGCATCCACGCGATGCAGCGGATCCAAATCACGGCTTAGCGCATCTTGGTAATATGGGATAGCCTGTTCTTCATAGCCCTGGTTGTCCAATACCAACGCCATTTCGTAGAGCAGCAAAGGGTTTTCCGGATCGGCACCAAGCCATGCTTTCAACTGACGTGCTGCTTCTTCGTAGCGGCCTTTCGCCTTAAGACGTCGAACCAACGATAAATCCGGCCTGTCCGCCATAATCTCCCCCCACCATTCGTCTCCGATCAAATTTTACCATGCAGCATTGGAAATAACTGTCATATTCCTCCAATCGTCTGCATATGATCCCATAAGACAATACTTGGGAGGGGTCATGCATGCCGCGCCAAGAGCGCACTAACCCGTGGCGTCAAGCCTTAGACAGGGCTTTAGAACAACTAGCCGAAGCAGAGCACGCGTTTCAATGGGCAGACTCCGAATTCTCGGACTATCATGCCTATCGGATCCAGGCGGCCCAGGAACAGGTGGCCCTGGTCCTGCGCCAGGCCCGAGCGGCGTACGGTGTTGAGCCAATCCGGCCGCACCTCAAAGACGGCCGCCGCCCCGTCGACGCTCTGACGGCCGGCGGGTTTGTAGAATCGCGCTGGTAGAGGCGACGGATCGAGCGACGCGCCGAGGCCCATCCTCGACCAGTTCCTCCATCCAGAACTCCAGCATCAACAGGGCATAGGCCTTTCGCGCGGCCACCGGGTTATGCCCGGCTAGTTGCGATAACAGGCTTTCGACAGCCTCCGCCCGGAACCAGCCGCGGGCACGAAACCGGGAATCGGTTAAGCTGTCGTATGCGACGTCATACAAAGCACCCGCCATGAGCGAGGTCAAGGGTGTAGGAAACCCGAGCTTGGGCCGATACACCACCTCCTTGGGCAGATGCTTTTCCCCGACGCGCCGCAACACCCGTTTGTCGATGCGTCCACGGCGGCGAAGGACCAGAGGAATTTTCAGGGCCAGTTCGACGATTTCATGATCGCAATAGGGTACACGGATTTCCAGGTTGTGGTGCATCCCAATCCGATCGGCCTTTAACAGAACATCATCCGGCAAGAACCAGCGCACATCAAAACCCTGCATGGCTTGAAGATCGGGGAGCCCCAGCGCTGTGTCCCAGTATTCGCGCACCGCCTCTGTCCGGTCAGGTTCTTTAAGCTCCGGTACTAAAATCCCGCCCTGTTCGTCGGGGCCAAAAGTGTAGCCTACACCACGGTAGCGCTCACCAATGGGCTGAGCGGCACGCCGAAAAGCGCCCGAACCTTTGAAATCATGGGCGATCCACCATTGCCTGACTGTCGCCGGGATGCGCCGGATCCAGTCCAGACTGGCCACTTCCCCGTAACCCGCATAGCCGCCAAAGATTTCGTCGGCGCCTTCACCCGACAACATCACCGTGTTAAATCGGCTGGCTGCCTCGGCCACGCCGTCCAAGGGTAGAACGGTTGGATCGGCCATGGGCTCGTCCAAAATCCATGCCAGTTCACGCACCCGTTCCGGGGTGATGGCCGGATGAACATCAACACGTTGAATAGGGAACTGATACAAATCCGCAACCCGCTTCGCCCACTCAAATTCATCGTAGCCGGGAAAGTGCTCGGGAAAGGCGGCTGACCAGGCTTTAATGGTTCCGGCATGGCCTTTGGCTACTAATGCCGCTAATATGCTGGAATCGACACCGCCCGATAAAAACAAACCCAACGGCACGTCGGAGGCTAAATGCGACTGGACCACATCGGCCAACCGGGCATCCAGCCGTTCAGCCCACTGGTCCAGGGTTCCGTCGCTCTCGGGCTCGCTCAAATCCGGCGTCCAATACTGCCATGACATGCGATGGCCATCCGCCCGCACGCGCAGCGCCTCGCCCGGCCTCAGTTTGGTGACGTGTTTCAAAAGCGTTGCTGGAGCAGGCGCAAATCGGTGAGCCAGATAGCTGGAGATCATACGCTCATCGACGGCCGGGGTGTAACCGTCGATTCCCAAAAAAGCCTTGATTTCCGAGGCAAAAGCCAGGGTGTGATCCATGTCCAATATGTAAAGCGGCTTTTGTCCGATGCGATCCCGGGCGAGCAGGAGTTCTTGACGCCTGCGATCCCAGATGGCCAACGCGAACATCCCGGTGATATGGTCGAGTAAGTCGGCACGATATTCTTCAAACAGATGGACCAAGACCTCGCCGTCCGCGTGCGACCGAAGATGATGCCCGCGGCGCTCTAAGTCCACTTTGAGCTGGGGATAGTTGTAGAGCTCGCCGTTAAACACTGCCACCAGTGAACCATCCTCAGAAACATACGGCTGGTGGCCGTTTTCCACATCCAGGATGGCCAGTCGGCGCATGCCTAAACCTAAGCCGCGTTCGAGAAAGGAGCCCTCGCCGTCAGGTCCTCGGTGCTTGAGCGTTTCTAGCATGCAAGCCAACTCGTGTTCAAGGACCAATCCATCTCGACGCCAGATGCCTGCTATCCCACAGATGCCACTCATCCCCTTTGGTGTCGACCACAAATCGTTAGCCTCAGTATGTCCATCTGAGCCTATCGTGAAAAGCCTTCCCGCACCGGGAAGACGAATAACAACGCCATATTACAACGAAAGGGGACGCGTTCGCGCCCCTTCGTTAATCTAAATAGTCCTTAAGTTTTTTGCTCCGGGTGGGATGGCGCAGCTTTCGCAGCGCCTTGGCCTCAATCTGCCGGATACGCTCGCGCGTCACCCCAAACACCTGGCCAACCTCTTCCAGTGTGCGGGCTCGGCCGTCGGTCAGCCCGAAGCGCAACCGCAAGACCTTTTCCTCACGATTGGTCAGCGTGTCCAGCACTTCCTCCAGTTGTTCCTTCAAAAGCTGGTACCCTGCCGCTTCCGCAGGCGCCGGTGCGTCTTCGTCTTCAATAAAGTCACCTAAATGAGAGTCTTCCTCTTCCCCAATCGGCGTCTCCAGAGACACCGGTTCCTGCGCAACTTTAAGAATTTCCCGCACCCGTTCGACGGTAATGCCCATCTCCTTGGCAATTTCTTCTGGTAGCGGCTCACGCCCGTATTCCTGAAGTAACTGGCGCTGCACGCGGATCAGTTTATTAATGGTTTCCACCATGTGCACCGGGATACGAATGGTTCGTGCCTGGTCGGCAATGGCCCGGGTGATGGCCTGGCGAATCCACCAGGTCGCATAAGTGCTAAACTTGTAACCCTTACGGTAATCAAACTTTTCAACCGCCTTAATCAAGCCAAGATTACCCTCTTGGATAAGGTCCAAAAATAGCATGCCGCGGCCCACATAGCGTTTGGCAATCGAGACAACCAACCGCAGGTTGGCCTCTGCCAACTCGCGCCTGGCCGCCTCTTCACCCGCCTCTATGCGTTTAGCCAATTCCACTTCTTCCTCTGCGGTCAGAAGCGGTACTCGGCCGATCTCTTTTAAATACATCCGGACCGGGTCATCAATGGCTACACCATCGGGGACCGTGATTTCGCGCGCCGGCTCCTCTTCTTCCTCAGGCTCCACATCGTTCGGCGACGGCCCGCCGTGATCCGCTTCCAGAGGAACCTGCTCACCTACCAGTTCGATGCCTAATTCGCCAAACATCTCATAAATGCTGTCAATTTGATCCGGGGGAAGGTCGACCGACTGCAGGGTGTCGACGATTTCACTGTACGACAGTTTGCCGCGCTCCTGCCCGCGGCGAATCAGCTCCTTTACCTCTTCAATCTGCGGAATGCTGCTGCTCTTCCCCTGCGCCATGTTATCCCTCCTTTCGATACTGGTACCGTTCGAGCCGCGCTCCCAACCGGCGGATTTCGTCCATCAACGCCGGCGTAGTAGGTCCCTGCCTCAACATTTCCTTAATCTCATCGTACCGGCGGCGCGCCCGCTCACGATCCAATGCCCAGATCAATTCATCAATCGCTTGACCGCCCCCGTCCGGTTCATCATTGTGCCAAATGGCGGCATACAAAGACTCGACCTCAGGGTCGGCGCCATCAAAGGACCGGTGTTCCGGATCGGCCAAGCGGCCCGCAGCTAAATCTTCTAAGATGACACGAATGCGCTTCTCCGAGGCCCACTCGGGCAAAGCCTGGCGAATGCGCTCCGTGTAGTCCGGGTGCCGTCGCAACGCCGCCAGCAGCCTCACTTCCGTGGGCTGTCCTCTTCGCGCGGGCGCTGTCACCCCCATATTATGCCTATTTTTCGCGATTGTATGCTGGACCTCTTGCGAAGACCCAAAACTTTGTGTTAGGATTTCAGGATGGACGCGTAGCGTCTTGGCCAACATCTCCATGTAGCCGACCCGCTCGATCGGGTCCTTTACCGCCCGAATCAACGGTTTTAGGTGTTCCACGGTTTCAGCCTGGCGGCGCGGACTCACGAGTCCGCCAAACCTCTGAGCCCGTTCAATTTCATGCTCGACATAGGGCGCCGCATTTAAAATCCGGTCCACTAACGCATCCACGCCTTCCTTTTGCACCAACTCGCTGGGATCCTTGAAACCGTCGGGCAGTGTGACCACATTGACTTTTAGACCCACACCCGACAGTACTAAAAACGCTCGGCGCATCGCGTCCACTCCCGCAGCGTCTTGATCCAGAAGGAGGTGCACCTCTTCGGTGTACCGGGAAATAAATCGAGCTTGCAGGTCTGTCAAGGCCGTACCTAATTGCCCGACCGCCTGGGTTTGTCCAGCTTGGTGGCAAGCGACGACGTCGAAGTAGCCTTCCACGATCAATGCCGCGCTTCCCTTCCGCCAACTGGGACGAGCCAGATGGCTAGCATATAACACCTGTCCTTTATGAAACAAGGGGGTTTCAGGTGAATTTAAGTACTTTGGCTCCTGGCCCGGATCCAATGCGCGGCCGCCAAACGCAACCACCTGACCCTCGCGATCCCATATAGGAAACATAAGCCGACCGCGCCATCGATCATATCCGCCGCCCTGATCGCGCTTGACGGCGACGCCAGCCTCCACCATTTCCGCCAATGAGACTCCCCGGTGTTGCAGGAAGTCCTTGAGGCCATGCCAGTTATCGGGTGCGTATCCGATAAGAAAACGCTCCACCATCCGTGCGTCTACACCGCGTGCATCCAAGTATTCGCGGACCATGGCCTCATTTTGGCGAAAACTTTGTTGAAAAAATTCCTGTGTCCACTCCAATACCGCCTTGAGGCGTTTATGCGGATCGGGCCGTGCTCCGCCGAGTTGGTCCGGCAGCGGAATTCCCGCTTCCTGGGCCAACGACTCGACCACGTCCCTAAACTCCCGTCCCTCCAGCTTCATCAGGAACGTAAATGCGGTTCCGCCTTGCTGGCAGCCGAAACAGTAAAATAACTGCTGTTCGGCGTCCACGCTGAAAGACGGTGTCTTTTCGGCGTGAAACGGGCAGAGACCCCACCAATGGCGGCCCTTACGCTTGAGGACAACGTGACGCCCGACGACCTCGACAATGTCGATCGCCTGACGCACCGAATCGATCCACGCCTGCCGGGTCTCGTAGGTCATGGAACCACTCCCGTTCGTACCAATCAAAATTCGTCATTGATCTTGAATTTCCTGCTGCTGGAGAAAACTTCCCATGCCAAATATCTAATGACCCAATCCTCAAGCGATTAGCGCAATTGGGACGCGTCAACGGGTCTTGTCTTTCTTAGATGAGCCCGCTGCCCAAAGCGCCTCATTCACGCAATGTCGCCATAATCCGCTTGGGATGCAAAAACAGTTCCAGCGCTTTACGGGTGGAGGGCGCCACGATATCGGCAGCCAAAAGCGTTTGGGGGGCCGTTCCCTCGGGACCCAAGACGCATACCGCCAACGCCGCCGCCCGAAACATTAGCTCATCGTTGACACCGTTGCCTACCGCTGCCACTCCTTTTGCCAGCGACTGAACAAACGCCTGCTTGTCTCGCCCGCTCTCAATGCGGCGCCAAGCCACCCCCAAACGTTGGGCTACCGCCGCTGCCGTGCCGAAGGTGTCGGCCGTGACAATCGTCACAACGTACTGCCGCCCCAGCTCTTTCAACAGGCCCGCAGTCGTGTCGTCTACGCGTCCATCCTCCGCGAGCGTGCCATTGAAATCGAAAACGATGGAGGATATTTCTAAACGCCCGCGTCCCGGCACATCAATGTTCATCGAAATTGGCGCGGCGGAAACCTCGGCTTTTGGACGAGGAGGAGCGCGCCGTCCCTCTCTTTCTACAATAGAATCGTTTTGAGCAGCCAACCGGTGGTAAAGGCACTCCTCGTTCTCTGTGATAACGATATCTACAGCGTTTCCGGAAGAGTGCTTTCCGGCCTAAAAGATACAAACCATCCGCGACCCTGCACATCTCGCAAGCAAACTACGAACCGCAGCGTCTCTCCCGGCAAAGTCCCGGGGATCCAGTGGGCGAGGTCGTTGACAAAGCATCTTACTTTCGTCTTGACTGCTCTGCCGTGTACTCATTCCTCAAAGATTGCGTTTCTCGGCCAGACACCAAGCAGAGCCCACCGCAGACTTGCCATCCTCGTCGCCCTAAAAGCCCAAGATTCCCCGAGCGCATATGTGCTGCCGCTCCGTGTCGGTTTCCTGAATCCCGCTCTACCCTCCGCACGACATGTGCCGAGTCGTTTTGTGTGTTTTAGGGTTGAGTAGCGGGAGAGTTCAGTAGCCCCCGCATGCCCAAACTATTCCCTGAGCGCCGCCTGCGCCGCCGCCAGGCGAGCCACCGGCACCCGGAACGGGGAGCAGCTGACGTAATCGAGTCCGATCTGGTGGCAAAATTCGATCGAGGACGGATCTCCGCCGTGCTCTCCGCAAATCCCCACCTTAAGTTCCGGACGCGCGGCCCGGCCTTCCTTTACCGCGATGTCGATCAATCGGCCCACACCTTCACGGTCCAGCACCATAAAGGGATTCTCTTTGAGAATCTTCTCTGCCAGATAGGTTGGCAAGAACTTGGATTCAGCATCGTCACGGCTGTAGCCGAAGGTTGTCTGCGTCAGGTCATTGGTGCCGAAACTGAAAAACTCTGCGTGCTCGGCAATGCCCCCGGCCACCAATGCTGCGCGCGGCACCTCAATCATCGTGCCAATCTTATAGGGAAGCGGGATGCCCTGTTCCTTGCTAACTGTTTGATTCACTTCAGCGGCCATGTCTTTCATACGCGAAAGCTCTTCGGGTGTGCCCACTAAGGGGATCATCACCTCAACCCGGGGATGCAACCCTTGCTTAAGCAAATCGGCCTGCGCCTGGAAAATGGCGCGAGCCTGCATGGCGTATATCTCCGGATAGACGATTCCCAGCCGCACCCCGCGAAATCCCAGCATGGGGTTGAACTCAAAGAGGCTGCGGGTGCGTCTCAGCACGGCTTGCAAACGGGTGATTTCACCCTCGTCGCCTGCGGCCTTGGCCTCTCTCAGCGCCTTTTCCGTATCCTCGATGTCCGGCAGGAACTCGTGTAACGGCGGGTCTAGCAGGCGGATCGTCACCGGATACCCGTCCATCGCTCGCAAGATTCCATAAAAGTCTTCTTGCTGCATCGGAAGCAGGCTCTGCAGCGCTTGTTGCCGCTCCTCCAGCGTTTCCGCCAGAATCATGGCCTGCACCACTGGCAGCCGGTCCTGGCCCATAAACATGTGCTCGGTGCGGCAAAGGCCCACCCCGGTGGCTCCAAACTCCCGCGCCTTGGCCGCGTCGTCGGGCGTGTCGGCGTTGGCCTGGATGCCGAGTCGTCGCTTTTCATCCGCCCAGGCGAGCAACTCGTTAAACTCGGAGGACAACTCGGGGTCTACCGTCGGCACCGACCCTAGCATGACTCGGCCGGTACCGCCGTCGATAGTAATCACGTCGTTCTTTTCCACGACGCGGTCGTCGACTTGAAACTTCTCGTCGGTAAGCGAAATCTTTATTGCCTCGCACCCCGTCACGGCGGGTTTGCCCATGCCGCGCGCCACAATGGCAGCATGCGAGGTCATCCCGCCACGGCTGGTCAGGACCCCCTGGGCCGCCACAATCCCGTGAATGTCGTCGGGCGTCGTCTCGGGACGCACCAAAATGACGGCTTCCCCGGTCTGGCCGCGGGCTTCGGCCTCATCGGCGGTAAAGACCACCCGGCCGAACGCCGCTCCCGGCGAGGCGGGAAGCCCCTGTGCCAGAAGGTCAACGTCGGCGTTAGGATCGATTTGGCGATATAAAAGCCGCTGAACCTGCTCGGGATTCTGGCGGCGTATCGCCTCTTCTTTCGAAAGGATGCCGGCCCTGGCCAGGTCGACCGCAATTTTGACCGCAGCGCGGGCGGTGCGCTTGCCGGTCCGCGTTTGCAGCAAATACAGGCGGTTTTCCTGCACTGTAAATTCAATGTCCTGCATGTCGCGGTAATGGGTCTCTAAAAGATTTGAGACCTCGATGAGCTGCTGATATGTTTGTGGCATCTCCTCTGCCATCTCGGCAATCGCTTTGGGCGTGCGGATACCGGCTACGACATCTTCACCTTGAGCTTGAGTCAAGTACTCACCATACATCCCGGGTTCGCCGGTGTTGGGATTTCGGGTGAATAGCACACCGGTCGCGGAGGAGTCGCCCATGTTGCCGAACACCATCGACTGCACGTTGACTGCGGTTCCCAAATCCTCGGGGATCTTGTTCAAACGGCGGTACACGATGGCACGAGGGTTCTTCCACGAATCAAACACGGCCGCAATTGCCATTTCCAGTTGCACCTTGGGGTCGTCGGGGAAGGGCGTTTGAGTCTGTTGTTGCACGAGTTCTTTATATTGCGCGATAAGTCGCTCCAAATGTTGTTCATTTAAATCAGTGTCCTGAGGAACGCCGACTTCTTGTTTGAGGCGTTCTAAAATATGTTCAAAGCGCGCGTGATCCATATGCATGACCACATTGCCGAACATCTGAATAAAACGACGGTAGCTGTCCAACGCAAACCGCCGGTTGTGCGTCTGCCGCGCCAGACCTTCGGTGGTCTTTGGATTGAGGCCCAGGTTGAGAACCGTGTCCATCATGCCGGGCATAGAAATTGGCGCTCCCGATCGGACCGACACCAACAGCGGCCGCCCAACATCACCCAAGCGCCGACCCAGTTTCTCTTCAAGTTTGGCCAAATGTGCCCATACCTCGTCCATTAGCCCATCCGGCATGCGTCCCAATGCTTGATAGAGGTTGCATGCCTCTGTGGTAATGGTAAAGCCCGGCGGCACCGGCAAGCCGATGCGGCTCATTTCCGCCAATCCGGCGCCTTTGCCCCCTAACCGCTTGCGATCCTGACCGTCACCTTCCTCGAACTGGTAGACGTAGCGCGTCATTGACCCGTGGCCTCCCTCTTTCTGAGTTCAAGCACCCGCGTGGCGGTCTCTTCTACCGCGTGGTTGCTGACGTCAATCACAGGACACTTCAAACGATTGAAAATGTCCCAGGCGTAATCCAACTCCACCATAATGCGTTCCATGGTGGCATATTGAGCGGACGAGCCCAACCCCAAACTTTTGAGCCGCTGCCGCCGAATCGTCATCAAGAGCTCCGGTTCAATCATGAGCCCCACTGCTTTCAACCGGCCTTCGCGAAACACTTCGCTGGGTACCGGAACCTCAGGCACTAAAGGCACATTGGCGACTTTCAGCCGATGATTGGCCAAATACATGCTGACCGGGGTTTTAGAGGTCCGTGACACCCCTAACAGTACGACATCGGCATCGCGAATCCCCTTTGGATCCTTGCCATCGTCATATTTGACGGCGAATTCGACCGCCTCGACCCGCGCGAAATATTCCTGATCAAGCCGATGGCTTAGACCGGGAATCAGACGCGGACTGGCTTGCAGCACCTCGCCCAGGGCATCCAGCACCGGTCCCATGACATCGACATGAGGGATACCCCGGGCATCCGCGGCATGGGCCAAATATTGTCGCAGTTCGGGCCGCACCATGGTGTAGACAATCACGGAGGCGCCGCGCACCGCCCGGCCCAATAGCCGGTCTATCCCTCCCTGATCGACCACATACGGCACTCGCTCAATTTTCACGTCGGCATCAAATTGGATGGCCGCCCCATGCGCCACTCGCTCAGCGGTCTCCCCCAGCGAGTCGGAAACAATGTAAACTTGCGCTTCAGCCATCGCTCCCTCCTCTAAGCCGATCCCAGTCAATGTACCGCCCCAAAGCTGCCTTGGCCTTGGCTAAAAGGCCGAGGCGGCGGGCACGCACATCCGGATCTGGATCCATCACCAGCACCTCGTCGAAAAAGCGGTTGACAACCAAAGCCAACTCTCCGGCCGCCTGCCACCAGTTCTCCAGGTCCTGATCGGGCACGGCCGCCGCACGCTCGGCCGCTCGGAACAGATCCTGCTCCACGCCGCTCAAGTGGCCGGGAGGGCTTGCGTGCGCCCCCTGGACAATCCGGCTCACGCGTTTATACGCCGTCATCACGTCCTCCGCTTGGGCGCGACGGGATGCGAAAAACCGCAGACGCTCGGACAGATGAATCCACGGAAACTCCAGAGTCAGGACAGCAAGGATAACATCGGCAGGCCACACCCGTTCCAATTGCGACTCCAGCCGGGTCCTAATCAACTGATCCACGTCCTGGGTCACCGATGGGTCCGCCCCGATAATCCCCTGATGAGCTTGCAAGAGCTCGATGAGTGAGTGGTCCGGTAAGATGGGGGTTTCGGCAGCAATACGTGCCGCCCCCAGCGCGGCACGACGAAGTCCATAGGGATCCTGCGATCCGGAGGCGCGAATGTTAGCATGATAGAAGGCCATCAATGTGTCCACCCGGTCCAAAAGCCCTAGGACCTGTGCCACCCCCGAGCTGGGCAGTGTGTCGGTGCCGGAAGCCGGGCGGTATTGATCGCGCACCGCGGCGACGACCGCCGGGTCTTCCCCGTCCAGAGCCGCATAGATGCCGCCCATTTCGCCCTGAAGTTCCGGGAACTCCCCCACCACATGCGTCAGGAGATCACACTTGTACAGATCGACGCTGCGGTCGAACAGCTCTGCCCCATTTTCGTTTAGTGGCCACCACTGCCGTGTTGCCGAAAATAACGCCTTAACACGGTGCAATTTGTCTTCATAGGTGCCGAGTTTCGCGTGTAGCGTCACCGTGTTCAATTGCTGGCGGTGATCCGCCAGATGTCCGCGGCGATCCAGCTCGAAGAAATAGCGCGCATCCGCCAACCGGGCACGAAGCACCTTTTGATTGCCGCGGCGTACCTCATCCAACGCTTCGCCCACGCCGTTTCGCACCGCCAGGAAATTCGGCCTGAGCCGGCCGTCTTGGGCACGCACCGGAAAGTAGCGCTGATGCACACGCATGGCGGTCACCAAAATTGGCTCTGGAATCTGGAGGAATTCGGGTTCAAAGGTCCCTAAAAACGGCGTCGGCCATTCCACTAAATTTGCGACCTCTGCTAACAAATCCGGATTCAATTCCGCCTCCCCGCCGGAGTCTTGGGCCAACGCGGTGCATGTCCGCATAATCACGTCTCGCCGGCGCATCATGTCGGCTTCCACTCGACCTTCGCTCAGGGCCTCCCAGTAATCCTTCACACTCTTAACCGGGATGGGGTCGGGGTGGTCGGTACGGTTGCCATAGGTCACATTGCCCGACGAAATCCCCATGGCCTTGGCCTTCAGTAGCGCGTCATCCAACACCAACAAGAGCCAGCGTACGGGACGGATAAAGCGAGCATCGCCGCCGTTCCAGCGCATACTGCGCGGCTGAGGCAATGCGGTGAGCACCCGGGTCACGAGATCCGGCAGCACATCTGCGGCCGATGCGGTAGGCTTGGCGATCGACGCGATGACGTATTCTCGGTCTCCCACCATCTGCCGCCCTAGGTCCTCAACCCGCATCCCAACCCGTCCTAGAAATCCCTTAAGCGCCGGGGTGGGCCGTCCATCGTCAAAGGCGACCAGAACCGCGGGCCCCCGCACCGTTTCAGTCTCCGCGGTTTGAAAGGCGGCCACATCGGCCTGGAAGATAAGTCGGCGGGGCGTATACCACACCGCATGCCCGTGAAAAGCCAGTCGAGCCGCGGTTAAAGCGCGCTGCATTGCCTGGCCGAATTCTTGGCCCATACTATCCAAAAATCGACTCGGGATTTCCTCGACCCCGACCTCAATCACAAACGTGCGGTAATCGCTTTTAGTCACGGGCCTCGGTCCTCTCCAAATAGACTTCGGCCGCCCGCCGGGCCAACCGGCGCAGGCGGCCGACGTGGGCTTGACGCTGGACCACGGAGATGGCGCCCCGAGCGTCTAGAGTGTTGAAGATATGAGAGGCCTTCAACAAAAATTCATAGCCGGGCCGTTCCAGACCCAAGTCCAACAGCCGCCGCGACTCGGCTTCATAAATATCAAATAACTGATTCATCAGCGTCGGGTCCGACTGTTCAAAGGTGTAAGTCGCTTGTTCCCATTCCACGCGGCCGTACAAGTCGCGATAAGGGACGCCGGGCGCCCATTCGATCGACCAAACATCATCACTGGCGGTAAGGTAGCTGGTGAGCCGTTCAATGCCATAAGTCATCTCGACCGATACCGGTCGGCATTCCTCGCCCGCCATCTGCTGAAAGTACGTGAACTGGCTTATCTCCATGCCGTCCAGCCAGACTTCCCATCCCAGTCCAGATGCCCCAATACTGGGCTGCTCCCAATTGTCCTCGACCAGACGCACGTCATGTTTTTGCCGGTCTAGCCCCAAAGCCTCCAAGCTGCGGAGATACAGTTCCACCACATCGTCGGGTGCAGGCTTTAATACAACCTGAAACTGATGATGCTGGTAAAGACGATTGGGATTTTCACCATAACGGGCGTCGACCGGGCGTCGGCTGGGCTGAACATAGCCGACCCGCCAGGGATTCTTGCTCAGCGCACCGAAAAAGGTCAGCGGGCTCATGGTGCCGGCGCCCATTTCCACATCGTAAGGCTCGGCCAACAACACCCCCTGCACGCGCCAATAATCCTTGAGAGCTAAAATCAGATCTTGAATTGTCATGTTCTGTCGCCACCCTCCGGGGCCTCAGCGAGGCGGTCAATATTTGAGAGAAATTCGTACGATTTGAGCGGTTTGGCCGTTTCGTGAAGCAGATACCGGAAAAAGAGGCGCTTCAGCTCCTCCTCCATTTGTCCTTTCACATCTGCTTGGTCGAACTTGTTGGGATAGTCGTTCAACCAGTATTGTAAACTACGAAGACTCCCCAGGCTAATCCGGTCTTGGGGCCGGCCACTCTCTGGCCGGCACACGCCACAATACAATTCCCCCGTTGCCACGTCAACCGTAATCGGTCCACTGTTAATAGCCCGAGAGCACCCGCTGCACACCGACCAATCCGGCGAAAAGCCGGCCAGCGCCAGCAGCCGAAATCCCGCACGCAGACCTACACTGGCGGCATGCCGCCGTTGGTTCAGTGCGTCCAGGGCGGAGAGGAGCACGACGAAACTTTCCGCCGACGCCTCTCGTTCCGGGAGCAGTTGGTCTACGACGTCCGCAAGCACCATGGCCCAGCCCAACCGAGCCAAGTCCTCGGCAATACGGGGAAACCCCTTCTGGAGATCTGCCTCGGTCACGGTGTCCAACGATGATCGGCCATGATAGAGCGTCACCGCGCTAAAGGTTAGCGGATGAAGCTGACCCGCCAGTTTGCTCTTGGACCGACGCACGCCGCGAGCCACGGCCGCAATTTTTCCATGGCGACGGCCGAAGAGCGTGAGCAGCGCATCGTGATCGCGGTAGGGGCGGGCCTTCAGCGTCACAACCTGGTCTTGATATAAGGCCATGGTCGGTCAGCGCTCCGGTTCCGAATAGCCTAGTCGCCTCAACCAGGCATCTTGATCACGCCAGCGCTCCCGCGTCTTCACCCAAAGGTCCAAGAACACCTTTTTGCCAAAGTATGCTTCCAGTTCCGTGCGGGCCCGGCGTCCAATCTCTTTGAGCATACGCCCACCCTCTCCGATTAAGATGGCCTTTTGCCCATCACGTTCTACAAATACGGTGGCGCGCACATAAATGAGATCGGGTCTACGCGGCGTGCGCTCCTCGACCGCGACGGCGATGGAATACGGAACTTCTTCCCGCGTCATCTCCAACACCTGTTCGCGGATCACTTCCGCGATGTAAAAATCTTCACTTTGATCCGTGACCATGTCTTCCGGGTAGTACGGATCGCCTTCCGGCATGGCATTCAGTGCCGCGTTGACCAAAGCCTCCAGTCCCGTTTCCCGAGCCGCCGAAATCACAAATTGATTGTCGTAGGATGCCAGTGCCTGGTAGGGGAGCCAGTGATCTCGCACCCGCTCCACCAAGTCCGCCTTGTTCATCACCAGCCACAGCGGAACCTGTAATGGCTCACAGAATCTCGCCACCCAGCGATCCTCGTCGTTGGGGGGACGGCTAATGTCAACAATGTGCCAGATAATGTCGGCATCTTTAGCGGATAGCCGGGCGGTTTTATTCATTTGCTGGCCCAACTTGTGCCGCGGTCGGTGGATGCCGGGCGTGTCGACCAAAACCACTTGGGCCTCTGGCCGGTGAAGCACGCCGACAATGCGGTTTCGTGTGGTTTGCGGCTTTTTGGCGGTAATAGCAATCTTGCGCCCCAACAAGGCATTTAAGAGGGTAGACTTGCCGACATTAGGTCGACCCACTAAGGCTACGAATCCCGATCTATACGCCATCCAAGTCCTCCTTGGTGAATCGGGCGGGCAAAAGTTCCGACACCTGCATGACACGCGCCTGCGCCTGGCCCTGGGTTTCGGTCATGACGACCGTGAAGTCGCCGAATTCGGCCATAACCTGCCGGCAGCCGCCGCACGGTGAAATAGGTTCGGGGCCCGGGCCCACAATGACCAGGCGGGAAAAACGGCGGTGTCCCATGGCAGCAGCGGCGTAGATAGCGGTCCGCTCCGCACAGCACCCTAAAGGATAGCTGGCATTTTCCACATTGGCGCCGGTTACCACCGTGCCGTCTTCACAGAGAAGGGCCGCACCAACCCGAAACCCGGAATACGGTGCGTATGCATGCCCCTGAGCCTTAACGGCCGCTTCAAACAAATGCTGATCTTTTGTGTCCATACGCCTAGTTTCTCCAAATCAATTCCAATTGGATAGAGACTTCACTCAACGTCCGGCTGTTCCAGCACGCGAACCACCGCCCGCGATACCCTCCGGCCTTCAACTTGGGACACCGTAATTTCAACGTTGTCAAGCCTCACCACTTCTCCTTCGATGGGTACGCGGCCCAACAGATGGAGCACCAAGCCGCCTACCGTGTCAAAATCCTCATGGGGCAGATTCAGATCGCATCGTTCGTTCAATTCGTCCAATGCCAAGAGGCCAGCCACTTCGACCACCCCCGGAGTGATTTCCTTAAGCAGCTCTTCCTCCTGGTCGTCGTACTCATCCTGGATTTCCCCAACAATTTCCTCGAGCAGATCTTCGATGGTGACAATCCCGGCGGTACCCCCGTACTCGTCCATGACCACCGCAATTTGGGTGCGTTGGCGGCGAAAATCGGAGAATAAGCTGTCAATTTTCTTGGTTTCGGGAACAAACTGGACGGGCCGTGCCAGTTCCCGCGCCGGGGTATCCAAGGGTTTCTCGCGCCCGTACGCCAAAATGTCGCGGGCGTAAATCACGCCGGTGATATCATCGATGGTTCCGCGGAAAATGGGCAGCCGCGAGTGGCCCCATTCCACCAACATATCCCAGACTTCGCCCAACGTGGCAGTCTCTTCCAGCGCCTGCACGTCGATGCGCGGCACCATCACTTCCCGCACCACTGTGTCGCCAAAGTCAAACACGCCTTGAATCATGTCGCGCTCATTGGCTTCTAGAAGGCCCTGCTCTTCACCCACTTCGACCAGGGTACGAAGTTCCTCCTCGGTCATCAGCCGCCCGCCTTCAGCGTTTCCGCCCAATAGGCGTATGACCCCGATACCGGCCCAGGTGAGAACCTGAACGACGGGATAAAAGAGGCTTTTTGAGACTTTAAGAAATCGGGAGAGTCGAAT
Organism: Bacillota bacterium; assembly: GCA_021820965.1. Lineage (GTDB taxonomy): Bacteria > Bacillota > Sulfobacillia > Sulfobacillales > Sulfobacillaceae > Sulfobacillus_B. The sequence continues at coordinate 28,444 of JAKACZ010000025.1, read as the reverse complement.
CGCCACGCGTTCGGCATTGTGAGAGGCGAAAGTCTTGGGGGTGATTTCCGCAAATAACAGGATGAAAAGAGTCATCACCACCGTGGAGATAGCCACTCCTGCGCTCCCAAAGTAATGTAGAAAAAGGGCCGTAGCTAACGATGACGCCAAGATGTTAGCCAGATTGTTGCCGAACAACACCGTTCCGAGCAGGCGGTTGGGTTCGCGAAGCAGGCGTGATAGGCGTTTAGCGTGCGGATTATCCGACAGACTGCGAATTTTGCCTCGGGACAACGCCATCATCGCGGTTTCAGCCATGGAATATAACGCGGAAAAGGCCACGACCACTATAAGCGTGATAATGGGAATCCATTCACGGTGTGTCACCGTTTTGGTTCTGGCCTCCTTCACCTCGTTGCCGCGCCGGCACGAATCCCCACAATAGCGCCAAGCTGATAATAAGGCATACACCCAGTCCAATGACCAGGGCAGGGTTCTGATGCCATCGTACCATAAAATGCTGTCGGAAATGCGTCAATTGCGGTTGGTAGACGATGAGGCCCAGTACCACAGATGCTGCCGCCGCCACCAACACCGCGCCGGCCGCAGCATCTTTGGCCGCTCCCGCCAATCGGTGGTATCCGGGGCTGGCCAAATCGGTTAATGCCTCCAGACCGGTGTTGACCAGTTCCAACCCCAGCACCAGAGCCATAGCCAACACGATCAGCGCCCAGGAAACCCGCGACAAGTTGAAAATCCATCCTATACAAACCACGACGATCGCCACGGAAACGTGAACGCGAAAGTTTCGCTGATTTCGGAGCGTATGCCAGACACCGCCGCCAGCGAATCTAAAAGCTGCCCAAAAGCTGTTACGGGGCTTCACGCGTGAGCCCCACCGAGTTCAGAATATCTTCGGTCTTTTGCATCATCCGCCGCTCATCATCCGGGTTCTCATGGTCCCAACCCATGAGGTGTAAGATGCCGTGGACCGTCAGGAATCCCACTTCGCGCTCCATACTGTGTCCGTATTCGGCCGCTTGGCGCTGAGCCTGCTCCACACAAATAATCACATCCCCGAGTAGGTTGTCCCATTGATCCGCGCTCTCTCCCTCACGCTGACTGAAGGAGAGGACATCCGTGGGCCTGTCCACGCCGCGGTAGGTGCGATTTAGCTGGTGGACGGTTTCATCGTTGGTCAAGAACAGCGAGAGTTCCACATCATCCGGCAGATCCAGACTACGCAGGGCCGCGCGGGCCGCCTCGACCGCGGTCGTTTCCCATTGGGCGCACCAACCGGGGTCGCTTCCCACGGCGATTTCCATTGCCTCGGCTCCTTTCCATTTCTTTCAGAACGCGGTCGGGATATGCGATGCGCTGGTGGAAGACTCCGGTCAACACGCGGGTGAAGGTACGCGCGATTATATCCAACTCCTTGAGGGTTAAGTTGGCCTCATCAAGTTGACCATCTTCCAGGCGCTCCTTAATCAGGCGCCGCACCACCTGTTCTATGGATTGAGGACTGGGGTTCTTTAAGGTGCGTACAGTCGCTTCGCTGGCATCGGCTAGCATCACAATTGCCGTCTCCTTCGACTGCGGGCGCGGCCCATCGTATCGGAAATCGCTCTCTTCCACGCCTTCGCCGTTGTCCTGGTCCAGCGCCTTTTCATAGAAAAAGCGGATTAAAGTGGTGCCGTGGTGCTCACGGATAAAATTCACGATGGGCTCCGGCACCCGGTACTCGCGCGCCAGCTCGACACCGTCGCGGACATGCGAGGCGATGATAATGGCCGACAAGGTCGGCGCCAGCCGGTTATGAGGATTTTCGGCCCCAAATTGATTATCGACAAAGAAATACGGGCGTTTGGATTTGCCGATGTCATGGTAGTAGGCGCCCACACGAGCTAAAAGCGAATTGCCGCCCACGGCCTCGGTGCCCGCCTCGGCCAGATTGCCAACCATAATGCTGTGATGATACGTACCCGGTGCTTCAACTAAAAGTTTTCGCAAAAGCGGCTGATTGGGGTTGGACAGTTCGATTAACTTCATGGCGGTGATCACGCCAAAGGGGCCTTCCAAGAGTAGGATGGAGCCCATTGCCAAAATGGACGCGAAAACACCGTCCACCACTGCCCACACCAGGTATTGCCACACCTGGGGTTGAAGCAGGTCAGCTCCTTGCATCACATCCAAGCCCAGCAGCGCCAAAAGATTCACTAACCCCACAAGCAGACCGGCCCACAAAATATCGTAACGCTGAGACAGTCGGCTGGTCCCGAACACGCCAGCAATACCGCCGAAAAAAGCAACCAGCGCCACGTTCAAATCCGATCCGGTGAGGACGGAGCCGGCCAGCGCCAAGACACCCGAGACGACCAGTCCTAGGCCAGCATCCACCAACGCGGTCACCATAATCGCTGCCGTCGGCACGACCAGATAGTCAAGCCCGGCCATACCACTCAGCGCGTCAATGGCAGCAACGCCTACCACAAGCACTAGCCCGGTCATGGCTGTCACCCGCCACGAGTCCAGCAATTTGCGACGGAGAAACCAAAAGTAGCCGCCTACCAGCGCGATGGCAGCGCTGACAAAAATCATCGAACCCAACACGGGGCCTAAATCCCAACCCTGGTTCAAGAGTCCCAGTTGCCGTAGCACTTCGATGTCGGCCGGTGTGACCGTCTGGCCCTGCTGAACAACAACTTCGCCCTTTAGAATCTTGACCGGCGGAACGCGCGCCGCATAGGCGGCCCGTTCGCTCTGGGTGGCCTGGCTATTCAAAAAGGTGTTCGGCACCACTAATGATTGGGTCATGTTGGTGAGAAACAACCGCAGGGACGGGCTAGCTTCCTCCTGGTGGGTCAATCGCGCCGCAAAACTTTTGGCTTCTTGAATTCCGGCCGATGTGTTGCGGACGCCGCCACTTCCCAGCACCGATGATAGAGTGACCAGGGTATCCTGCTTAAGCTGGGCAAGCTGGGCAGGAGGCAACGTAAGAATGACGCTCCAAATGGACTGGGGCACCCCGATGGGAATGACCGCCTGAGCCGCGTCGATGCGCTCTTTCATCGGGGCTGTCGTATCTTGGGACAGCGACAGAATGTACGCGTACTCACTGCTGGCCTTCTTCTTTTGCTGGCTCAATACGTGGGGCTTGGTATTGTAAACTTGCGGAACCGAGGCCATTGCCTCCTGACGCGCTTTGGCCGTCTGAGCAAAGTCAATCACGCCATAGGGCGCAGTAATAGTTCGGGGCGCCAAATCGCCGACGGATAAGTTCACGCGGTGTGCGAAAAGGGTCACGATAAAGATGACCACAATCAATAGCCAGACCAGCACCGCCATCCCTATCTGCGCCGATTGGCCCTCTTTCAGCCACGGATACCGTTCTCCCAGGCGGCGTGCCCAGATCCCGTCATAGGGAGTTCTCTTCATTTCGAGTGTCCCCTTCGCCCTCCTCAAACCGTTGATATGCTTGGATGATTCGCGCCACCAAGGGATGACGCACGACATCCTGGTCGGTCAGCCGCACGACTTGCACCCCATCAACGTCACGTAAAATACCGGCTGCAAACTTGAGACCGGATCGTTGCCCGCGGCCCAAATCGACCTGGGTTTGATCGCCCGTCACCACCATCTTCGATCCCTCGCCCAGGCGTGTCAGCGCCATCTTCATCTGCTCATAGGTGGAGTTTTGCGCCTCGTCAAGGATAATGAAGCTATGGCTCAGTGTTCGCCCGCGCATATAGGCCAACGGTGCCACTTCAATATTTCCACGCTCCCGATACTTCTCGACCGACTCCGAACCGAGTAGATCGTACAGAGCATCGTACAACGGTCGTAAATACGGGTCAACTTTGTCTTCCAAGGCCCCGGGCAGAAACCCTAGTTTCTCCCCCGCTTCGACGGCCGGGCGCGTCAGCACGATACGGTCAACTTCATGGGCCTTAAATGCATAGACAGCCATGGCCATGGCTAAGTACGTTTTCCCGGTTCCGGCCGGGCCTACGCCAAAAACCAGCGTGCGTTCACGCATCGCGTCAACATAAATCTGCTGCCCTAATGTGCGTGGGCGAATCACCCGCCCGGAGGTGGTCGTATAAATGTTTTCCGTCAGGAGATGCAAAAATTGCCGTTCAGCACCTTCATCCACAGCTCGAACTGCGGAGTCTACGACGTGCGGTCTAACCGGCTGCCCCGCATACACCCATTCTCCCAATAGGTCGAGAACTTTATGGGCACGATCTTGGTCGTCCCCAGTCCCCTGAATGGCAATAACGTTGCCACGCGCGGTCAGTTTCACATGCAGGGCGCGCTCCAGGGCCTTCAAGTGCTCGTCGCCGCGGCCCATTAACAGAGTCGCCGCTTGATTGTCCTGGACCACCCATTGACGTTGTGGCAACCAGTGTCCCCCTTGTTTATGAATGCCGACCCTTACGCCGGTGGCGCGGCAATGTTACAGTTAATAATCCACGTTTGGGTCACCCACACACCGTCTTTGGCGTACGATACGGCCATTATGCTGCCGACCCGCTGGCCGTTCTTGGGAACCTTCTTCCTTAGATCGACAAGCGCCTTTATCCGTCCTCGCTGCACCGCCTCACGACGGTTTAGCCGCACCGTATGGATGACTTCTTCATTATATACCAAGTCTATCACGCGCACCGGCAGGCCAACCCCCGCAAAACTCACGTCCCGCACATTTTTTTCGACGGTGTAATGGGTGAAGGGGATGGGTGATAGCGAGGGAATGGCCAACATTCCGCCGCCTTCAAACTGCACAAATCGGCGGTGCCGCTTGTGCCCGGTCTTCACCAGCCGCTTGGCGACAAACGGCTGAAAGAGTCGTTGCTGGTACGTCACATCAGCGCGAACCTCTCCCTCCGCAGGCGTGAGAACGCTCTCTTCCACCGGCTTCTTGGCGTCTTTGGGCTGCCGGGCAGCCACCTCGGTGACGACTCCGGAGATAAGGCTTTGCCCTTTCTGTACCTGTTCCCCGACCAGCACGTCGGCTGCGCCCATATAAACAAATATAGCCGTTACTTTGCCTGAACGGGTTGCCACCAACCGGGGCGGCAGGTGGTCGGGCGGCCGTTTAACGAACCGGATACCATCGATGACAGCCACCATTCCCTTTATGTGGATTCCAATCCAGGAGTACTCTGGAAGACGTGACAACATCTTGCGCCGAATGTCAGGGATGTTTAGCCGCCTTTCATTGGCTCCGATCTTGAGTCCTGCCCTCCCGGCGGCCCGGATTAACTCGGACTGGGCCGAAGGAGGCAAGTTCGGCTCCGTCACCTTTATCGCCCACACGTGAGACGTGGCATATAGGACTATGAGCCATGCACTCACGAACCCCAACAGCAGAAAGGGCCTTTGGCGGATCTGCCGCCAACGAAACGGTAACCCACCGCGCCTGGCTGTAATAAGCTCGACCCCCAGTTCCTGGGCGAGTTGAGCCAGCACCTCAAAGCCTTCTTCACTAATAAGCGCCCACAGCTCATTCCCGCGGCGTTCAACCTTCCACAAGCGATATCCTTCGGCGATAAGACGGCTAACGAGATGCTCTGCCCGCCCACCCTTTATCCGGATTTGCCTCCACCCCGCCAATGCGCGGAGCAAAAGCCCGCTCATACAGAGCCCGCCTTGAAGACTAGCGATCGTACCTGTCCGGTGACTAGGAGCTCATTGCGGTCAATCCAGCCAATGACTAAGTCCCGCCCGGTAACCACCAAATGACCGTCTGGAATCCTGAGCACCACGCGGTGCCGTTCGTACTGCAATAATCCACGGTGATTTTCAACGCGAAATTGTAAATGCCCGACCACTTCCACTCTCGGAACGTCGACCAAGACTTCTGGCGGAATCTCCAGTATCTCCGTTAATCGGTGTATGCTCCGGCCCTTGCCGCTCATCGGGAACCTCCTGTTCAGACCCTGCTTCATGCTATGCTTGGCCAGCCGGAGTCATGAAACCGATGTAGGAATTTGCGTTATCGATATCCCCTGTCAAAAAGAAGTTGAACGGGGATATCAGTGTGCGTGATGAGATCTCGGCTGAGCATCGACGGGGGTGCGGGCAACCGCCGTGGGAGACGTGGCCACCCTGGAGAAGGCGCTTGGCGAAGGAGTCGAGATACCCCCTCTGTAAGCAATGTGCCCATGCTTGCCTGTTACTCATCAAGGGATTCCCTGGTCCCGCCAGGGCGGGGGCGTCTCGGTACAGGTCGGACACCTGTTGCACGTTTGGCGGCGAACTGCTCGGGGTCCTCAATCGTAGGATTGAGCCAGTTAGGCGACGCGGTAGAATAAAATTCCCATTTGTAAAGGAACTGGGCTTGCCAGTGTGGAATGTTTCCCCAACGAATCTGTTGGGAGGCATGCCCAGGTGTATACCGGCGATATCGAAGAGCCATGACGTCAGAAGTTTGAGCGGGTGCGTCCGTTTCTTGATGAAAAGGGGCGCCGTCTGACAGCGGCCACGGAAGCGATGGCGTTGGGCTACGGGGGCATTGCGATGGTGTCGCGGGCCTTCGGCCTGTCGGCACACACGATCCGCGCGGGAATGGCGGAGTTGGCAGAGACACGGTCCCGTCCGATCGCATTCGCCGACCCGGCGGGGGACGCAAAACAGTGGTGGACCGAGATCCGACGGTCTTAGAGGACTTAGATCGATTGATCGCCCCTGCGATGCGAGGGGACCCGGAATGTCCCCTGCGTTGGACGTCCAAAAGTCTGGTCAAGCTAGCCGCGGAGCCACAAGCCCTGGGTCATACCATTAGTCCCAACATAGTGGGGATCCTCTTGCACCAGCAAGGCTACAGCCTCCAAAGCCCCCGGAAGGTGCATGAGGGCGCTGATGATCACCCCGACCGCGATGCCCAATTTCAGTGGATTCATGACCAGACCGTGGCCTTTCAGGCCGAAGGGCAACCGGTGATTTCGGTGGATACCGAGAAAAAGGAACTAGTCGGAAACTTTCGGAACCCCGGTCGTGAATGGTACCCACAGGAGTCCCCGCCCGAAGTCGAGGTGTATGATTTCCCGGATCGGGCGGAAGGTAAGGCCAGTCCCTACGGCGTGTATGACGTGACGACCCATGAGGGATTCGTCAACGTGGGGATGAGCCACGACACGGCGGAATTCGCGCTCATGAGACCACAGCAGTGAATCCTAGTGGTTAGGGCCCACTGGAGTCCCGACCTCATCCTCACGGACGACGAAGTCGTCCGGAGTCATGGGAAGCGCTGGGCGATTGAGACGTGTTTCACGGTGGCCAAGCGTCTCCTGGCATTCCTCGGGAATATCAGGGCCGTTCCTATGAGGCCCTGGGCTGGATCCGATACCCATGGCTGGCACTGGAGGCCAGGCAGGCGGAGGACCCGTGGACCATTGGCGACCTGTTTTATGGGCAGTGCCGAGCCGAGAATTGGAGGACATCACCTGTGGATGGGCCGTGGACCAAATTCTCGCCGCGTTTGCGGCGAGGCTCCTGGACGATTTAGAACGCACGGAAGCGCCAATCGACCACCTTTGTGTGCGATTTCTGGACCGTGTGCCGGAGTGAGTACGCGATCGCCTGGTGCGCACGGCATCAATAGGATTAGTGAAAGTCAGCTAAGTCAATCAGGGCAAGACTTTCAAGTTGTTCTTGCCCTGAGAAACTCGAGAGCCTTATACCACTTTTCCGTAGATAATCACATATTCGTAGTAAGCAGTTTGAACCTCCCTGCCCCCCGGCCAACCAACCAATAAATGATCAGAGTCACGAAGAATCCTGCAATGTACCCCAGAGACGACACCCGAAAAATACCCACTGCGAACGGCCCGGTAAAGATTGGCGTCGCGGTCGTGGCCAATGAGATGCCCGCTCCGACGGCCCATGCGGTCATGCCTCGGACGGAGGATTTGTGGCGAACGTCCATGACATTCATGAGTGCCACGGCGGCCCATGGGGCCAGCAGGCAGGCAATCAGGCTTAAAAACGCCTCGAACGAAGCCAGGAAATGCTGAGCTACCAGTAGCACATAAAGACTGGCCCCTAAAGATACGACGGCGTCTACACCGATGGTTCGGGACCGCGGAATGGTAACGCCTGCTGCCAGGAGACTCAACCCAGAAGAGTATGCGCACATGATGCCACCCGCAATGATGCCCACTGCAGTGACCAGCAAGTAGGGAATGGCCGCCCAGACAGGCATCCAGTGCAAGAGGAGCTGGATAGGGTTGATGGCCGATGCCAGGGTCGGGGCGCTGTTGCTAAATAGCACGCCGGCCAGCATCATGGTCCCCGTGGGAATGACGGCACCCCACGCCGCTGCGCGGACCAAACGTGTGTTTGAGATTGAGGACGGCATGTAACGCGTGTAATCCGAGGCAGTAGTCACCCATGATAGCGCGCTGACAGCAATGACGATGGTTATCGCGGGAACAACCCCGCTTAACCACGGGCCCGCCGGTTTACTCAGCACGGCATGCCATGCGATGTGGGGAACGAATGCGAGAAGGACAAGCAGAGTGAGGAGACCGAAGACATACGAGATCCATTGCTGGAACGCTTCAATTAGCGCGTGACCAAAGAACGCTATGGAGAGTTCAAGCAGCGCCGACAGAGCCAGAGACAATACCAGCCAAGGCGCGCTCATGGGCGTTCCAAATCCCCGATGGAGAATGGTGGCCACCGCATAGGAAGCAATGATCAGCACGACAGTTTCCCACCCGAGAAGGTTGACCCAAGAGACTAAGGCCATAAGCCGATTGCCGCGGCGCCCGAAATAGCGTGCGGAATAGGCCATGGTGGGGAGCCCTGTGCGGCGACCAGGCAGCCCCAAGTATCCGATCGCCCAAAACGCAGCGACGCCGGTAGCGACAGCCAGCACACTCTGCCACAGTGACAGACCGTAGCTCCAGACGACCGCGCCAATCACGAGATAGGCGAAAGACAGGTTTCCTGCGAACCAAACCCAAAACAAATGACGTGCACCACCATGGCGATGGAGGTGGGAAATAGGTTCAAGACCAACCGATTCGATAGCCCAAGGCGACGAGAATTCGTTATCTGCGGGAGTCAACATAGAGAAGTTCCTCCTTCTGCGATGACAAAATGAGCAAGAGGAGTGATCGTCCACCGGGGCGAGAACAAAAATGACCCGAACCGGGTCATCAGCTGACATTGTCCTTTGCCAGAATTACCTGGCCAAGTTCAAGGGTTGGCTTTAAAAGCCTCTCAGCGATAGGCACCCCTCATGTTCGCTTTTAGAATATCGTTATCCGCATGCTTGCGCAATGGAGATCTCCATCGTTGTCGAAAGCCTGTTGAACACAATACCCGCGCATTCCCCTCTTCATTAGGCGACAACCAAGAGGGGGTCAGAACCGAACTTATGAGGGTGACCTCAGAAACCCCCACCTCAATCCACTGGGTTATGTGGCGGGAGAGTTCATTCGACCTCCTGAATTCATTCCATCACAGCAAGTACGATAATCCGCGTTCCGCGTCTGTTGCCATGGGAGGCGGAGCTGCCGCAAAATGGCGACCGGATTATTGAGAACGTGGAATAAGAGACTTTGCGCTGGAATCGCGGTGCCATCGAACCCAGCGCGGACAGTTCGTTTCCAGGGTCCCACACTACTGACAGTAGAAGTGCCCCAGCCACATCAGATACGCCTGGCCCGGCGCGGGCACGACCCATCGGGTCTGGCCCCCGGGGGTGCCTCGATGCCGCCGCTGGTACTGAGCTTGGCTAAGCTAGCGATACTCTATGCGGGGATCAATGAGGCAATACGCGATGTCAGCCGCCATGCTGCCCAGCACGGTCACGGCCGCCAGCACCAGGGCCACGGTAGTGGCGCGCGCAAAAAACAGGGCGTACAGTGATCCCAGCAGGGCAGCGCCTGCGCCCCGGACACCGAAAATCAGATCGAGAGCGATGACGGTGTTAATCATGGTGGGCATCGATAGGCCCACCAACGTAATAAAGGGCAGCAGGGCATTCTTGAAAATATGGTGAGAGATAATCCGGGATTCCCAAGCGCCCTTGGCGCGGGCCGTACGCACGTATTCGGCAGCAGCTTCCTCGGCCATCGATCCCCGTAACTGCCGAGTCCAAGGCCCCACAACGGTCACCGCTAACGCGACGATGGGCAAGATGTGGTGAAACACCCAACTCGGAAAGGCTGCGCCAGACGGGGTGAAGGCCGTGGCCGGCAGTACCAGCCAGTGAATGGCCAGTACGTACAAGAGAACTAGGCCGATGACAAATCCCGGGACGGCCCCCAAAAGACTCAGTGTCACAGTCAGCGCTGCATCCACGACCGATCCGGCATAGCGAATTTGAATGCGGGCCAACCATACGGTGATGCCGTAGCCCAGGGCACTGCCAAGCGCAAAAATTTCCAGGGTAGGCGGTAGCTGGTATCGGATAATCTCGCCTAGACCACTGACACTGACTAGACTCTTAAACCAGAGCACAAACTGCACGGGCACCGGTCTGTCGAGCCCCAGCGCCACAGTGAGCGCGGCACCCTTCTGCGGCGTCCACTCTTTGCCCAGCATGGCACGGGCCGGGCTAGCATGATCGAGGTGAAGCAGAAAGAACATGATGACCGCCATGGCAGCCAGCGCCAGCACCGCTTCGACCAGTCGCCGAGCGATCAGACGACTCATGATGCGGATCCCCCCTGGCGGGCGACGGCATGCGCTGCCTCCGAAACCATATTGATAGAGAGAACCAACAGCGCCAGCGCGACCGCGGGCGACACCCACAACCACCACTCGTTGGAGTAAATCTGGTGCATGCCGTGGGCGATCATCGACGACCAATTGGGCTAGGGCGGCGGCAGACTAATACCGAAGTAGCTGGCCGTAGCAAGCACCACAACCGCCGTGCTCACGCTGTTGCTGGCGGACATCAAGACGGTGGGGGTCAGCGTTGGCAGGATATGACGCCCCATGACACGCCAGGACGAGGCCCCTAAAGACAAGGCGGCCGACACATGCGGACGCTCTCGGACGCTTAGCACCTGGGCTCGGACGGGACGCGCGACCAGAGGCCAGGTGGTGGCACCAATCACCCCAATCATCGTGGCAGGACTGCTCGTTATGAGAAACGCGATGAGCAGCAGTGGCACCAGTTGCGGAACACTGAGCACTACGTCCATGACCCAGACGGTCACACGGTCGAGCGTGCCGCCGACATATCCCGAGATCAGCCCAACCCCGACGCCGAGAATGGCAGCGCTGAGGGCGGATGCCAAGGCGATAAGGATGAGAAGCCGGCCCCCAAACATGACGCGGGCCAATTCGCTGCGACCCAGCGCATCGGTCCCCAATGGAAACCGGAGGGAGGGCGGGCGCCCGGCTTCCATCACATGGACAGCCAATGGACTAATGGGGTAAAAATGCGGGCCGGCAAAGCAAATAAGAACGATGCCGACAAATAGCCCCAGTCCAATCCAAAGCAGTGGTCGGTGCCACACCGACCCTGATCGAGACCCTCGAAATCTACCAGCGACGAGTGCCTGTTCTTCGGTATCCGTTACCATATCTATTCATGGTCCTCCAAGTGCTAGCGCTGCCCACCATTTCCTAATTTTAAGCTAAAATTAATTCTCTTTTGGGGGGATTTCAAATGCTTGCTCACCGTCGCTAACACCGTGGCTATAGCTAAAATAATTCGGATCGTTCCCTTTTTGAGCGTTTTCCCAAACCGCCATCAGCTTGAAGTCCTTTGACAAGGCTTGAGCCTCCGATTTACTCATAACGTTTCCGCCGTAATCGACCTTCTGATTCTTAAGGCAAGAAACTTCATACTCAACGTTACTACTCGTATCGATCCCCCACATGTTTTGACACTCCCTTCGGTCGATTAGATGTCGGTCAATTCGAATGCGTCATCACATCCACCCCATATAGCGCAAGAACCAAAGGACATGATTCAGGTAGACAGGATTTATTCTTGTAGACCAAGCAGACTGCTATGCTACTGATGTTCTACGGCGCACTATCTACCAGCGATGCTCCGTTACCATTGGAGCGGAAATGACGTTACGTCTTGAAGAGGTGTAGTCATGTATCAACGAACCCATAGAATGATGATGGCTGGGGGCAGCTGCATCGGTGTCGTCCTCGTAGGCTGTGGCACCAAATCATGGACGTCGCCGGCTACTCCGACCACGCAGGCGACCGCAACATCCGTCGCCACTGCCTCACACGCCCCGTCACGACCCGCGTGGCGAACCATTCGATTGGGCGCTCTTACGTTACGGATTCCCTCAGCATGGCATCGTGGCCCGCAAGTCACGCTGTCGCGGACACCAGTGTCTGGTGCCTTTGGCGCCTTATTGCCTGGTAATGGAGCCGATGCCCACCCCATACCGCTAGTTTCCGCCCATATTGGAGTGAAAAGACATGAACCAATGGCAACCAGACGACCTTTCGTTTCACCGGGACCAGTGGACGGTTCTGGTACAACCTAGGAGTGGTCGTCCCCAAGAAACAGCGGCGTCTCCTAAAGCAGGTGATCAGAACGCTTAAGTTTCCACCGCCGGTGACAGCCACAGCCCTGGTGCATCACTTTAGTGCCCAGCACCCTGACCAACAGGGACCGTCTTATATTCGCAGTGCCGACAGTACATCTCGCTGGTTGTTGGTGAAGCGTGACCTGGCCACCGTCAACGAGACATACGTGCTCTTCCATTCGACGGACAGCGGTCGCCAATGCGCCCTTGTCAAAGAAACCGGATTTCAAAATCCCGCGCATCCAGCATCAGCGTTCCCTGCCATGGTGGGATCGACCACCATGCGGTTTTTGACACCGCGTGAGGGACTCATTGTGGAAGCGACCTCCGTTGGTGGGGGCGGGTTGTTGGAATAACCGCACCACATGCCCGCACTTGAGGCATCTCTAGAGGACGTTTAGGGAGGATCGACGACGATCACCCGTGCCCGATGCAGAGCAGTTTCATATGCGAGCATCTTTCGGAGTGGAAAGAACGTCCCACCAGAGGGCACCGGACCCGGCGCCCGCACGGTTTCCATGGCAGGGCGGATCCCAGCAAGCTCCTCCAGCGCAAGCAGTGTATGCAGTCCATAGCGGCCCACGGAGGCCTGCCCCATTCCCGCGCTGAACCAGCAACAGCCGCGATAGCGGCGGTCATCTGGGGGGATACCAACTCCAGGGGTACGGGCTGTGATTGAGCAAAACCGAATGGCAGGGGCAACATCACCTTTCGGCCCAAGCAATCGCGAATAAAAAGCCAGGCGTTACGATGCACCAGATCGAGACCGGTTTCTTGTTTTGTGGTGCCGCAACAAGCCCGCTGAAGCCGCGCGCCCAACGGAGCCGATGAGTTAGGCAGGGAATCGCATGGCATCTGTCGAATGCGAACACCACGAGGAGGGTTATCATGTGGGTTCCCGAGCTTCAGCCTGATTTGACGGCCGCGGTCGTGCCTGTGGGCATCCTAACCACATCCCGCTACTGTTGGGCGGGCTGCTCGTTTTGCCGTTTAGCTATCCCGCTTCCCAAAGTCCCCTTATCCCGCGCTCCGGTCGGGTTAACCTGGGACCAGGTGGAAGCCGCCGCGCCCGACTTTGATGGAGTGACGATGGTGAAACTGCGTGGCGGCCTGTCGACCAGCCAATCCTTTGACTACTGGATTCATTTTATACGACGTCTCCGCAAGCATTTTTCGGGGCGTCTCATGGTATTTTCGCCCATCGAGCTGTGGCAATACCACATGGTGGAACGGCGCTCGCTACGAGACCTGCTGAGGCTCCTTAAATGGGCAGGAGCCGACCTGGTCGGACCCGGAGGCTCAGAAACCTGGTCGGACGACCGACGCACCCGTTGGGCACCCTACCGTATTGAAACCCGAGAATGGCTCCAAGTTGTCGAAGTCGCTGCAGCCGTGGGACTGGATTATGCCGTCGCGCCCATGATTGTACCGCAAATGGAGGACGAAAATTGGGATGATTATGTGGCGGTCCTGCGCACTCTTGAACCAGACCATATTGAGGTAAAACCCCTGCAAAGCGAGGGGACGGCGTGGTCAGTGATGGGTGATGCCTCGGTACTGGAGACCGCGCAAGTGGTCCATCGCCTTCGCCAGGCACGTCCCGAGCTAACAATTTACGTGCGCCTGGTTGAGGAAAACGCAGGTGACGCCGCTGAAATTTTAGGAGCCGCCGGCGCGGACGGGGTAGTGGCTCCGCAATGGGAGGTCGCGCCGTGATTGCGCCCCTAATCTGGATGCCAACACTGGATGTCCGAGGAACACCGAAGGCTTTTCAAGAATGGGCCATCCACAGGTTTCTTCGAAGCCATCGCGGACGGGGCCATTTGATCGCCGACACGTTTGGCCCCTGGCCATCCCTGGAGATAACAGAACCCGCCGACGGAGCCCATTGGTACTGCACCGCACCGTCACACGTGGATAAACAGGCATCTCCCGCCGATGTCACGGTTGAGATGACCCTGCCCCTCGGCGCCGGAGACCAGGCGTTGCACCTATTGGAGTGGGCACAGACTGCCGCACCGCTTCGCCGGCTAGTCGTTCAGCGTCCGTTGCCAAGTAACCTTAGTCAGATTGCCATCAGTTTAAGCACCCTTAAAGACATCGCGAATGTGCCTATTTGGCTGGATGTCGCGACATTTGGGTGGACGGCGGTATCCTATCTGGTCGCGCGTGACCCCGGCTTTGCAGTGGCGTCGGTGGACGGCACCGAGCTCTGGCGATTGGTTCGTCTGGCAGAGTGGTTAGGGCGCCCACTGGCCATGGGCGACCTTTCCGACCACGAACCAACCGAGATAGCCGCGCTGCCACGGTTTGGCGATGAGAAACTACGGTCCACCGTGTTCAAGACCTTGCCTATTTGGGGCCGTTCCCGCTAGGATGGGATGGGATGAGATGAATGGGGGTAGTGCGGGCCTATGCTGGATTTAACCGTCGTTGTGCTCTCCTATGAAGATGTTCGCCGCCAGACGGCGCGGGGAGCTCGCGTTGTCGATGTCCGCACACCGCAGGAATATGTGTACCTACACCTTCAAGGCGCGATCCCGCTGGCAGCCCCCCGTTTCGGATTTCAATTGCTGTCGAGTCACCAGCTAGACCGAGGCGACCGGGTAATCGTGGTCGCCCAGTCGCCCGTCTCGGGCCACGTCGCAGCCCGAGAAATCGATGCCGTTGGAGTCGATGTGATCGGAATTTTTGCCAGTCTTCCGAGAACGTGGGAAGGCAAAGGGCTTTTGGTGCAGCTCGGCGAACTGGTGTTTCCTGATCGCTTCCTGACATACGTCCGCGACCATCCAGACGCGGACATTGTCGACGTACGTGAACCGATCGAAAAGGAGCGCTTCCCCTTCCCCCAGACCACTCGCAGCCTGCCGTTTTCCAAATGGCCGGCAGGGTCGGAGGGGTTGGACTCCGGGCGTCCCATCATTTTCTTAGCTGGGCGCGATGACCGAGCGATTTTGGCTGCTCGGGACACCATGGTTCGCGGCTTTCCGCGGGTAGGCTACCTGGTCGGGGGATACGATGCCTACCACCACCCACGCAGCTACGACCCCAAAGAAGCTGCTCGCACCACCGCCCACCACGGCGTCTTTATCTGAAACGACGGTCCGAATCGGCCAGCGTTCACATTAAACCAAATTCCCTGGCTGAATCCGCTGAACACCGCCACCCACGGGCTGGTCCCACTACTCAGCGGTTCAGGCGTGGTCGGCATGTGCGACGGCCACGGGACTGTACGCTGCAGGTTAAAGCGCCCGTCGGAAAATGGGATCATTCCGTAAACGCCCAGCCCCCACAGCGGCGCGGTATCTGTGACGCTCACCGCGGCCCGATAGACGGAGGGAAATCGGTGGTCCAGGCCGTCCCAAAACCCAAAGGTACCCGATCCCCGAACAAATGGGATAACCGGCTCGCCCTGCCAAAACCCCATCGTGCCTTGAGGCTCGAGCGGCGGTGTCTTATACCGCTGATTTCCGCCCTGAACTTCGGTCACGTAGGCACGGTCGGGCTGTGCGGTTAAAACCCACACGGTCGACTGCGGACCCTGAACCAAGGTGGTAATCCCGATGGGAAGATTTGACCGTATCACATGCCACCCGTTGGCGGTCCATTGCGCCACGCTCACCTGACGTTGGTTTGACCCCTCCACCACGGAATATAATTTTCGCTCAAACTCGGCAACGGAAAGAATTTGGCGTCGCGCCGGGGCACGGCGGCGAATGGACACCCGACCTCTGGTCAGTCCTACCACAAAATGCCCGGTTGTCACCCATTCCCACCTTCCTAACCCCGAGGCAGCCCCCTGGATTTGTTGGATCAGGCCCAAGGCGCCGATCCGGAGGGGCTTCCCCAAGGGCCGTCCCCGGGCCGAATAATGCCGCCCATACAGTGTCTCGTGGAGGCCGGTCGCTCGCGCATAAAAGATCCAGAGCGTCGGCAGCAACTGCGGTTTTTCGGGGCGGGGCCTGAGAACCCACACGGATCCTGTCACAATAAGGAGGCCAGCAATTAAAAAAAGGGCCTTGTGGCCCTTTTCCCACATCGACTAACCTGCCTGACTCTGCAGGGCTTTCTTGACAGTCTCCGACACCTTGGACCCGTCCGCCCGGCCACGGGTTCGCGGGAGTAGCCAACCCATCACACGGCCTATGTCCTTCGGGCCTTGCGCGGCCGTGGCCTGAATAGCCTCATGCACGAGCTGTTCAAGCGCGGGTTCGGACAAGGGTTCCGGCAGATACTGTTCGAGCAGCTGGATTTCCTGCGCCAGTTTTTCCACCAACTCGGTCCGTCCGGCACGCTCAAACTCATCCATGCTGTCCCGACGTTCCTTGACCTCTTTGACGATGACTTCGAGAATGCCTTCATCGCCCAGGGTGGTCCGCTCACCTCGGGTCTCAACCTGCAGTATCGCAGCTTTGATCCCCCGGATGACCGAAAGGCGTTTAGCATCTTTAGCCCGCATCGCGGATTTTAAGTCATCGTTTAGGCGGTCACGTAAAGGCATGGCAACTCCTTATTTCTTCTTCTTGCGAGCGGCTTCGGACTTCTTCTTGCGGCGAACGCTCGGCTTTTCATAATGCTCATGACGGCGCGCTTCGGAAAGCACCCCGGCTTTTTGAATTTGACGCTTAAACCGCCGTAGTGCACTCTCCAGACTTTCATTTTTGCCGACCTTGACCTCTGACATTAATCTCCCTCCCCTCCACCCGATCGGGTCGGGGTCTCCTTCCATGGTTTGAGACGCCCCTTCGGCTCCCCCGCATGCGATGAAGAATACATCCAGCAGAAGCTTCATAAAAAAGGGCCAGGGCCCGCTTGAATCTCTGGGAAGAAAATACCTCACGCGAATCCCGGGATCCCGCGACCTTCCAACCTTGCCAGGAAAGAGCACTAAATCCCAATTATTATACGGGTATGGTCGAAGAGGTGTCAAACCGTCTCGGGACTACCAGGGGCGGTACAAGTGGCCGTACTTCGTCAGGCATTCCCTACACAGCGTGCTTTCCAAGAACCCGGCGGCAAACGCGGTGGTCTCCCGTTTGACAACGGGCTTATGACAGATGTCGCAAAATTTCAGTTCGATCACCTTGCCCACTGACATCGACCTCCCTGACGCTAGCATGACCGGGCACGGGCGAGTCGAGTCTAGCAACGTTGACCAAAAGTGGCAGTCAGCCCGATTATTGCAGGAACAACACAGTGGCAAAGGCACCTGCATTTTCCGCCCGGTAAACACGCGGGCCCAGCGAAATCGGGCGGAATCCTACCGACTGAAGACGACTGACCTCATCCGGCGTGAGTCCTCCTTCAGGCCCAACCACCAGTTCGACAGGCCCATGTTGGGGCTCAAGCCAGGGCCGATCATAAGCTGCGCGCGGATCCAAGACGCATCCAAAGGCCCCGCCTCCCGGCACCAACGAGTCCAACGACGCCAAGTCCCCGATGTCGGGCACATCAATGCGGTGGCTTTGTTCGCCGGCCTCTTTGGCCAGCAGCGACCAGCGCGCCCGCTTGTTGAGGCTTACCTCTCGAACAATGCAGCGCGCAGTTACTATCGGCACGATGCGTCCCACGCCCGCTTGTGTCGCCCGGTCAACTACCGCCCCGAAATGATCGCCTTTGAGAAGCGCTTGATACAAGGTCACATGCCGGGGCAACCGATTATGCCGATCCAGTTCGGTCTGGAGCCGCACCATGTGGTTCGGCTCCAGCACCGCCGACCACACCGTATTATCGCGCGTCAAAACTTCCAGGCTGTCGCCCGCTTTTAGACGCATCACATCCACCAGATAGTGGCTGTCCTCACATCCGAGCGGCACCCGAATGGCCTGGCCACCTGATACATCAAGTCTGAGACGAATCATGCCCAACCACCGCTAAAATCCACCCGTCACTCTCCTCGACGCGCCGAATAGACTGTCCGGTTTGGGATACCATAACCTTCACATCATGGCGCCGCTCCGCAAGAAGGCCGGAGAGCAGGAGTGTGGTACGCTGAGCCAAGTAGTGCTGAACCCGAAACCACTCGGCCTGGATCACATCCCACACAATATTCAGACATATCACATCGAACGGCTGGATCGTGAGATCGGCCAGCGTACCGGGGATAACGGTCATCCGGTGCGTCCAGGAATTAAGACGGGCGTTATGAAAAATCGCGTCGACAGCAACCGGATCGGGCTCAATCAACACGGCGGGGGCAGCACCCTTTAGAACTGCGAACAATCCAAGAATACCGGACCCGGCTCCCACATCCAGCACCCTTTTCCCCTTGAGGTCCATCGACGCCAGCGCTTCTAGGCACATGCGGGTGGTGGCATGCGTTCCCGTGCCAAAGGCCATCCCCGGATCCAACCACAAGGTGTGAGAGGCATCTTCAGGCGACTCTTCATACCAGGCAGGGACAATCGCATAGCCATCACCGATAATTTGCGGGCGGTAGTAGGTCTTCCAGGCACTGGCCCAATCTTGGCTCTTGACCACCGACTGGGTCCAAGTCCATCCCCGCGCGTCGCAAACTTGACCAATAGTATCCGCCAGCTCAGCTCGCGCCCGCGGAATATACACCCGAACGTACGGCTTGCCCGGGGCTAGCGGAATATCGGTAAAAGGAGGATTTGCCGTTTCGCCGTCTTCGTATTCGAAACCACCGGTGTCAACACTTTCCGCCAAAGAAATGGCATCGGCCACGTCCCGGGCGGGTGGAAACCAGGTGACGCATAGATAGTCGAAAGCGATTTCGCGCCTATCGGCCCAGGGCATCTTTCATTTTCCTGAGAATACTCTTGTCTTCGGGTAGTACCGGCTCGCCCCGCATCTGCGCCCACATCCTTAACACTTCCCGCTCCTTCGGGGTGAGATGGGACGGCACCGCAACAGCCACCCGAACGTTGAGGTTGCCGCGGGCACTGGAACCCAAGCGGGGCAGCCCGGCCCGCGCTATGCGAAATACCGTGCCGGTTTCAGTGCCGCCGGGAATGTGCACAGTCTGATCCTCACCGGCCAAACCCACAACCACAATCTCGGCTCCAAGCGCCGCTTGGGCAAAGCCGATCGACAGCTCCATCCACAAATCATCGCCTTCTCGGCGAAAACGCGAGTGGGGCGCCACATGAATAAAGACAATTAGATCACCCGGAGCTCCGCCGCGTCGGCCGGCTGCTCCCTCCCCTTGGACACGAAGCCGCGTTGACTCATCCACGCCCGGCGGCACTTTGACGGTGAGCTTCTTTTCCGCGCGCACCACGCCGTGCCCGGCGCAGGCTTTGCAGGCATGCGGAATAATCCGGCCCGTGCCGCGGCAACGGGGGCAGGTCTCGATCCGACGAATACGGCCTAAAAAGCTATCCGAAATGCGCTCCACTTGGCCTCGCCCACGGCAGTCCGGGCAGGTCTCAATGCGCGTTCCCGGTTCCGCCTGATTGCCGTGGCAGCGTGAGCAGATTTCCTCGCGCACCACCCTAACCTCTTTTTCGGTGCCAGTTGCAACCTCCTCCAGCGTTACGGTGAGGTCATAGCGCAAATCGGGCCCGCGCTCGGGCCCGTTGCGGCGCGCACTCTGCCCGCCGGCGGCGCCAAAGAACATGTCAAAAATGTCGCCAAATCCGTTGCCAAACCCGCCAAAGCCAAAGTCAGCCTCCCCAGGAGCGCCGAAGCCACCGTCAGCCCCGGCGTGGCCGAACTGGTCATAGCGCCCGCGCTTTTCCGGATCCGACAAAACTTGATAGGCTTCGTTAATTTCCTTGAAGCGCTCTTCCGCCCCTTTATCTCCCGGATTCGCATCCGGGTGGTACTTAGCCGCCAATTTGCGGAAGGCGCGTTTAATTTCGTCCGCGGATGCTCCACGGCTAACTCCGAGCACCTCGTAATAATCTCTCTTAGCCACGATTCCGCCCCTTCTTCACTCGCCTGTCGACACCTTCACCAAACTGGCTCTGAGCACCCGATCATTCCATATGAAGCCTCGCTGCACTTGTTCCACCACGGTACCTTCAGGCTCTGAACTTTCCACCTGTTGAACAGCCTCGTGAAAGCGCGGGTCAAACATGGTGCCGACCGCCTCGATGGGCTTCACCCCAAGCCCAGCCAGTGCCTCTAGGAATCCGTTTAAGGTCATTTCTACGCCCACACGCCAAGCTTTGCCATCGCCTTCGGTCGGCATATAGGCCAACGCGCGCTCCAAATTATCAAACACCGGCAACAGATTACTCAAGAGCCGCTCCGCGACGCGGCCCTGGATCTCTTCTCGTTCCCGATCCATCCGCCGGCGGAAGTTGTCAAAATCCGCTTGAAGCCGAATGAGTTGATCGTAGCGCGAGCGAGCAACATCTTCCCAATTTATCTCTTCTTCTAAAGGCTCCTCAGCCGCCGCCGACTCGACCGCTTCATCGCCACCGGCCGTTTTAGCGGGCGCTTCCCCGCCTTCTGCCTGGTCCTGGACTTGGTCGGTGTCTGAGACCGATTCCTGATCTTGCGGCTTTTCTTCGCTCATGCGTTCTCCCCCTGATATCTCGTCTTATCCGTGCAGCACCCGGCTGAGTTCTTCCGAAACCGCCTCGACGATACTGGTAACCCGGTTGTACTGCATCCGTTTGGGACCCAGCACCAACAAGTGGCCCACCACATTGCCGCCTAGCCGGTAGGTGGCGGTCACCAGGCTACAGTCTTGGATATCATCGAGCGAGGACTCCGCGCCAATCACGACTTGGACACCCTCACTGAAGTACCGGCTAACCAGCTCGACCGCCGTTTCCTTCTCCAGGAACCCCAGTACCCGCCGAACCTTCTCCACGTCGCGAAATTCCGGGTAGTTAAGAATACTGAGCGGTCCCGCCAGGCTTACCTTGTCCTCATCTCCATCGCGGCCCGTGACCCACTTGAGCGCCAACTGCCATAGTTGCTGGTAACGGTTAATATCACCTTGCAACGGGTCTAGGATGCGGTTTTTCAACTCTTCGATGTTAACCCCATGGAACTCCTGGGTAAAGTCCTCCGCCAACGATCTCAGCTTTTGGGCGTCAAACTCCTCGGGCACAACCAGGGTTTGGTTTTCCACCATACCCGTGCTGGTCTTGAGAACCATTAATACCGTGTCCGGCCCCAACACGACAAAACTAAGGTCAGTAAGCGACGCCTGAGCCAAGGGCGGAGCCACCACCAGCGACGGATATTGCGTGAGCTCCGACACCAGCCGAGCGGTGTGGTGGATAAACCAATGCAGCTCGCGTACACGAACTTGATAGGCATGGTGAATACGCTCCCGTTCAGCCATGTCTAAGATAGCCGGACGCATGATTTCATCGACGTAAAAGCGGTACCCTTTGTCTGACGGGATGCGACCGGCAGAGGTATGCGGCTGTTCCAGATAACCGAGCTCCTCCAGGTCCGCCATCTCGTTTCGAATGGTGGCGGGGCTCACCCCCAAGCCGGACTTGCGGGCCAGCGTCCGCGAACCAACAGGTTCCGCTGTGGCAACGTAGTCGTCAACCAAGGCTTCCAGTACACGCCGTTTTCGGAGATCCATTGGCTCACCCCCACGACCAATATTTAGCACTCTGCCTGCGAGAGTGCTAATCCTACAAAAACGATAGCATTCAAAACTTTCCGCTGTCAAGCTAAAGTGTTGAGCGAGGCCAGCCGCCCGGAACGGCGCCATCGGCTCGCCGGTACCGTTTCTAAAAGCTTGCGCCGTCAGCCGCTGCGCGTGGGCTGTGGATACTCACATCCACGTCGGCATCCACTAGCGCCCGGGCCACCACGTTGGCCATGTCGCGCCCGCGCCGGGTCAGCACTAAGTGGTCGGCGGATGCGATCATGAGACCCTTAATGTGGAGATCTCCAAGAGTGCTATGAAATGCCTGGCGCGGGTCCAAACTAAACCGTTGTTGAAAACGCCCGACATCGACGCCAATCCGCTGGCGAAACCCCAGCCAAAGAAATTCCCGCATTTCCTCTTCTTTGGTCAAGAATTCCTCGCTGTCCATGGGATCGCGGCCGCCTTCGACAGTTTCCATGTAGCGGCGTACGCCCCGCACATTCCACCAGCGCCGGCCTGGGCGGTAGGCATGGGCGCCCGCCCCTAGTGCCAAGTAGGGCTCCATCTGCCAATAGAGCCGGTTATGACGGGATTCCCGGCCGGGTCGGGCGTAATTGGAGATCTCATAAGGGAAAAGTTCTGCCCGGGTCAAGCGCTCCTCGGCCCAGTCGGCCATGTCGGCCACCCGATCCGGCTCAGGAAGGCGTGCTAGACCGCGCTCAACCGCCCGTTTCAGCGGCGTGCCCTCCTCGACGATCAGCGAGTATAGCGAGAGATGCTCGGGGTCTAAGGCTAAGAGGCCCTCGATTGTGGCCTGCCACTCGGCCATGGTTTGCCCGGGAAGCCCGTAGATGGCGTCTAGGCTAATGTTGTCAAATCCGGCCCACCGCGCCATTTCCACCGTCTTGTTGATGGCGTCGACATCGTGCGTGCGGTTCAGTGCCGAGAGGTGATGATTTTGCAACGCCTGCGCTCCGATGGAGAGACGGTTAACTCCCGATTTGCGGAGTGCCGCCAGTCTTTGTTCCGTGACCGTTGCGGGATTGGTTTCCACCGTGATTTCCGCTGCGTCGCAGGACACCCGCGCCAGCACCCGCTGAATCACTCGCCCAATCAAGATCGGATCCAATAGCGACGGAGTGCCACCGCCGAAGTAGATGGAGACGAGCGCACCGTCAGGTGCCACCTCCCGATCCCACTCCTTTAACAACGCGGCGGTATAGCGGCGATGATCATCCACCGTCATGCCAGTTACGGTATTAAAATCGCAATACGTACATCGCGCTTGACAGAACGGAATATGCACGTACACTCCCCATTCGGATGTCATTGCTCGTCCACCCGCAGAATAGCCATAAAGGCCTCTTGCGGAATCTCGACATTGCCCACCGACTTCATCCGACGCTTTCCTTCCTTTTGCTTTTCCAATAGCTTGCGCTTACGGGTAATGTCACCCCCATAGCACTTCGCCAGCACATCCTTCCTCAGTGCCTTCACGGTTTCGCGGGCTATGACCCGGCTGCCAATGGCGGCCTGGATCGGCACTTCAAAGAGTTGGCGCGGAATCACTTGGCGCAGCTTTTGTGCCAGCGCCCGCCCCCTATAATACGCACGGTCGCGATGAACAATGACGGATAGCGCGTCCACAACTTCACTATTCAGCAAAATATCCATACGGACCAAATCAGCCACCGCAAGTCCGTCAAGCTGATAGTCAAAGGAAGCGTACCCGCGTGTGCGGCTCTTCAACTGATCAAAAAAATCGTACATGATCTCGCTCAGCGGCAGTCGGTATATCAACCGGGCCCGTGCCGAATCCAAATACTCCAGATTGAGATAGATTCCGCGCCGATCTTGCGCCAACTCCATCACGGCACCGATATATTCGCTGGGAGTGATGATGTTCGCTTGAACCATCGGTTCCTCGATGCCCACGATGTCGCCCGCCGGCGGCATTAGCGCCGGATTATCCACCCGCCGGCGTTGGCCGTTGGTCAAGGTCACTTCGTAGGCCACGTTTGGGGCTGTGGTAATCAAGGTGAGATCATATTCCCGTTCCAACCGCTCTTGAATCACTTCCATGTGTAGCAGGCCTAAAAACCCCGCGCGAAATCCAAAGCCCAACGCCGCCGATGTCTCCGGTTCAAACGTAAGCGCGGCATCGTTTAATTGCAGCTTTTCCAGCGCCTCGCGAAGCCGGCCATAATCCTCCGAGTCGACCGGGTATAAACCCGAATAGACCATCGGCTGAGCGGGGCGGTATCCGGGAAGCGGGGTAGTCGCGACACGATGGCGGTGCGTCACCGTATCCCCTACCCGTGTGTCTTGCGCCGTCTTTATTTGGGCGGCGAAAAACCCGACCTCGCCCGTGGTCAGTTCCTCCACAGGAATAGGACTCGGTCCGAACACGCCGATTTCGGTGACTTCAAACTGCTTCTCGGTCGCCATGAAGCGCACCTCGTCGCCGACTTTGAGCGAGCCGTCAACCACCCGAACGTACACCAATACGCCCTTATAGCTGTCAAACCGCGAATCGAAAATCAACGCCCGCAGCGGGGCATTGGGGTCGCCCTGGGGAGGCGGCACCTTTTCCACCACATCGGCCAGAACCCGATCGATGCCGATTCCCTGCTTGGCTGAGATCAATGCGGCCTCAGTCCCGTCGAGTCCGATATCTATGAGTTCTTCCATGACCCGTTCCGCATCCGCACTGGCCAGGTCAATTTTGTTGATAACCGGGACAATAGCCAGATCATTTTCGAGCGCCATGTAAAGGTTGGCTAAGGTCTGCGCCTCAACCCCCTGGGCTGCGTCGATCACTAGCACCGCACCTTCGCAGGCCTGCAGTGCGCGGGAGACCTCGTAAGTAAAGTCCACGTGCCCGGGGGTGTCGATCAGGTTCAGTTCATACTGCTCTCCCTGATGATGATAGAAGAGGCGCACTGCCTGCGCCTTGATAGTGATGCCGCGTTCCCGTTCAAGTTCCATCGAATCCAATACTTGGGGGGCCATTTCGCGCGCAGTCAATGTGCCGGTCGCCTCTATGAGCCGATCGGCCAGCGTGCTCTTCCCATGATCGATATGAGCAATAATGGAAAAGTTGCGAATGTGCGCTTGGTCCACTGTGGCCTCCTTGACTCAAGAAGCGTCGTTCTTTTATGTTACCAAGGAGAGATGCGAAAGAAAAGCGCCGCAGATGCTTCGGGTCGGCTCAATGACCTACCTCGTCACTCCGATCAGGCCCGCCTTGCGGCTCAAACTCGAGAGGAATCGAAGTGGAGCGGACCCCTACGGACCGCCGGTTGTATGGGCCTGGCCGTGAACAGACCCGCACGTCGGATTGGGACAGGTTTGACTGGTCTATACAGCGTTGACCGTTTCAAGGCGGGAACCTCCCGCCTCGGTACGAAACTCCAGTCGCTCCCGCAGGGTCGCTCGGGCCCAACGGGAGACAATCCGCGAAAGTTTGCGACTTTTGGTGCGGCCACGCAGGTGCGTCAGGTCTTCCATCACGACCGCCGATGGTCGGGTTTGAACCGCCTGACGCACGGCGTACCCTACCATTGTCTTTACCGTAGCCTCACCTTGGATGCGCTGTTTGTGCAATTTCTTTCCACCCCACTGCCAAATACGAAACGCGCCCCCTTAACAAAGGGAAACGGACCATGGTCGATGACCTGGTGGATGCATTTACTCGTTTAAAAGACGCGGCGCTCGCCGTTTTGGGGACAACAACGGGTCTGCAAACCCTCATCCGGCGCATCTGTTCTGGTGAAATCGGACGATTAGAAGCCGGGTTCGGGTTTGACCGTACGGCAAAAGGAAGCCATGAGATTTGGAGAAACGTGCTCAACGGGCATCGTACGACGGTGCCCCATCATCCCGAGGCGCTACCAGAGGGAACCGTTAGGCGGCATGCAAAAACAACTCTCAGGAGTTGGGTTGCGGCCGGATCACGCAATTCCGCTCCCCGTGAAAGGTGTGACGGGTTAGATTGAGCGCGTTGAAGATCTCGTCGTCCACCTTGCGACCTGTCTGGTAGCTACGCTCATCCAGTACGGCTTGGACCGCTCCTCCTCGGAGGGTGTGCGTATGGCCAACGCATTGGGCCGCCGGGTCAAACGTCTCTAGCGTCCGGGCGCGCCATGTGATACTGCCTTTTCGAATCGCCAGTATTCATCTGGCCGTGCCTCCCAGTAGATTCGTTGGGAAAACATTCCACACGTGCCAGGTCAATTCCTTTGCATACGGAAAGGTTATTTTACCTTTACCGCCCTAATAGCAATTATCCGGCAGGCTTGGTCATCCGGATCCAAATTCATTAATCTGTAAACGACGACTCATCCGCCATACGCTCCAAACCCGGAAGGGATTTTGCGTCGTCGAGCGCTAAATTTGATATTTACATTCCGCTCCATTAAGGTAGATCATTCGTCAGCATATTAAGGAACAATACCCAGATTGACGCCTGCGGGGTCAGCGTCCCATGACCGGGAGGAAATCCCCACGCTTAGCTAAAAGCAGGGAATGACCGACAGTCGGAGGAAATCCCCACGCTGGCCTAAAAGAGGGGGTGTCTCCGCCCTCAATAACGGAATTTTACGGTGCATCCACAATAAATAGGGCCATGGGTGTGGGCCTTGCCCCTATCCTCCACGGCCGCATCGTCGATTCTCCCGGCCCATTCCTAAACCACGCAACACAACAGGCCTTGTGTATAATAAAGGTTAAATGTTGGATCCTGTGGGGTATTTTATGTTGCCAGAAATCGACACAAATCAAGCTCCCTCTTACCTTTTTAGGGTGAACCGGGAACTTCTCGAAATTGATTGCGTTGAACTCGACGGGGTGCTTCGCACGCTCTTTGAGGACATTCCTTCGGGCGGTTCGGTGGTTTGGCACGTCTCCCCAAAACCCCGAGCAAAGCGAGAGACAAACACTTCTCGGGCGACGAAACTCACCTCGATGGTCTTACACATTGACTGGATGCAAAATGTGCTCACCGGACGAGGCGTCGGTAAGAAACTGGCGGAACTGGTGGAGTCGTCCAGCGCCCCGCTTCTTCTCATCACACCGGATCCCGAGGGCGCTAGCTTCACGATTGACTCTCCGGCCCGGGCGATGCTCTTGGCGAATAGCCATGACCCGGTATCGACGCATGCCGAGCCTGAGGCCGATGCCATTCACTTTCATCACGACACAGCAATTGAGCTGGCGCGCCATCTTGCCCGCTTGCCCACGGAATCCCCCAATCGGATCCGGCTTCATAACCTCGGTCTCACGCTATCTTTACGACGGGGGTTTGAGTCTCTCATCGCCCTCAACGCCGTTCAGGGATTCGAACCCTTCCCCCACCAAATCCGTACGGCCGAACGCACATTGCGGGAGCTACGCGGACGGGCCCTTTTGTGTGATGAGGTGGGCTTGGGGAAAACGATTGAGGCGGGGCTCATCATGAAAGAATACGTCGTACGAGGTCTGGTGAGAAACGCGCTGGTATTGACGCCCGCTCCACTGGTTAACCAGTGGCGGGAGGAATTAATCCGGAAATTCGATCTGCCGTTTTTAAGTCAGGATAGTCAGGACTTTAAGGCCTCTACCAGTCCCTGGACAGAATTTCCCTATGTGGTGGCGTCACTCGACACCGCCAAACGTGAACCCCATCGCCACCGCATTATGTCCCGCAATTATGATCTGGTCATCGTGGATGAAGCGCACCATCTGAAAAATCGGTCCACCGTAGCCTGGAAGTTCGTAAGCCAGTTGAACAAAAAATATCTCTTGCTGTTAACGGCCACCCCCATTGAAAACAGCATGGAGGAACTTTTTAATCTGATTACCCTGTTAAAACCTGGACAGCTCAAAACCGCAGGCGAGTATCGTAAGCGCTTTGTTGACGGGAAAAACCCCTTTCAGCCGAAAAACATGGCTGAATTAAAGCGGCTCATCCAACAAGTGATGATACGCAACCGGCGCAGCACCACGGGGATTATTCAGTCTTCCCGCACGGCGGAAACCTGGCGGGTTGCCCCCGATCCGGTCGATAGCGCGTTTTATGGGATGCTTACGCAAGTTATCCGCCGCGCCCTCTTTCACCCGTCCAACCACAAATTCCAAGGCATGGTATTTCGAACGCTGCTTCGCCAAGCGGGCAGTCTCCGCACGGCCGCCATACCGGGTCTATCGCGGCTCCATGAACAGTTGCAACCAGTGGCCACGCCGGCCCAATGGCAGGCACTTTTCAACTACGGAGAGGATCCCGCGCCATCGGCTAAGATGCAGCAGTTAGGAGCCCTGAAATATTAACCTACCATTTACCAATTGTTGGTCTGGACATATTGGTACCCATCCGCTATTATGTTGCCATTACTGTGGGTCTATGCGGCTAGCCGCGGCTCAACTCCACCGCTCA
>JAKACZ010000024.1 GCA_021820965.1 Bacillota bacterium | reverse complement strand
AAACCAGCAACCGTTTCCCTACTTTCCCTACCCTTATCTTACGCGATTTGCACAAAAAAATACATCCCGTTGAAGGCGCGGAAGTCTTAGAAGGCCCGCCGTTGACGGTCTACACCCCAAGTATGCAATTTAATCGGGTACCAAACCGAATGTCCTTAATGCACACTCGCCCCCGAATGCCGTGGCAACCTCGAAGAACACGTCGCCCGAATACAAACAGAAACTGGCATCATTATTAACCCTCAAGTTTCAGCTAGTCGACAACGTAGCCTAACCACCAATTGTAGTCTGCGGGCAGTATAGCAGGATTCCCACATCACGAAATTGGTGTGGTATGGTAGCTGTTCCAAGACGACTTGGGGATTTCTTATGATGCCTCGCGCATCGTTCCTTGGGTGCCCGAACATGCCTTCGGATGCCAATTGCACTGCCTTTCCGTAGGCAGTATTATGTCGTACTCCTATAGACGAGCAGGGTGGCTTGTCGGCTCTAAGGGATTTCCCTCTCCTTCATCACCCGCCCATTACCCGAGGCTTTTGTCTCAATGCAGCGCCCAGCCCGCTACATGCCTCAACGGACACCCGAATGCAAATTCCGGCAATCCTTAGGCTGTTCCCCGGCTCACAGGCTCGGCGTATGTTTCGGCTTGGGCATACCGAGGAGACACCACGCGTAGTTTGCCACCAGTCGGCGGGGCCGGTTCAATCGGCCCCCGGTTGCACGGCAAAATGAAGCCACGGCTCACTGGCCGGATCTTTAGTAACCGTTTCGGACCGTCGCGTGCCCAAATCGCAACACGACCGGCTATCTATGGAGTCACTGGGTGCGGCGTCTGATCGTGACAACGGTCACAGTCACCGACCCGTTAAACAGCGATCATAAATGAGGCCGATTTCCCGATGCGATGCCAAAAAGAGTTCTGCCAGCGGACCGATCAGAAAAGCCCAGGTTATTTTGCGAGGGAGGAACGATGGGAACGATGGAGGCCGATAGCCCATCGGTTAGTCCCAGGTTTTCGTGTGACCCGATGGCCTCGGCGTTCAAAGCCAGTTTGGCGATCCGAGACAAGCGCTGAAAATCGCCGGCCCAATAGTTCGCTGTATTGTCTGGACAGCCGGAGTTATGCTGAACTGAACGGCCAATTCATCGTGCCTGGTGGATACCGTTGGATTCGCCACCACGACGCGGAACTCGCTGGCCGTACAGCAGGGCCTGGACTGAGAAACCGTGAGCCCACCAACGTGCAAGACAACGTATACCAATCCAACCGGTGAGATAGGAGGAAGAACGTATGGCCGAGCAATCCGCTATTATGCTGAATGCGTGGCTTTTCCCGTCCAATATTCGGCATCAGGCTATCTTCAAGGTCTTTGAGGCCTTACCGCCCCATCAATCGGTGCTGCTGGTAAACGACCACGATCCCAAACCGCTGTTCTATCAGCTTGACGCCGAGCAGCCGGGCAAGTATCGTCACACCGCAGTGGATTCTCCAAGCCCGGATCGTTTCCACGTAATCGTAACCCGGGAAGTTTTGGCGGGCGAAATTCCGATGGCTTAATCCAGCCATCTAAGCATCAGGCGAGATCCACTCAATTCACGCCGCCAGACGGGCGTCTCCATCGCCAGGTTCATTCAGGCCCACCGTTCTGGCGTCAGTGCAATGGCGTGACGCAATGGCGATTATGGAGAAAGATGGCGCGGACATCGCACCCCGCAGTGACTAGAGACCGGGATTGCGCTTAAAGGGCACCTGGGTATACGGATGCACGGACGGATGTGAAAATCTACCTGAACCAGGCAGTAGCACCGAGCGCAGTGGCAGTATACCTCCCAGATATCTGAGCCATCATGAGAAAATCCCCTAATCGTCTTGAGCCGGCCACAGCAGCACGTATCGTATATCGTAGCCTGCCCTGCCGCCGCTGAGTCGAGCAAGAGCCGTATAATACAGCGGGAGATTCACGTACACTCCGGAGACGAGCATCCGGAAATCCGCGTTGGTCAAGGAATGCTTCCCAACGTCCATGTTGCAATCACTTTGCATAAGGTGACCGAGAGTTTGATGGAAATCTTCCCATAACCGCAGAGCCACTCAGTGATCAGCTAGCCGAGAGGCGGATGGTACAATATGGCTGACTCCATCAGAATGGCGGTTGACTATCATAAGGAGAGAGTAGTGACCACATTAGAAGCAACTCCCATGCAAGATTGGCTGGACTTGATTGCACGCCCCTCTCCGATTTGGGCTGGGGGAAGCGTGCTGGCCGTCACCTGCGCTCAGGCTTGGGCGCTTTTAGCGATGATTGCGGGACTCGCGTACAAGCGGGATCGAATACCTGGCCTACTCGATGTTGTCGAACGGGCCAAGCTGGCCCAAAGCCAACTCTTAGAGCTAAGCGAACACGATGCCACAGCCTTGCGCCAAGCGTTGCAGAAAGATGCACCGCCAGCGGCCATTCAGGCCGTCACCGAGGTGCCCCTTGAGATTCTTCGCTGGTCCATTGAAGGCGCACGCACGGCACTTCACCGAAACCTAATCCAATACCGTCCCGCCCAGTTTGACCTCAAGGCCGCGCGAGCTCTATTTTTCACAGCGTCCCAAGCGCTTAGTGAGTTGGTCCAGGAGAACGCGCGTCTGCTGCCCGGCGATTCGGAAAAGGCCTTATTAGACCGTCTAAGTGAGCTTATGAACTAGCAGGAGTTTCCGAGTTAGTGAGTGCAAAACGCCTGGAACCCCGAGAGAATCACGTTTTTGAGCATTCCGCTCGTATTATGCAACTTAGGGCCGTTGTTGTCGGCGTCGGGCTGTCCAGTGGAGGCTTGACGCAGATCCCGCCAACCGTCTCGTCGCCCCCGCACCTTAGAACCGCGGTGGAATGCCAAGCTGGAAGCCCTCCAAGAACGGCACGCCGATTACCAGGCGGCCATAGCGGCGCGCGGTCAGGCCCCCCGCGCCCGTCGACCGCGATTTTGTCGGCTACCAGACACCCTTCCGCTATTATGGCAGAACCCCAGCCTCGCGGACCGCAAACGCCTTCTCCGCGCACTCATCGAAGACTCACGCTGGATGCCCCCGGGATTGCGAGACCGTGCGCGTTGGCATCCGTTGGCGGAGCCAACGGACCCCATCCCCCACGCTCGAGCGACCCCAACCGCCCTGGAAGCGGCGCCAACATCATCCCGAAACCATCGAACGTGTCCGCCAACTTGCCCAAACGCTACCGGACCTCGCCATTGCGGACCAGTTAAATGAGGCCGGCGACCCGACCCCCGATGGCCGCCCCTTTACCCCTACGCCGTTTGTTCGATTCGGTTGGCCCATGACATTGCCGCGTTTCGCCCGTCGCCATCACTCGAGACCTGGACCGTTCACCAATGTGCCCAGCATTTTGGTGTGAGCCCTGGTGTGGTCTATACCTGGATCCGACAGAAGGTCGTCCATCGGCGGACGGCGGTTACGAACTGTTCCGGCTATTGCGCGCTGGACCTGGCGTTCCAATTTCGCTCCGTTGGCCTCAAGACGGTCAATGACATCGAACAGCTCCGTGACCAAACGCGCCACCGCATCGGAACCTTGGTCGTACACTGCGCGGATTTCGGCTGGCGTTAAACGTTTCATGAGCACATCCGCCAGGAGGACTCGCCATAGACCTCGTCAATTCCTTTGGGACGGACCTGCCCCATCCCCAGTTTTATGTCAATAGTAGTCAGAATCTGCGCGCAACGGAATAGGTGGCCCCCCAATGTCGTTGGACGGGCCGGTGCGGTATGGCAAGAAGACCCAGGGTGGATCGTATGCGGGGCGCTTGGTCGTCTACGCCGACCGGATCCACCCTGATCCTCGGTTCCTACTGGTCTCGGCGGGCCTGGCCGACCGGGCCTGGGGTGCGATTGTCGCCGCCTATGGGCAGCGGTTTACCTGCGAGGAATTGTACAAGGACCAAAAGAACAAACCCCGGGAGGGCTTTCACCTCAACTGTGTCAAATTGGGCACGTCCGAGCGCTGGGATCACCTGTGGCTGGTCTTTAAGTGGGCGTATTATTGGCTCAATGTGGCGGGCTGGGACGTCGAAGTGCGGGGGGACGCCCGCCATTGGCGGGCGGACACGGTCCCAGACCGCACCCATGCGCTCTGGCGCCTGGGGCATTGGGCGCTGATGAAGCGCGGGATCTCCTAGCGGATGATCTACCGACGCCAATCCCACTTTACCCACCACATTCCGTCGGTCGAGTCAGCGTTGGCTCCGACCTGACCGCTGTCCTAGCCCCCGTATCCCCATCTCGGCCTTCCCTCGGTCTCGATGGACGCAGGCGTCAGCCTGCCCTCATGACCGTTTGCCGCGTGCCGCGGCAGATGGATGGCCACCTCTAAGCCGAGGAGCCCGTCGCATGCCACGACCGTGGCGCTCAGGTCGGGGGTGAAAAACACGGCAGAATTACCACCCATATGGCACAAACTGGAGATCGGTCAGGTGACAACCCCAAATGCAAAAAATAATCTGTGAGACTGCAAAGCTCAGAGTGACCCACTATGCAAAGATCAGACGGCGGACGAAGGGGTACCTAAGTAGTTACCAATTCTCTGTGACCGGATATATAACTTAGGCGCGAAAGATATCCGCAACGGACAAAGGCAAATCTGGAAAGAGCGGACTGACGACGCTATCTCCAATTCGAAACGTTCCGATCAACTGATATCCCTCAGCAGCTAACCGGTATATGGTAAGCGTCTCAGCATCTGGATCGACGATCCAATATTCGGGAATCTGAAACCGGGCATACACATGGGCTTTCACGCCTAAGTCCCGATCCTGGGTGCTAGGTGACAAAACTTCGACAACTAAATCGGGGACGCCTTGCACATTGGCATCCGTGATAATATCTAGACGATCTTGCCGAATAAAAAGTAAATCTGGTTCCACGACGTTATGTTTATCCAAAACCACATCAAAAGGAGCCGGATACCATTCTCCATGGCTCTGGGATTCCGCTTGAATAAAAAAGGATGATAAGCGGCGTATAGCATTTTGATGCTTGCGATTAGGCGACGGACTCACGGCCAAATCTCCTTCCAGGATTTCGTAACGTTTACCGTCGTCGGGCAACTGTGCTAGATCCTCGACTGACAAAATCGGACGGATGATGTCCATCGCTTACACCTCCTAAGTTTAGTATAACACGGGAAACAGGATGTCAAATGCTAACCACTCGGCATCACTGGTCTGCCTTCTATTAGGTCAAAACAAGATCGTGCTTCCCCTGAGTGGGCTTTCGGGCTTTTTAGCGGTCTGGCAACGATCCTTCCCAGGACTCTCACAAGCCAGGTATTGGAATCCAGAGGTAAATATCATTGGAACCAAAAAATCGGAATAAGAGGACAATCGGCTGGCAGTACCATCATGTCAGACCGTTGTTAAGCAGGCCAAGGCGGCCTGCCATCAAAACCAGGACGCCCGAAACGGTTGGACGGCTTGCCAAACTAGGCTGTCCATGTGACTTACCCCATGAAGTAATTCACATTGGTTGCCCGAACCGTTGCTTGGCCCTCCGAGCCATTGAGCCCATCCCCCAGCACCACCTTCCGCCGCTGAACCCGGCCGGGGATGTTCAATCACTGCCCTTGTGCGACTGTCGGTGGAGGACCCCCGTAAACCGATGCAGCAAACCATCGTAACGGCGCTGGCCTTTTGGATCGGTTTTGAGGTTAACATACGCGCGTGCGGCAAGCTTAGATGCCCTATCAGCGTCGCGCTCGGCCACGTCAATCAAAGCCGCCTGTAGAATGAGCAACAGTTCCCTGTGCTCGTTCGCTTCCAGCACGGCAAATTCGGTTGCGGCCTTGGAGCGCAATCGCACACTCACGGTTCCCTCGGAACCCAGGTAGGTCTCAACTTCATCCGGCCCCAAGGCCTCTATCATGTCGGCCAACTGTTGAGGCGAGGTTTCGGTGACCAAGAGCGCGCTGTCTCGGTCAGCTCCAGCGCGCCAGACCTTAATACGCTCAATCAAGTCAACCTCTTCCCGCCCTCTCCACATCACATTTGCCATTCGTCCATTCCTCCCTACTTTAGTGCGCAGTTGCTCTATCATCACCCCGAGGAGGCGCTGTCCAATAACGCCTGAGAAATCCCAGGTTGCGAATTAAATCCTCTGGAACCCCACCACACTTAAATATATCCCGCCAGTCGGGCCAACGCTGTCTACGACCAGGCTTTCGGAGAACGAGATGAGACGTTCCGGCTGCAGCCAGCCCAACAAGTGCGGTTAAACCTGCATCCAACCGCCAAAGCCCGGCAATGGCGAGCGGACGCAGGTTCAGGAAAATCTCCGGCGGCGTCCGCTGCGAAAAGCCTTAGCCCCGGCGCTAACTTGGGCACGGGCGAGAGAAACAGAGGCAAAACCCCTCCCATGAGACGCCAAAATCTCGATGACGATGATGGTCATAGACCGCGCTAGCACCCCGAACCCCTCACGCCCATTGACTGCGCCTGGCACCATAGACGTCTTGGCGATGCGAAAGAACTCGTGCCCGGTTGAAAAAGTGGCTCCCGCCACCTCATCGTGAGCTGCGACTAGTCCTTGTTCACACTAGCCCAACGACTTACTTAGGCAGCCATTTTTGGTAAAATTCTCGATTAGCCGCAATGTCACTCTCATATTCATCGGGTACATCATCCACATAGAAAATGGCTTCCACCGGGCACTCCGGTACGCAGGCCCCACAGTCTATGCACACCTCGGGATCAATGTACAGCTGGGGATAGGCGTCGAACTCTTCTTGCCCATCAAGATCGGAACTCGGATGGATACAGTCCACGGGGCACACTTCGACACAGCTTTGATCCTTGGTGTCCACGCAGCGATTGGTAATAACGTGCGCCATAAAAGTCATTCCCCCCCTTTTTTAAATTCTCGACCGCCGGCTGACTCAGAGGACAATTCCGGGCCCTGCTGTAGGCTATGACATCGGGAATGCGGACATTAGGGAGTTGTCGGCACGAGTCAACGCGTAGCGCACACCAGGCTCAAACTCCTCTGCTTGGCTCGTCCGAAGCTGTCGTTAGGTGCCGGAAGCCGGCTGAATTTGTCCTCGCAGCACCCGAATAATCAAACACTTGCGGTCTCATGGTCACGAAGCGTTTCTCCCCGGCAACCGCCAACCCACTCAAGCGTAATCCGAATCATTCATCGCTTGACTACCAGATGCTCCGGATTATAAAGTGCAGGGTTATCATGTTTCCCTCGGTCCTCTATGGTTAGACTTCCTTACCATCACGGAGACTATCGCCACGCTCGGGCTTCGCCGTCATAGAATACCATCCCATCGTACCTTCCAAAGCAACGCCTTGTCTCATGTCGCTTGGCCAGGCTTCTATATCCGATTCCTGAGCCACGACCGTGAGATGGCCGCCGACGACGAGGTGCGGGTGGGCTACCAGCCAAAGCGCCCCCATATCGAGGGCCTCAGGGGCCAGCACCAGGATTTCATTCCAATGGCTGCGCACGGGCTGACGAAGGGCGTCCCAGAAGTCTGCCACAAGGATTTCACCGGAATCGATCAGCGTTGCGCGAACCCCTTCCTCCGCGACTTCAGCGCGCCGCTCGATCCCCAGGACACGGCCTGCGCCAAAATCGCGAAGAATCCGCACTTCCAATCCTGCATGGCATCCCAAACATAGGAAAGAGCGACCACGGATTTCGGCCTTGCGACGGTACCCCGCTGCCACGAGCGCAGTGGCTAGGCGGGCATGAACCAATCCCGGGATTAGCGCGGGAAGCCCAAGATGGCCACGCTCCAACAGACGGGCATATACAGTGGACGCGATGGAACGCCACTCGGCCCGCTCCTGCCGCTGCGACGGAAACGCCCGAAAGACCCGCTCTAGACTCTGCCAATCATCATCGACGGGGTCGAACTCCACCTTTAACGGCTACCCCAGCTGACTAGTTGGTCGATTTCCGCCGGGGTCAGTACCCTTCGCGCAAGCGGAAATATTATCAAATTTTCCTTCTGCATATGCGTCGAGAACTTACCGCGCAAATCCAACGCCGGGTCGGCCCAGCGCGCATAGGCGCCGTCATCACCCTCCCGCCAAAGTGGATACCACTGGCCGAAGTCGTGGCTTAGCGCCCGAATGACTTGATGTTCTTCAATCATCAAATCGACCTGACTATTGGGTGTGCGCTCGGTGAGGCGTGGGAAGAGGAAGTCTTCCTCACGCTTGGCATGCGCATCCAAGTCCACCGTCAACGGGTTGAGGAGTTCATCCAACGTCTGTATAAAATAGTCACCCCTTCCGTTGACGCGAATGCCTTCGATGGTGTCGGCCAGTGTTGTCAACTTCAACACGTAGTCTTGGTGCTCTTGCGTCAGTTGGTCGATAAGATTCACGTTGCTCTCCCTTCCTACCACTCTGTCGTGACGAGATCCACGGTTCTCTCCCTCAATTGTTCGAGCGAGTGATGCAAAGTAACCTGTCCGGCGGACCGACCACTCACCCTAAGAAAAGCATTGCCGACGCACCCCTTAAGCTCCGTGACCCAGATCACATGGTTGAGAGTAGCATATTACATGAACATTTCATATTGGGCACCGGTCGTGATCTTCATCACGTTTAAGTTTTGGCGCGTTCCGCATAATAACAACAGGATCAGGATAACCATAGGGGCGGGAGGAATACCGTGAGCGATTTAACCGAAGACACCGTAAAAGAAGCGTTAAGAGATGTTATCGACCCTGAACTGGGTTACAATATCGTCGATCTGGGACTGGTTTACGGGATTACGATTGACGAGGCCAAGATCGATGTGGTTATGACCATGACCACGCCTGGCTGTCCCGCAACCAACTATATCCAGGAAGGCGCACACGAGCGCCTGCTGGCCATCGACGGCGTTGAGGACGCCAATGTCAATGTCGTGTGGCAACCCCCCTGGGAGCCAGCTATGATGTCGGATGATGCCAAGCGTTATTTTGGGTTTGCTTAAGCCCAGCCTCTCGACAATATGAAATATTCTTGGTTAAGTCGATCTTTTGACCGGACCATGGCCCTGGCTGTGTCTATCACCATGGCATGATGAGCCGAGCCGTGCGCAGGGCGAGCCAGGTGGAACAGCCTCCTAAAACCAGTGTCACAAGACATACGCCCAGGAGTACCTAAGACCCGCTCCCGTGCTGGCGCCTCGCGAGGACTGTTGCCCGGATCTTATCCGTCCTTATCCCCGGGGCGGATACTCCCGTTGCAGTGTGAGGACCGCATTGGCAATGAGCGTCGCATAGTATTTGGCGCCCGCCGGAACCAAGTGCACATGGTCGGAGTAAAAATCCTGCGGCACTTTCTGGGCTGCTTGATACCAGTTGACCAGCACAGTGTGCGGATACGAGGCCGCCACCTGATCAATTACCTGGTTGACTGCCTGCTCCCAGGGCAAGGGGTCGGACGTATTGACAAGCACAAAGCCGTGACCCGGGCCCGCATCACGCATGAGACTTTCCAGCTGTTGGGCCGTAAACGGACCATTGGTGCCCAGTTCTATCACCAGGTAACGGTGTAGCTTGCCTTCGGCCTTCAGCTGCGAGACCACCGCTGGCGCCGCGCTCAGCTGGCGGCTAACCTTCCCGTCGACGGTGATTCCGGGCAGCAATTGAACCAAATAAGGCGCGGCATCCACCATAACGGAGTCACCGATGGTTGTCACATCAGCGCCGTTTCCAATTGGAGCGGTGGGAATGGCCCCGGGAGGCACCGGTACTGCCGGCGGGATGGACGACACCGAGCCACCCGGTTTGGTGGACGGCCCCGACCCGCTGGAGGGCGCGGTCGAACTCGACGGCGGCGTAGAGGTGGTAACCGGGGCCGCGCTGGAAGGAGGCGGACTTCCGGATGGAGTTGTCTTGCTTGAGGGTTTCGTCCGAGAGTTGGACGACGGCGCGGTGCCAGTGCTGGTGGCGATGGTTGACGCGCCAGCGTCGTATTTCGGATAGCCAAAGGCACCGGTCAATCCGGCCACGTCCACCCCGACAATAACCGCGCCAATCAGCCCCAGCAGTGCAACAACCCCCTGGCGCATATTAAAGCGCCCTCTCTTGCATGGAAATCGGGCTGTGCCGACCGGATATCGGATTTAGCCGCATCCGCCGAATCGGGTTTTCAACAAAGTGCCACGACAACCCGGAAATCAGCACTGTGCCAGCCACCACAATCGCGTCGTACAAGAGATGGTTGTTGTTGATCCGGGCCAACAGCCCTGACGACAGGGCGACGATGGGATAATGCCACAGATAAATTGCATAGGAGCGCACGCCCAGCCAACGAAACGGCCGCGAACCCAGCGCTATCGATAAGAGGCTATTGGGTATGGTCAGCGCCTGCACCAAGAACATTGTTCCCAGCGCTAGCAGCACCATGCCGCCGCGGTACATAAATGTCTGATACTCGGTGGTGTAAAGTACCATCCACACGAAGAGCCCCAGCCCGGCCACCCCGAGTACCGTAATGCCGTCACGCACCGCCGGGTGCATCGATGGAAGCCTGGTGCTGGGCCAGACAAACGCCAGCGCCGCACCGATGAGAAGCGCAAATGCGCGCGTGTCCGTACTGTAGTACACCAAGTTTGGCACGGTGCCGGGATGATAGAGGTACCCCATGGCTACGGCCGAGGCTGCCGCCAAGGCGAGGGTGAGCAACACTTTGGCCACATCGGACTTGACGAATTTGACGAGTAAAATCAGAACAAGCGGCCAGATTAAGTAGAACTGCTCTTCCACCGCCAGCGACCACAGATGGGTGAACGGCGACGGGATAAAGGACTGGAAATAGGAGACGTGGTGATAGATGTACCACCAGTTACTCACGTACAGCAGCGCCGCAATCACGTCCCCCGGCAGCGAGGAGAGCAGGTCACGCTGAAACAGCGTAATATAAAACAGCACGAGGGCCAGCATCACGTACAAAGCCGGCAAGAGCCGTTTGGCCCGGCGGAAGTAGAAGTCGCCGAACATGATGCGACCGTGATTGCGAATATGGCCCAACAGTAGGTCAGTAATGAGATAGCCGGATAAGGTAAAGAACACCCCGACGCCCAATAGTCCACCCGGAGCCCAGCTCGCCCCGAGGTGATAGAAGATGACGGCAAACACGGCAAGCGCTCGAAGACCGTCCAAGCCCGGCATGTAGACGGCTTTGGTTCCCAGAGGTTTTGGCATGGCGATGCGGCAACCTTTCCAACGCAGTAATATCTCTGACGGGGTAACGACTCTCTTCTCTATTGTAAACGCTGGGCATTGCCCCAGGGTTACATCAAATAATGGAACATGGATGAAAATATGGCCCAGGCTGGGGGGATAGCAATCCACCAACCAACTAAAACCAAGTCCAAAACCTCAGCCATTTCCTCTGTCGCATTGGCCTGTTGGATCGGAAAGCCGAGGCTCTGCCAGGAGCAATTACCGGTCAACGCGCGGCGCCCCGGTTCCACTATATGGTGAATGACGACCTTATCTGCCCTTAGGGTTGCGGAGCGCTGAGCACATCCGCCATGAGGAGGATCCCAATGCGTGTGCCTAAAATCCGGCGATAAAATCGATACATATCGGACTCCCCCTCACAACCCATGGTTCGGGGCCAAGTTTCCATTCCTTGAACCGCGACAGTTTCGGGGTGTGGTGCGAGCGCATTAGTGACTGCAGCCAGGATTACACTGCGCAAGCAGCAGGCACATTCAAGCCAGACGGCGTTATCTCGACACACTATGGGACGGTAGTCGTCAATAATCCGCCGTTTTTAAAATCCTGCCCGGCGCAAGGGTGCCCAATTAGGCGGACAAGATTCTCGCGCAAAATCGCCGGGTCCGAAAGGACTCGGAGACGATGCACGGCCACCCGTGGTGTTGGACAAGACCTTCATCGTTCCGACACGGTTCACCGGGCCGAGCTATCGGGCGGTCGGGTGGCGGCAGTGCTTGGCGCGCCGCAACACGCGGCTTTGCCCCCTACCACCAGCGGTGTATGCGGCATGGGCATTCACAAAACCAGATTTTCCACCGTGATCCGTTTTGCTAAAGCGCACGAAAGGTTCTCGAATGACCCATTCCCGTCCGCCGAAACAGTCGGCGGACCTTTTTCTAGAGTCAAAGGGAACGTGGATTCGAAAGCACCCCAGACGTAAGCAGAGGAGGTCATGGAAATGATTTGCCTGAGGATTGCGGACGGCGGTCGAAAACCTTGGAAGTCGAGCAGCTCGGAGAACCCGCATCCGCGGGTGCAACGGAAAAGCGAGGCCGTCTATCTGTCGGCACCGAACCCTCACAAACCGAGCCCGCGCGGTGATATCTGTGAACGTGCAGACCGTACCGTCACATCAGTTCGCCTTTGGAAATGGGGGCGTGGACGCGCTGAGCGACGGAGGTTTACACGAGCTGGGCCATGTTTTGCAGAACGTGCTCGTATCTCAATGGTTGCCATCCGCTGGCGGTTGCCATGACGCGACCCCTTCGTCCAATGCGACATTGGCCAGCCGCGCATCCTTGGTGGCCAGCGCGGCCCCCTTTTTTAGGGAGACCCTGAGATAAGACGCGTCGTAGGCCGACAAGTTATGACGACGTGCCAGATCCATCAGGTCAGCCTCATACCGAAGGCTCGGCTCCGGCTCGACAGTGATGGCAAGATCAGACAGTAGGCCGACAAACTGTGCCGATGCCGCCCGAGTAATCCGGCCCCGCCGCTCGGCGACGAGCAACCCGTTGGCCACTTCCAGGGACCAAATGCTGGGCACGACAAACGACGTCTTGACTGCGTGCTCCAGGACCGCCTGGCTGTAGGAGTCGCTCTCATCCTCAAAGCACCAGGACAATGCGACCGAAGCGTCCAAAACCACCACTAATACCGCCGCCCCTCGTCGATAGCGTCTTTTAAGCGCATCCCGAGCGTCCGGCCCTTGCCGAACGCGAGTAGGTCTTGAACGGCCTCGGCCACGGTTCTCGAAGGGCCCTGGGGCGGCGGCGTGAGACATGCCATTGGCTTACCGTTCCTGGTAATCAAAATCGTCTCGCCCTGAGCCGCCTTGTCAAGTAGCTCCGCAAGCCGCGCCTTGGCGTCATAAGCCCCAATTTGTTCCATGATACTTCACCTCACTAGTCATAGACTAGTCGAGTTGGAGCCAAAATGCAAGGCCCCTCGGCCCACCTCGAGGGGATTGTCCCAGGGGTCCCTGATCGGTGGGGGCAGAATCTACCCACCGGCTAATCCGGGCGGTGATGCCTATGAGCGTGCGTGCGCACCGTACCGTCATATCAGATCGCCTATGCAAATGGGGGCGTCGAAGGCCCTCCACCAGTTCAACTTCTTCCCCACTCGGCAGCGTTAGATGCCCATGCCCCAACCTTACGTCTGGCCAGTGCAGCGCATACGCCCCATACCGTCTAAGGAGCGATCGAGCGCGGAGTGACGTGCATTAGGGCACCACGCGGGTCCGCGCCAAAAAACGGGTTGAGCCATCGCAATGCCGGGCAAACCCCCACGAAAGCGCGACCCCGCCTAGCAACGTGAATCTTTGAACACGAGCTCTCCCCGGACTTAGGAGGGTGCTGGGTGGGCCAAGACACGTGCTTTCCTGGGTACCGAGTACTGTGCTCGTCCGCTCCACGACTCCCCACCTATAGAATGCCGCGCGCCTTGAAAGCTTGGGGAAATTTGGAGCAATGCCGCCTAAATCGCCGACCATCCGCCATCAAGAAGCAAGAGGGTTCCTGTCATAAAACTGGACTCGTCCGAAAGCAGGTAGACCGCCGCCCGGGCCACGTCGTGAGCCGTGCCGATCCGCTTGGCCAAAGATTTTTCTGCCAGACTCTCTCTAACATCGGCAGCCGTATCGCTGAGCGCGGGAGTGTCGATGCCACCGGGCGCTAGAGCCACCGAGCGAATGCTGGGGCCGTAGTCTACAGCGATGCTGCGTACATATCCTAAGAGCCCAGCCTTTGCGATCTGATATGCAAAGAAATTGGAAAACCCCAACACCGAATGCACCGAGGCGATCGGAATAATGACGCCGCCTTGGTTAGCCAACATGACGGGAATGACAGCCCGGCCGAGAAAGAAGGCCCCCTTCACAACCACGTCCAAGGTCCGGTCAAAATCTGTCGTCGAGGTCTCTAACAGCGGCTTGGGGTTGGTCCAGTACGCGCTGTGCACCAGCCCGTCGATGTGCCCGAACTGGCGAACGGTATTTTGAATGGTTTCATTGACCGCTTCGGCGTTGGTAACGTCAACGACCGCGCCTTCGATGCCCTCAGCGCGAGCCGCCGTGGCAGCCAGCCCTTCGTGATGGACGTCAAGGGCAATGACATGCGCTCCTTCTTCGGCAGCCTCTATGGCTATCTGGCGGCCGATACCCGACCCCGCTCCACTCACTACCACAACCTTCTCTTTCAGCCTCATGTTGATCTCCTCCTAGCGATCTTGATGGGAACGGCTAAGATACTCCATCAACCGCTTCTTGTCTGGGTAGCCCTCCCAATCACCCGCACTGGCCACCGCAAATCCGCCCACAATGTTGCCCCATTTCAGCGCGGCGGCCCACTCCTCACCAGCAAGCCGGGCGGCGATCACGCCGGCAGCGAAGCCGTCGCCGGCCCCTACCACATCAATCACCTGCGGGACGGGGATCGTCTCTGCTGCACCTAGGCAGTGGCCTTGCTGATATACGCAGGTTCGCTCCGATCCTTCTTTTACGATCCATACTTGGGAGTTCCGCATGAAGCCGCTCTCGTAAAGGCGCGAGACTTCAGCCGTTCCCGTCAAAGCCAGCAGGTCCGCCGTCGAGGCGAACACTACGGAGGCCGTGCGCAGCGCAGCGGCCATTTTCTCCTGCCACTCGGCGATACTTGCCAGTTTTACCCGCACATTCAAATCAAGCGACACCGTCTTTCCCGCCACGCCCATCCGATCAGACAATATCTGAACGCTTTGGGTCACCGACGCTCCCAGCATCCAGGCGATACCTGACAGGTGAAGCCACTCGCATTGCATCGCATCATCGCGCGCTGCCTCATCCAGCATCCAATGGCGGAACGCGGTATCCTTGCGGAAATAATAGACGTCCGGTTCAACCGCCAGCGTCCACTCTCGCAAAAGAAGTCCGGTCGGCTCGGACCGGGTTTGAAGATGGGAAGTGTCAACGCCCTCAGAGGTTAACGCGGCGCGAATGGCTCGGCCCGCCGGATCGGCCCCCACTGCGCCAAGGAACAGTGAAGAGATGCCGAGGCGGCTTAAGCCGATGGCCTTCCGCACCGGCTGCACGCAGAACCAAACTGCTTCGATATCCCACCGGCCCGCGCTCTTGGGGATAAAGGACGCCAAGCGCCTCACCTGCCGTCGCAACTCTAGCCATGGCAAGCCTCGGCCACGGTAGCAAGGAAGCGCTGCATCTCCGGTTCGGACAGTTTGGCGAGACCAGACCCCATGCCGAGCCCCCAAGCGCCGGCCTCAAGCCAGGCGACCGCGTTGTCGGCCGACACGCCCCCGGTCGGAACCCAACAAATCTCAGGAAGCGGTTCCCTGAGAGCCAGCATGTGCGAGATGCCACCCGTCGAGGCAGGGAAGAGCTTTAAGTGGGTGAGGCCTGCCCCGAGGGCCGCGGCGGCTTCGTTGGGCGTCCAGACCCCAGGGATGTATGGCACCTTCGCCTCCTGCGCCACCAGTAGCACCTCCGTCGAAAAGTTTGGGGCAATGAGAAACTGCGCGCCGCATGAAAGCGCAGACTTGGCGTCACTTTTCGTGACTACGGTGCCAGCGCCAACCCAGGCCGTTTGGCCGCGCAGGTGCTTTACTGCGTCTTGAGCGCCGGGAGTGGTCCACGAAACCTCGACGAAGCGCACGCCGCCCGCTGCAAGTCTCATCGCCTGGCGCTCAGCCGCTTTTGGCGACGCTTCACGCACAATGCCAATGACGCATGCCTGATGAAGTTCAGCCCAAAAGTTTTCCATGCTTAGATTCTCCCTTGTCTTGAATGGCCCGTGAGGTCAATCGGATTTAGATAGCCGAGCACCAGTACGGTTAAGTCCGGGTGAAACTGACGGGCGTGTCTGACAGCCGCGTCCGG
Organism: Bacillota bacterium; assembly: GCA_021820965.1. Taxonomy (GTDB): domain Bacteria; phylum Bacillota; class Sulfobacillia; order Sulfobacillales; family Sulfobacillaceae; genus Sulfobacillus_B. Next base: position 50,229 of record JAKACZ010000024.1, on the reverse strand, counting down.
GCTCCCGGGATTAGCCAAAAAGGCATCAAAGTGCATGGGCACCAGCACCCGCGCACCCAACCGATGCGCCACTTCAACCGCCTCTTCGGCGCTTAAATTGCCGACGATGCCCATCGACTCCCGAAACGGATCGCGGCCGTTAATCGGCAAGAGCGCTACGTCAACACCATAAGAGGCAATGTCTTCTTCCATCGTCGCCCAGATGACGGTATCCCCACTATGGTAGACCACTATGTCCCCAGCCTTGATCACGTAACCCACGAATTGCCCGGGCGGCTGTCCCAGATGGTATGCATCGGACATGTTGACCCCATGGCAGCTCGGCACCGGGAAGATCGTAATGTCGCCGCCGACCGTAATGGGGCGATGCACGATTGCTTCTTCAAGCCGCCCCCCGAATCCTAGGGCTTCAGCTTGGCCTCTTAATGGCGGCGGCACCACGACCCGAAGACCGCTCTGGCGCAGCGCCAGCTCCCCCAGCAGCGGCGCGTCGAAGTGATCAAGATGTTCGTGGGTAGAGCACACCGCGTCAAGTTGACCAAGTGCGTCTAGTGCAGCGACGGGCTTTTTGGCGCCTTCCGTATCCGTCAGAAATAGATCGATTCCCACCCGGGCAGACGGCGTCTCAATAACGAAACCCGCCTGCCCGAACCATGTCAGCCGAACCACTGAACCTCTCCTCCTTGTCTCGTCCTTCCTGAATGATCCGCGTCGTGATGCCGGGCGCCTCTGCCCGTCAGAGTTCGGTGGAAGCCCAGAACGCGCGGCCAAGTTGGCTGGGCGGTTTAATAGGCGTCCCCGTGGGATTCCCTAGAACGTCTGTCAGCCTGCCGGGGGACCGCCGCAGGATTGTTGACGACGACAACCACCCTGCGGGCCGGGAATGCGAACGCCAGCATCCGTAATGCCGGGACGGTTCCTCCCTCCACCCAATGCACCACCGGGCGCCGGCGCGCACGTAGCGGGAGAAGTTTCCGTAGGCCCACGAGCGCTTGTTTGGTACAGCACGTAGTCGCGATTCACGCCACAATTGGGAGTATCGTAAACCCGCCCATCGTTGTAGCCATGATTGCTGGGGACCGAAGCGGAAAACACTTGCTGAATGGAAAGCACAGCCCACGGCAACGGTGCACGCACCAGTCAAACCCGCTGAGTCGGATGATCGGCGAGCGCGGCGAGCACCACTTCTTGATACGACGCGTGGAACACATTCCGAGAAGCCCTGGTCAGCGCAGTTGCCGCCTGCTTATGCTGTAACGCAGCTTGCATGCCCAAAACCTAGGCCGGAACCAGTCCCATCAATCCTCCGGCCACGATGGCGCCTGAAGGCATCCGCACACGCCTCCAAATGTCGCTCTGTCGACCCATGCTGATTCTTCTATCCTCGCTCGATGGTCACCACTCCGCGACGGTGCCGTCTTCGTTGCGCCACACGGGGTTCTTCCAGTTGTGACACTGCGCGGCTTGCTCTCTGACCCGTCGCTCGTCTATCTCAATCCCCAGCCCGGGGCCATCGGGCAGCGCGGCAAACCCGTCGTGAAACTGGAACACGCGGGGATTTACGACATAGTCCACAAGATCCTGCGACTGGTTGTAGTGGATACCGAGGCTCTGCTCTTGAATGAAGACATTGGGCGTGCAGGCATCCAGCTGCAGCGACGCGCTCAGCGCGACCGGACCAAGCGGGCAGTGCGGGGCCACCGCGACATCGTAGGCTTCCGCCATCGCTGCGATTCGCTTGACCTCCGAGATCCCCCCCGCATGGGATAGGTCTGGCTGAATGATATCGACGTACCCCTGCTCCAAAATGCGCCGGAACTCCCATCGTGAGTACAGGCGCTCGCCGGTGGCGAGCGGCGTGGTGGTGTGCCTGGCAATCTCCCTCAAGGCATCGAGATTTTCCGGTAGTACCGGCTCCTCAATGAACAGCAGGTGAAACGACTCCAGTTCGCGGGTCAGCACCTTGGCCATGGCCCGATGTACCCTTCCATGAAAATCAACGGCAATGCCGAAGTCCTTGCCGGTCTGCTCGCGCACCGCTGCCACCCGTTCGATGACGGCGTCCACCTTGGCGTGCGAGTCGATATAGTGCATCTCTTCGCAGGCATTCATCTTAATCGCCGTGAACCCCTCGGTCTGTTTTTGCTTGGCCTGCTCGCCGACGTCCTTGGGCCGATCCCCCCCTATCCACGAGTACACACGAATGCGATCGCGCGTCTTGCCGCCCAGAAACGTGTACACGGGAAGCCCGTAGCGTTTCCCTTTGATGTCCCAGAGAGCCTGGTCAATCCCGGCGATGGCGCTCATGAGAATCGGACCCCCGCGATAAAACGCGCCGCGGTACAGAGTTTGCCAGATATCCTCGATGTCGTCCGGATCCCGGCCGATCAAAAGCTCCTGCCCTTCCGCAACCGCCGTCTTGACCGTTTCCGCCCGTCCTTCGACCACCGGTTCACCCCATCCGCTGATACCCGCGTCGGTCGACATCTTTAAAAACAGCCAGCGCGGGGGAACCAAAAACAACTCAAGCTCCGTGATTTTCATCCCGATCTCCCCCCTGACAAAACTGTTGCATCGCGACGAGCGTCAATCTGCAGACCCAAATTGCACCCGCCTCCCAGGGAAAGAGTTTCGTCGGGTCCGAGCCCTCTCGACATGGGAGTGTCGATTCAGTCCTCAATCCCCATGACCAACTCCACGGTAGTCCGCGAGGGCGCGTGGTTGACCACTTCCTATCATTTTCGCGGACAACACCTCTTACCGGAGCGAGCCACCCCCCCAACATCAAGGTGACATCGCGGGAAGGGATTGAAGGTCACCACCTAAATCATCGTACGTTCGGCGTCCCCTGGTGATCACTCATGGACATGCCGATGCACTCGCCAGAAGCTGGCTCCCTGCGAGGTGTCCGCTGGCGGTTCGAACCCCCAGCCTAGTACCGATTCTGCATCCCGACCGCGTAAACCCTATTCCAAGTTTTGCAGAACGCCCTGACATCTCAAAAGTGGCAACAGATTTGCCCAGCAACAATCAGAAATGAATAAGTCCATCACCGACGGAGCAGGCATGCCAGCCCCTGCCGACACAATCGTTGGGGCCGCTGGGACTGCCCCAAGTCTTCGCTGACCGGGAACAGATACGCCACTACAGATTACTTTCCCACGCTGGCTAAGTCTCCCCGGCCGCGCCGACTTTCCAGGTTATGTATATGGACGTGCTCGCCGGGCTCAATCGGGCAGCTGGCTAGCCCGATAATCTCCCCGTACTTGATGACGGCGCCGCCCTGCGGTATTGATCCCAAGGCCAGTTTATGGCCGAACGGGATCGCATTTTGCACGGTGACTTCAATGTTGCCAAGTCTTACCCGCTGGCCTCGTTCTAGGCCGCCCAGAGTCACCGCCACGTTATCACCGGGATGAATACGGACAACCCGCGGGGGCGGGGTGGGCACTGAAACCCATGGCTCTCCAATGATCCGTGCCCGATTATAAAGGGTGCCAATGGAAGAAATGTCGATGAAAATGTCATCGCCATCCTCCACTGAAAAACTGTCGGGCGGTACAATTCCGGTTCCTGTCATTAGCCCTGTCCAAGGCGCTAGGGGAAGCGCTCGCCCCAGGTATTCGACAAGCTCCTCTACACTCCGGCGGAGCTTTTGGGTGGTTGTTGCTCCCTGAAAGACAGTCTGACCTTTACGCCGAATCGCCAGGGTAATGGTAAGATCGTACGGATCGACCGTACCGGCCAGAACCAGCGAGGGACCAATTGCAGCGGCATGATGAAACATCTTCGCCTGCGGAAGGTAGAGAGGATTTTGCGCCTCGACATCGCGGGCCGTCATGTCATTCCCCGCTGTAAACCCGAATACCTGACCCGTGTCATCCAGCACCACCGTCATCTCCGGCTCCGGAACATGCCAGGTGGCATCACGGCGAAGGCCAACAAAATCGCCCGGTCCCGCCACCCGCGACCCCGGTGCCTTAAAGAAGAGTTCGGGGCGATGAGACTCGTAGATTCTTGCATAGAAATTCTGAGCGCTGGTTGTTTCCTGTTCCCGGGCATCGCGGCTTATCTCGTAGGTCACACCAGCGGCCCACAGTTCACTGAGTGTCAGCGGGGCTAGCCAACTGTCAGGACTCACGTCAACTCTGGGCGAGGAGCCCTGAAGAATCTCAGCGGCCCACTCTGCCACGCTGATGGACTGCGTGCGGCAGTGCTGACGCAACGATTGTACCGAACACACCCCGGGCAAAATCGCATCAACCGCGACAACGGCGTCATCGCCCGCCGAAACTCCTAGCCGCACCTGACCCTGCGGCGTCTTCCAGCGAATCAATCGAATTGGCCCTGCCATGCTTCATCCCGCTCCCAGAAAGTTCAGCGCCGACCACGCGTTGCGTTACTTCAAGTCTACTACCCACGGCCGCCACCAGTAAACTGCCAACCCGCCCAAATCAACCAACACGGTGGTTCTGTAGGCCCACTATTTGATGCTGGCGATCGCGTCCGAGCCCATCGTCGTTTCCGGTGCAAGAAATGCTCTGTCAAGCATAGACCTGTCCCATCACAACAACCGAACACCCGCTTATTCAGGTTTGCTCATGATATTAGCTAGCCAGAGCCAAAACGCAAAGTCGCTTCGCCACCCGCGCCATGCCTCGGCCGCTTGCCGTACCTCTTGTTCTGACACCCGCGGCAAACCCGCCTCTCGTGCCCAGGCCCGCTTGAGTCCCGCATCGGCTGCAGGAATGACATCGGAATGGCCGAATACCCGCAGCAAACAATACTCGGCGGTCCATGGCCCGATTCCCTTAAAGCGCCGCAACGTCTCCATGGCTTCCTCACTGGTCGCCCGATACAATGCGTCCACGTCTAAATCCCCGGCCGCGATGCCCTGAGCCACACTCACCAGCGTTGCCGCCTTCTGGCGACTGAGCCGCAGGGATGCCAGTTCGTGTACCGGTACTGCCGCCATCCGCGCAGCCGACGGAAATACCGCGATCCTGCTATCGCCGCAAGAAATAACGGAACCGTATCGGTTCGCTACTGCCTCTTTCAGTTCGGCCGCGAAGCGCACCGTGATTTGCTGTCCTAAAATGGTCCAAGCGAGCCCTTCATACGGCTCGGCAAACAATACCGGCCTCACGCCGGCGAATCGCCGGTAAAGGCGCTGATGCGGCAAGGGCAGTCCCTGTACGAAGTCTCCCGGCACAGGGTCAGCGTCAATCCGAAGTATGCGGCGAGCAACGCTCTCATCCCCCTGTACTTCCAGCCCCGCGTCGCGTAGCCGAAGCACGAGACGCTGGGGGTCTTCTGCGGCGCGGTACCATAAGGTGAGCGTCTCACCGCGCGTCACGGTCGTATATCCGGGAAAACGAGCCATGAAGCCGAGCTGCTCCCGGTAGCGATGCTGGCTTGGAGACGGCAAAATCGTGGTGGGTAGAGCCTCCCTCATGGCACAGCCACCCCATGACGTCTGCCCATAGGGGCATCGCTGAGTTTCGGCTGCTTTGTCACTGTCCGCAATATGAACGGTCTTTCCCGGACGATGGCCATGAGGTATTCGGCGGCCGCTCCACCGCGTTCCCGCTTCAGCTTTCTTCGGAACCGCACCCGGAATTTCTGATAGCGACTAAGGTCGAGCCGGTACCATCTTCGAAGCTCCGTGCTGCGGGCGCAGGCATTCATCCACTCACCTAACGATGCCGTTTGTTTAGCCATCATCCGAACCCTCCTATCCTCCGCTCCGATACCAAGCCAGGCAATGGATAGCTGGCACAAGGGGCTGTCCCTCCCTCACAACGCTATTGGCAAACTCCGGGATCCTCCTTGGCCGCGAGCCTCCGATTATCTATGATAATAGCAGGACTGCGGCTATCCCCATTCAGAGCAGGGAGGAACGAACGTGATCAACACCCCACTAACACGCGACTACCATCTCAGATTCCCCATCATCGGTGCCCCCATGGCGGGTGTGGCGGAGGCGGAGCTGGCGTTGGCGATTACAAAAGCCGGGGGCTTGGGCATGGTTGGCATAGGCAGTAGTGCCTCCCCAGCCTTTATTGAAAAGCAAGGTGAGCGGTTAACGGCCGGGGGACCTTTTGGCCTGGGACTCATGGTCTGGGCGCTGAAACAGAGGCCAGACCTCCTCGATGCCGCGTTGGAGGTCAAGCCGACGCTGATCTCCCTCTCGTTTGGCGATCCGACCCCGTATATCGAACGGTGCCATGCACGGGGAGTTCGGGTAGCGGTCCAGGTTCACGACCGCACTGAAACGCATCAAGCCCTCGTCGCCGGTGCCGACCTGCTAGTGGCTCAAGGAACGGAGGCCGGCGGCCATACCGGTACCGTGGCCACCTTACCGCTGCTGCAATTAGTTCTGCGCCAGGCGGGCAGCACGCCCGTAGCCGCCGCGGGCGGCATCGCCACGCCGCAGGCAGTGGCCGGCCTCCTGGCAATGGGCGCCGCCGGCGTCTGGGTCGGTACGGCCTTCATTGCCACGCCCGAGTCACGCCAGAGTTCTGAGGGACGCGCCCAAGTGATTGCTGCCCGAGAAACTGATACCATCCTCACGCATGTCTATGACCGTCTCCAGCAATTGGCCTGGCCCGACGCTTATGCGGGCCGGGCTCTGGCCAATGAGTTCACCCGCACCTGGCACGGCCGAGAAGCGGACATGCTCGAAACATCTGAGGCCCGCGAACACTTTCTCAGTCACCGGGGGGATTACTCCGTGGACTACATCTATGCTGGTCAAGCGGTCGGACTAATCGAGGAGGAGCGAACGGCCGCTGACATCGTGGCATGGCTGGGAAGCGGCGCCGAAGAAATTCTCAAACGCCGTTGCCGCGATTTATTTCCCTTGGACCCGGCCTAATCCTCAAGCGGACCAAACTCTATCTCTTCCAGTTCTTCAATGCTGTAGTCGTTGTGCCACTGAATTTCCAGCGATCGCATGAGACAGGCCGGGTTCGACCGCACTCGAACTACGGTCCCGCGGCGCCCGCCCGACGCATCTCGCGGGTCAATGACCTCATCGCCTTCGTGGATGGCCACTCATATCGCCTCCATTGCCTGGAGCTTTAGGCTAATGTCTCACCGTGACGGCCCAAAGCTCCATTCCTCCAGCCGTTTTGCATCCAGAATGTCAATGGCCCCGTGGCGGGATGTGACCACGCCGTCGCGGGCCAGTTCCTGCAAGGCGCGGCTCACGGTTTCTCGGTGGGTACCGATAATGTGTGCCAAGTCCTCGTGCGTCAATCCAACCGAGGAACCCAGGCGCGGCAGCAATGCGGACAAGACCGAGGCTACCTGATTGACAATGGGACGCCCCTGGCGGCTGGAATGGGATTCTTGGATGAATCGCAATCGTTCGGACAGCATCCGGCTGATTTCCAGGCCAAACTCGGGTACCTCTTGATGCAGCCTCAGAACAACGTTGCGCGCAAGCCACCCCATCACGGTGGGACTCGACAGGGCCCGCGCCGACGCGGGATAGCCGGATTGATCCCACAGGCCGGCAATCCCCACAATGTCGCCCGTCACCCAGACTCCCGGGGTCGCCACGGTGCCGTCCGGGCCAATCCGCTCTATCGCAACCCGCCCTTCCAGCACAATCCATAGGCCGGTGGTGGCGTCGTCCTGTTGAAAAACACGTTCCCCAGACTGATACCGCCGAATAACCAACACATCCGCTAAAGTTGTCGGGGGGATCAGTTTTAATAACCGCACATCATAATCGATTGGCATAAGTCGTTTGACGCCTCCAGCACCATTATACCGCGGCATCGTCATGCCTACGACGTGTAGTACCGGCATCAAACGCTCAACACACCGAACCCCTTACGATACCGGCGTGAAATCCACCGCCCAATTGTTCGGGGATACCTCCTGGGCATCGCCCTGATAGCCCTTGGCCCTCAACACGCTCAAGAGCGGGTCGGGCTTAAAGGTCGCCCACAACCGAAACCCTTCGCCCGGCGGCAACTCTGCCACAAAGGCCATAATCTGTTCAAACGGCTCTCCCCCTGCTTGCAATACGGGTCTCACATCCAGTTCTCTCATGCGCTGTGCGCCCCCCAGTGATATTAATGCCGACCTTTTCACGCTAAAAGTGATTAGACACCGCTCCGCCCACCTCGACCAAGCCCGAACTTTCGACTATCTTGCACGCCTGTACAACGTCCGAACTTCCACCCTCGCAGATCCGGCGAGCCCGACCCCAGTCCAGCACCATCGCATGGGGCGGTACGGCACCACGGCGCATGTGCCTCTGCAATAAGCTGGTCACCACCGTTCCCAACGCCTCACGCTCGCGCTCGTCGCGCGTGAACGCCAGGTGTGATATGCGCACAGGATACCCGTCCAATTGGTACACGCCTTCATGCACAAGAAATCGGAGCTCCCAGGCATCGCGCACCCAATCAATCGACTGCAACCGCACCATCGCTTATGACCTCCCGAGCCATACGGTAGCCAGCATCCCGTCGCCCCGCCGTGACCTCAATCACAAACGCGGTGTGTTACGACGGGATGCGATGGGGACCGCGAACGGCTCGCAATCCCGCCGGATATAGCGCCAACCAGGCCACTGCCTGAAGGGCCAGGCCTACCGTCAGGAGGATTCCCGACCTTAAAGCCCATCCCACCAGAACCACACCGAGACCCAGCGCGCCACTGGCCAGCGGCACAATGCCCCATCCGGGTCGCCAGATGTCATCCAAGCGAGGCATCTTCCCACGCCCATGTACATGCGCATAGCGATGAAGCCAAACCATAAACGGCACAATTTTTTGAACGAACCCAATAAAGCTAAAGCCGATCCAGCCCAGTCCGTAGCTCAATAGGGCGGGAATCCAAAGTCTAGGATCCTGCCCTACCAGCGCCCAGCTTCCCAGCACCTCCCACACCAGCAAAAACGCCATGCCGGCCAGGAGAGCGCGCAGAGCCGGGTCGTCCCGGGTGCGCCGGTCGATTAGACCGCTCTGCAGAATATCCGCAGCATATAACAAAAAAGCAGCCAATTGGCTTACCCACCCCACAGCCGCCAGCCAGCCGCCCACCGCCAGTTCGCCAATCACCCAGCACCAGACCGCTCCGTTGGCCAAGACCCAGACCATGAGCCACCAGCGCGGCTCCCGATGCTTACGGCCAAACATGGCCCATAAGCGGTAACTGGCACCAATCACAACCAGCCCAAACCACCCACCCGCGGCCAACGCCACATGGATAGCGGGCTCATTTCGAAATGACGGAGCGCCAAACACATAGCGAAGCCCCAACAGTCCACCCATCACTACGGTCAGTGTGAGGTAAAAAAGCGCCGTGGCAAAAAACCAAGCCGTAATATTCCACGTCGTCCGACTGTAGATCCGCCCCGCCAGATTGATGACAAAAAACAAAATCCCCGCGACGACCCCGATCCCGCCTAAAGTTATCAGCTCTTTGCTATCGTTATTGAATCCGAGCACAAAGAGGGTTACCCCCAGTGTGTAGACCGCCCACTGAGACAGCGCGGTGTGAGGACGAACGGCGGGGCAATTGAGTAGAACCGGCGTCAGTTGATACAGAGCCCCCATCATCAGCATGGAGAATCCGCCTAAGGTAAAAAGATGAATGGCGGTAAGTACCCGACCAGACCCAATGGTTCCGGCCGTTAAGAGGGCGCGGACAGCCCACAAGCGCCAAAGACCGGCGGTAATCCCCCCCACTCCGGCAGCCCAAAACGTCAACGGCACTGCCAAACGCGACGAACGGTCGGTATAGGTTCGTCCCACGTTCAGCCCGCTGCGACTTCGTCCGCTCATGGCCGCACCGGCGCCTTGGCGCGCCCCTTGGACATGGCCAGTGCTATGCCCACGAGTTCGGATAGTACCAGCAACAGCGCGACCAGTGCGGATGCTCGCACCAATCCGGCCTGCATTGTCCACCGCCCGGCCACAAAAAGCGCGGCGCCGACCACCCCCAAAATACCGACAATAACCGGCTGATTTTTGGGATGCATGGCTTGTGCCATGAAGAAGGCTTTATAAACCGGACCGGGCAGCCGTTTTGCGACCGCCACAGCCACAATGAAGGGCAAAATGCGCGCTTGGTAGCTGAAAATGAGGGTGAGAAACCCCCAAAACGCCACTACCACCGCGACCGGCCTGAGCCAGATGGCCAATACTGCCCCCAAAAGCAGCAGCGCCCAAGCTGCCGCCACACCCACAAATACCCGGTCAAACGCCTTGGCTTTCCCGGTTGTCACCGTTTGCAAGCCTTGCCCGATGGACACCAGCGCCGCGGTTGTCCAAAGCACCGCGGCCAGGCGAAGCCACCAGTCACCCAGAAATAATGACGCCCAAGCCAAAGCAACCCCCAAACCCGTGAGTCCCAGCGGTATCGACGGCCGAATTCCCTCCGCCCGAGACATGGAAAACATCGGGTTGAGCTTAAGCTGTACGGTCAGGACCAAAAACCCCATCCATCCCGCCAGCGCGGTGGCTATGTGAACCTCCAGCGCCCGGTATTCGGGCCACCAGCCCAAGAACGACAAGGCCATAAACAGACCCAGCATCCACACCGCATTAAACCCCACCACCGCCCCGACAATCCCCCAATACACGGCGTCTTTTCCTGCGGTCGAACGCGTGAGCTGTGTGATGACATCGACGCTCCACCACACGATGGCCAAGGCCAACAAGGTTCCGCTGGCCGCGACCACGGGCCACGCCCCATGCCCCACACTCCAAAAAAGCGCCAGTGCTCCAAGAAGATAGGGAAAAAAGTGCGCCCACCCGCGCCGATTGCCAAAGGCGCGTACGTTAAATACCACCGGCACCCACTGACTCAGAATTCCCATGGCCGTCATCGACAAAAACCCCAACGTAAAAAAGTGCACGGTCACGATCACCGGCGGATAGCCGTAGGCGCCACGGGAAACCCAGGGCGCGTACACCCACAGCATGATACCGGCAGTGGCGCAGAACACGTATGCCGTCAGGATGTAAAGAAACGGGACCCCTAGACGCGGAGCCCTTTCGATGTTAATACTCGGCTTATACCGCCCCGTATCCGGTAGGTCTTGGTCCATCAATTGCACTCCCGCCTAATGAGTCTTCAAGATACGCACAATCGCCGAATCATCGGGCTGCGCCTGTGCCTCATAGGGATAACCGTCGTCATCCAGTTGACCCAGGAGAAAAACCGGCACGCGGTCGTTATGGATTACCAGGACACTCCCGACCGGCAGTTCTTCCAGCCTGGCCAAGGTCCGCTGCATCGGCTCGGGAGGCACCAGTCCGCGATTATCCAAGAATTCCTCAGGCCCCTCGATGGCCACAAAGCTTTCCGCTTTCGGTGTGGCCGCCGGCGAGGCGGCACCGTCAGCGCTACCCGGAATAAATGTGGTAATAACGGTGCGCCCCACTTTATCCTGGTTCACAGTATAGCCGCGCCGGCGCATCTGGGAGATGAGCGGCCGGGGATTGAAGGTCGACTTGACAATAAGGCTTTGCCCGGGCTCAAGCGCATCGACCGTCGACATCATATGGCTGAATAGCGAAAGTCCCTGCCGAAGCACGCTTTTTACTTCAACGACCTTAGGTTCCATCTGACTCCCCCCAGAAGTACTCTTGCTGTTTAGTATATCCGACTTGCGCGGCCCCTTCGTGATCGAGATCACCTCGGCCCTCTCGAACGTCCCCAACCGTCCAACGGATGGGCGGCACGGCTCCGATCGGACCGCCCGTCATCGCCAGAACCATGATGGCGGCTAGGCCTTGCCCGCCAGGCCCCATTTCGTGCTATGCTCGCCCCCTGACAGGGAAAAATCCGACCCTCTTGCCGCGTGGCCGCGGCCGGCAAAATGTCCCAACAGGCTTGCATTACGGCAGAAAATACAGTATCTATATCTCATACCGAGCAAGCGCTTGTAAGGAGGCTCGCATAGTGCAATCTGACGAAGATTTTCTCGCATACGTTCACTCCCTCGGCAAAGTCGAGGCCGTTGACGGGATGCCCGACGAATATCGCGATCTCTTAATCAAGCAGATTCATATGCATGCGGTCAGCGAAATTATGGGCGCCTATCCCGAGCGCGAATGGGTTAGCAGAGCGCCCACCATTCAGCGTCGGCTGGCCTTGAACGCCAAAGTACAGGACGAGATAGGCCATGGGCTCATGTTGCTGCGGTTGGCCGAGGATTTGAGCCGACCCTATCGCCGGGGCCGTGAAGCACTGCTAGACGACTTATTGGATGGTCGGGTTAAGTTTCACAATGTCTTTCATCTAGAAGCTCCCACTTGGGCAGACGCTGGTGTCATCGGCTTTTTAGTCGATGGCGGAGCCATCATCACTCAGGCCATGCTATTAAACTCCTCGTATGCACCTTACGCCCGCATGTTGAAACGCATCGTCGCGGAAGAAAGCTTTCACATGCAGCACGGCGAATCGGTGGTCCTAGCGCTGGCTTCGGGAACGGATGCGCAGCGGGAGATGCTGCAGGCGGCGATTGACCGGTGGTGGCCGGCGATGATGTTCTTTTTCGGCCCGCGTGAGATGGGCGCGGCGTCCCGGCGTATGCTCGACTTCCGTATCCGTACAATGACCAATGAAGAACTCAGACAAAAGTTCATCAACCGCTACGTACCGCGCATCCAAGCTTTAGGCCTCAGTATTCCCGATTCCGCGCTGCGAAAAGATGCTGCGAGCGGCAATTGGTCCTATACCGATCCGGACTGGGATTGGTTTTCGCATGTGGTCCATCACAACGCCGGACCTATGTCCCAAGCTCGGTTGGAACTGCGTCGGCAAGCGCATCGTGATGAGGCCTGGTTTCGTCAAGCCGAACAACTGGCGGCCACATTTGCACCGTCGCGCGGTGCATGAACGCTAACGGAGGTGCATGATGCCGATGGAAGATATGCCGGTATTTGAGGTGTTTTGGCAAAAAGACGCCCTCAGTTTTGCGACCCATGTAGGCAGCATCCGGGCACCCTCCCCCACGATGGCGCTCGAGTCCGCTCGCGAGGCCTATTTCCGGCGCGATAGCGCCTTTGACATCTGGGTGGTCCCTCAGGATCAGATCGTGCATGCCCGCGAAATACCCGCGACATTGCCGGACGCGCCCGAACAAAAGCACTATCGCCTCCCCGGCGGCTACGATAACGGGCCGTTATGGAAGCAGTTTAAGGCGCAGGCGCAAAAGATCGAAGACGTGGCGGAAGAGATGGCTGAGCCGCGCAGGAGGTCAGACGCATGATTGGGCTTACCTACGAGCACGTCCTAGGACTAAGGCGTCTCATTGTTCCCGTGGCAGACGACGAGTGGATGATGGGCCACCGAGGCTCCGAGTGGCTGGCGCTAGCCCCCGATCTTGAGGAGGATTTGGCTCTGAGTTCTATAAGCCAGGATGAAATCGGCCACGCCAAACTCTTTTACGACCTCGCCCATGATCTGGGAGAACCATCGGCCGACGACCAGGTTTACCACCGCCCGGCAAACCGCTGGCGGCACGCCGAATTGACCACCAAGCCGCGCCAGGGTTGGGCCGAGTGGGTGGTGCGCCGCTACCTTTATGAAACCTTCGACGCCGTGCGCCGTAGCGCGCTGGAACGGGTTCCCTATGCGCCCCTTTTATCCGCCTTAAAGAAAATGGACCGTGAAGAAGCATATCACTTAACCCACGCCCGGTCGCTGATGCTGACGTTGGCACACGGAGGACCAACAAGCCAAGCAAAACTCCAACACGCACTGGAAGACGATTGGCCGCTGGTGCCCGACTTATTCGAATGGGTCGGGCCGGACGAAAGCTGGGCCGGGTTAGATATTGGCGAGCTCGCTCCCAGCGCCATGCGCCGCCAATTCCTAGCGACCCTAAAGCAAGACTTTCTTGACTGGTCTGTTGCTTGGCCGGAAAACTTGGGCAGCGCATCCAAAAAGGCACGCCGTCATGACGGGTCGGAAACTCTGATCCCATTGCTGGACGATATGCGCGCCGTACGCAACATCGCCCCTACCGGCAATTGGTGAGCGAAACTGCCACGAAGGAGAGGGAACGTGACCAGAGATCAGGTTCTGGACCGGTTAAAGTCGGTGCATGACCCGGAGATCCCCGATTTGAGCATCGTGGAGATGGGGATGGTCATGGCGGTGTCCGTGACTGACGACGCAATCCGGGTCACGCTTCGTCCGACCTATATCGGTTGTCCTGCCCTGGACTGGATCCGCATCGGTGTCGAAAATGCGCTAAAGCCTGCTGCTGCTTCGGTGCAATTCGATATGGGCGCCATCTGGTCGGCATCCGATATAACCCCGGAGGGAAAGGCCAAGCTGCAGGCGTTTGGCATTGCCCCCCCGCAGTTGGACAGCCAGCAGGTCAGATGCCCTCAGTGCGGCTCCGAAAACACCCGTCGCACCAGTCAGTTCGGGTCGACGCTCTGTCGGTCCATGTATTACTGTGAGCACTGCCAGGAGCCATTTGAGGCATGGAAGACCGTCTGACCCTTATTCACTCCGTACCCAACTCGCCTCGAAGACGTCTGGCGGACGGATGATTTCATCACGTAAAAGCGCCACCCGTAGGCGAACTCGAGGAGGATTTGACGCGGCGTTTGGCGTTTCCTCCATATCCGTGTGCAGCCTTGAGCAGACCCGCCCGTTATCATCCCAGGCAGGCGTTTCGATTCACCGGCATCAACGGCAATAGGCCAAGGGTACCTCAGAAGAGTCCAAGACCTCACCCCCTGTCTCACCCTATCCCGCAAGCAAAATCACCGGTGCAATATTGGAGGATGGTTGCGGAAACGACTCGAGTCGGTGCTCAGAGGGGGATCAGGTGAAAGCTGTCTTGCCCTCGCCAAGCGCTGCAGGGCGAACTGACGGAGAATTCCCTTCTTGCCATGCGGCCAACGTCCTCCACCAACCTACCGGAACCATGTGCCGGTCCGACCACTGGGTCCGCGAAGCTATGAGACTTAGCCCACCTGCTAGCGTCCTCCCTTGCGGGGGCGCCTTTCCGGCGACCTTTGGGCAACCATGAGAAGATGTTTGGGCCGCACCAACCAGGACAGCTTTCCGACTCCCGGCGGAAGCGCCGCCCTGCCGATAATCCAGGGACTGACGGGGGTCCAGGAGATTAGCCGCGTGAAAAGGCCGGAACCAACAACCAACAACGTAATGGTTACGCCGTCGAGCCAGTACGAGGGGCGATCCCAATGACGCCAGGCTAAAAAGGTGGTCCAATACTGAAGCAGCAGGGGGTGCACCAGGTACAGCCCAAAACTTAAATCCGCCGCCCACTTTATCGCCGACCAATCCCCGTGCCGATTTCGCCGCGAATCTTCATAGCGCACCCCCAACGCCGCCAAGAGCATAATCACCGCTATCGCCCAGGGGACCATGGCCGGCTGAATGACCGAATCCGCGCGCACCAGAGATGTGTCCGAGGCGCTCTGTAGCCCAAATCCCACCAGCATGAAAATCGCCGTGCCGACGGCCACGGTGATTATCACTGTCAGGTGGTCGTGGAGCCATTGCCTTAGTACTGACCAGTAAAGGGCCCCGATACCGCCCAAGACGAAGTAGGCCGAATAGGTCCACACCTCCACGCTGATGTACCGGTCAATCCCGCGCGGATGCATACCGATCCCGTACTGATCATAGGTCGTGAGCGCCAACTCGAAGCTAAGCGCCGCCAGCATCACCATCAGCGGCCGTTGTTTGGCGAGCTGCATAAGCCGTAAAAACGCCGGGAGCAGCAAATAAAACTGCATGGTAATGAGGAGATAATAGAGGTGGAACCAGCCATTGCCATCCAACAGGTTACGACCGAACGCCACGGCAAACACCTGGACATTGGAGAAATGAGTGAACAGCAGCATATACGCGGCCGTCCATATCACATAAGGGAACAGCACCAACCGGTACCGCTTCCACAAAATAGGACCCCACTGAATCGGCTTGCCAAACAGCGTGTAAGTTAGCACGAAGCCGGTGAGCGCCATGAAAGATTCACGCGTAAAGTGCATGAGGGCCAAAATGGCACCGGAAAGAATCCAGTGGGCCCCGTTGGCCATATACCAGGTGGAATGGACCGCGATCATCGAGACCACCGTCACCGCCCGCACAAAGTCCAGTGCCTCCACATAGCGCCGGGATGCGGCCACTACCAGGCAACCTTTAGAGCAGTCCCAAAGACCGCCACCGGGTCATGCGTGCTCCCTTCCGCCCACTCAGAGCGCATCCGTCAATTCCACCATCCCTTGGTCGCCCCTTGGCGTCGGTTCTACACCAAGGATTTCCCACGCGGTGCTTTGCTAGTCTTGACATACTCACGTGTTCGGGTCATTGGACGCCTGCACCGACCGGGGCCGCCAAGGCCAAAAGCCGTGGCGTCGAAACAAGGTGGTCGCACTCGGCACCATTAACGAGCGGACAATCCAAGTATCCGCCAAAACCGCGAAAGAGAGGCCGACCGCCAGCGTTTTCAAGACTTGCAGCGGACTAATAATCAACGCGAGGAAAACCACCACCATAATCATGCCTGCTCCCGTAATCATTGCGCCGGTCGTCCGCACGCCCTGTTCAACCGCTTGGGCCATCGGCCGGTCGCCGCCTAACCGCTCCTGAATTCGGTGCAGTAGAATGACCTCATAGTCCATCGACAACCCGAACAGCAACACAAAAATCAAGGGGGTAATCGAGGAGTCGAGCGGCTGGCGCTCCAAGCCAAAAAGCTGGTGGCGGTCCATCAGCACCAAGAAGCCCGCGGTAGCCAACGCCACCACTCCGTCAAATAGCACTCCCAAAACAGCCTGAAGCAGCGAGCCGGTCGCCGTGGTCAACACCACCAGGGCGACGGCCAGTGCAGCCGCGATGATTAGCAGAAGGTGGCTTTGGGTGGTCTGGTTAAAGCTGCGCAACACCGGCACCAGCCCTCCCGCCGCGGCGCGGGACCCCGGTGGCAGCCAGCTCTTGAGGTGGGCGTCGATGCGTCCCACCAGGTTACTGGTCCGTGCGTCATTAGGGCCGGTTTTGGCCACGACATACAACACCGCCACGGTTGAGCTCTTGGCGGGGATGAAGGCGGAAAGACCCTTTTTGACGGCGGTTGGCGCTCGACGCGGGTGAGCAACCGCTGCGGCCAATTCTTGGGACGGAAGATGGAGATCTGACGGTGACGACACCGAGGCGACGTTACGCATGCCGCGAAGATGTTCTGCCAGTCTTGCCATCGTATCCCAGTTCGCGGGTTGGCGCAGTGATCCGGGAAGGCGCACTGCCACGGCAATCGGAGCAATGGCCCCGGCCCCATCGATCTGCTGCTGCTTTCCCACCGCCTGGCGAAGCGGATTGGTCCGGGGAAGCATGGTGGCGAGATTTGCCGGCGTACTCATGTGAATCTGCGGCGCCAAGCGCGCGAACGGCAGTAAAATGGCCAAGCCAAGCATCAGTGCCCATACCGGGTGGCGGGTGACGCCGTGGGAGATTCTCTTCCACAGGTGAAAGTCGGGACGCCGGATTCGGCCCCAATGCACGTGTTGACCAAAAAGCGACATAATAGAGGGCAGCATGGTGTGCGTAGCCAACAATACGGTGAAGATGGAGACCGCCCCTCCGACCGCCAACCCCTGCCAATAGGGGTTGGCCCCAAAGAGAAGGGTAGCCACCGCCAATGCCACGGCGACCCCGGAATAGAGAACCGACCGCCCCGCGTGGCTCATGGCGTCAACCACCGCATCCTCGACAGACATGCCGTCGTCTAAATCCTGCCGATATCGGGTGCTGATGAAGAGCGCGTAATCCACACCCACCCCCAGGGCCAGAAAGCTCACAATGTCGGTGAGAAAAACCGATAAATGCATGTGGCGGGAGATGATGCTAACAATCGCCAGTGCCAGCTCCGATCCAGCCAGCGCGATGATGAGCGGCAGACTGACGGCCGCTACCGATCCGAACACCATAAGCAGCATCACGGCCAGCACCGGCATCGCCAAGACCGCGCTGCGGCGAAGTGTCTGCGACGCATCATGGGTGACCAAGTTGCCAATCTGGATTTGGGACACCACTTCAGTGGTCCCGTGATGGTGGGTGATGAGATGCCGAAATTCCCGAGCCTGGGCCACCTTAAAACCCGCCGGCGGGATGAAGAGAGTTTTGTTCGGCCCGATGGCATGAAACTGAGACGCGGGAATGCGTAACCGCACGCCCAAGCGCTGAGCCGCCGACCGCGAAATTTGTTGCACCAACAAGGGTTGGGGCGCCGGACCGGTGTGGATGTGGCTAACCTGGGTCGTTGCCCAGTTCACTTGGCTGTGCGGGATTTCGAACCCGTTGGTGGTCAGGTGTTTCGTCACACCCGCGGCCAACGGCAGGGTGCCCGCCACCAATATCAGCCACAATATCAGCATGAGCCAGCGATGTTTGACGGAAAAGCGCGTCCATCTGCCAATCATGGTGCCTTACGCCTCTTTCCGGACGAGAGTTCCTTGTATCGTACCATATGCCCACCATTCTCCCACCCGCGCTTTCCTATTACGTACCATTCCGACTGGAGACGGAAAGGCACGCTCAGCAGGTCGGTGTCCCCACGCCTTCGCCAGCCCCGGGGGCAGACGGAACTTCTCTGCCCGATTGCGATAACATACCCGCAGCGTGTGAGAATAAAGACCGAAGCCGGGCTTCTGAGTGACGGCCGACGCCCTGGGGATCATCGAGTCGCGAAAACTGGCGAAGGCTTCCGCCAGGGGTCCGCACTCTCCGTGGAACATGGCCGTGGCGAGAACTGGTTGACTGGCTAGCGAACAAAGAGATGAGCCCCCCATTGGCCGCGGCAGGTGAAAGCCGCCAGCCAAGGAAGGCTCCCGGTGACCATGACTCAAAAACCGCCTCTGGGGACTCCGATATAGCTAAGGTGCCGATATGAAGGCTTTGTGAGTTCCGTCATAAGGGCCGGCAAGGCCAAGACCAGACCGGCGCCACGGCCACTCCCATCCGGACCCAGTCCCCTGGCGCCCCGCGATCTCTGAAGGGACCCGCTCCGCCATGGTAAGGCTACTCTGCCAGCCTCTGACCTAAGACATGCACCGGCATGAGCGCGAATAAACCGGCGTACACCAGCATCCAAGCCCCGTCCCATAAGAGGCCGCGATAAAAATGGCCCAGCACCAGCGCCCGGACAATATTGACCACATGGAAGAGGGGCGTCATCACGATGACATCGCGCACAATCCCGGGCAAATGGGTAATGGGGAAGAAGACGCCGGAAAACAAGTACATGGGCGTGATGAAGAGCGTGAAATAGTAAAATAGCTGTTCATGGTTTTTCGCCCGGGAAGCGACCCATAGCGCGGGCGCGGCAAACATCACGCCGGTTACCATCAGCGGGAACGGCAACATGAGGGCCCACCATGACTTGACCAAGCCCAAAGCGGTCAATACCACGATAAAGACGGTACCATACAAGAGACTGCGGACACTCTCCCAGAGATACTCACCCATGATCAGCTGTCCTACCGTCAGCGGTGCGGTAATCATTGCCTGATAGATGCCGTTCTCATTGAGACGGTCATATCCTTCAAATGCCATGTCGAATGTCACCGCGTTCATGGCTGTCACAGCTAACAGCCCCGGGCCAATAAAGGCAACAAACGGAACACCGGACATTTTGGCCACGTAGGTTCCCAGTCCAAATCCCAACGCCAATAGGTTAGTCAACGGCTCACCAAAATTCATGATCACCGAGGACTTGTAATACTTGGACCAGGCGAGAAAGTTACGGCGGAAGACCATCAAAGCTCCCCATGACCAGCCCGGCACGGTCTCGGCCTCCTTAATCATTCTCGCAACTCCCTCCCCGTTAATTTTAAAAAGACGTCCTCCAGACTAGCCCGCCGGCGATAATAGGTGCGCGGCAAAAGACGAAGGTCGTGCAGTTGCTCAATGACTTGGTCCATGTCCTTCCCGTAGATAAGCAGAGAGCCTGCCTGGTAATCCATCCATACCGGTCTCTCCTTCAAGGACCGGGAAATCCGGTCCTTGGTATCTCGCTCCAACGCGGGAATTTCAAGACAGTCGTCTCCCACAACCCGATGAATTAGCTCCGGTGGCGTACCCCGTTCCAACACGGTGCCGCGATCCATGACAACCAGGTGATCGGCTAACCGCTCAGCTTCATCCATGTAGTGGGTTGTTAACAGAATGGTGACGCCCAGGCTTCTTAGTTCGCGAATTTTCGTCCACACCAGGATGCGCGCCTGGGGATCGAGCCCGGTGGTCGGCTCATCCAGGACCAGCAGCCGAGGGCTTCCCATGAGCGCCCGGGCAATCACCAGCCGCCGCCGCATACCCCCCGAAAGCGCTCGCACCTGCTCATTGGCTCGGCTCTCAAGTTGCATAAACGCCAAAAGTTCATCGGCTCGCTGACGCGCCTGGCGAAATCCAAGTCCGTAAAAGCGGCCGTGAATTTCCGCGTTTTCCCGGACCGTGAGTGACGGATCAAGATTATCCTCTTGCGACACCACCCCGAGTTGCCGCTTGATCTCGCGATTTCCCGGGTGGGCATCGCGTCCGAGCACCTTGAGCGTTCCCGCCGTCACGTCGGTCAAACAGCAAATCATGCGTATAGTGGTTGATTTGCCGGCGCCGTTCGGACCTAAAAGACCGAAACAGTCCCCAAAAGCGATGCGAAAATTTATTCCGTTGACGGCCTCGAAGGTTTTGTAACGTTTCTCTAACCCTTCAGCGGCCACCGCCGATTCAGTCACGTGATACCTCCTTGTTGTCGGGCGCGGCTCTCGTCGGCCTACGCAACCCATGATATAACGCCGGCCATGAGCTCATCGATGGTTGGTGGCCTCATGCGGATTACATAACACTTGCCTACTCCCGACTATCCAGGTGCGCGGGGGCCACCCTGCAACAAGGCAATCCGCCCCGTGGGAATGGTCAGCCGCACCCAAACCTGGTTAGAAGCCTGATCCAGCAACATAATTGCACCGAGAGGCTGGTCCAGCCGCCGGTGGGACGCCCGGGCGCACGTATAAAGTCGGGGCGGGCCGTTCCACCCCTTCGAAGCTCGGCTCATATACCCGCCGATCCCCGCGCCTTTCCACCACCACTCGACCACGCCCGAAATGCGAGAGTCTTGGCAATCTGTGCCGTCTTCATTTCCAGTACAGTGGCCGCCTGCTGCGCGGTATGACGACGCGTGTGAATCGGTCGCTCCACCCGCGGTCATCACGCACTGGGTGTGCTGGCCCCACCGCACGAGTCATCGTCGGCCCCCGTCTCTTCCCGCAACTTGACAATCGCTTTGCCGCGGTTTGCTCCTTGAAATAGCCCTATGAACGCGTCGATCAACTGATCAAATCCGTCGACCAGGGTTTCTTCCGCCACCAAGCGACCTTCCCGGTACCAGACGCTCAGATGCTCCAGCGCCTCAGGATAGAGTGCTTGGTGGTCGCCTACGATAAATCCCGTCGCTTGCGCCCGGGAGATTAACAAATCGGCAAAGCGAGGACGCTCATCGGCGGGACTATCCAGGTTGTACAGGCTAATTTGCCCGCAAATCACGACGCGGGCATGTAAATTCAGCTCGGCCATCACGCAATCGGTCACCGTACCACCGACATTATCGAAATACACATCAACGCCATCCGGCACGGCGTTCTTGAGGTTGGCCGGAAAATTCTCGTGGCGGTAGTCGACTGCCGCATCAAATCCCAGCCTGTCGACCAACCATGCGCACTTCTCCGGTCCACCGGCAATGCCGACAACCCGAAGACCTAGAATCTTCCCGATTTGACCCGCCAGACTCCCCACGGACCCTGCCGCTGCAGACACCACCAACTGCTCTCCAGTCACAGAACGGCCAAACTGAGTGAGACCAATATACGCGGTCAGACCTGTCAGTCCCAGGACATGAAGGGATGCGGTCGGCGGCGTGCCTGGTGCGAGAGGGCGAACGGTTTGCGCCTTAACCTGGGCATACTCCGCCCAAGGCCATACGCCAAACACCCAAGCCCCTTTGGCCAAATCGGTCCGGCCTGGATCGTAGATTCGACCAACCATGCCCCCCTGCATGGGTTGTCCCACCTGGAATGGAGCCGTATAGGACTTGCGATTGGACATCCGCCCACGCATATACGGGTCGACGGATGCGTAAACACTTTCTATGATGACGCTTTCGGCATCAGACAGTATTGGCATCGGCTCTTCCCGTATGGCAAATGCGTCGTTAGTAACCATGCCGTCGGGACGCTTAACGAAGTACACCACGCGATTTCTGCTCAATGCGCTCACCTCTTCATGAAGATGATTCTTCGTGACTGATTTACAGTTTACCTCCCTAGATATTATCGCCTCAGATTCCCTCTCACCGGGATTCTGTGCTTCAATATAAATGGGAGGTTGCGATTGGGGGGTATGGATGTGTTGTCGGTAGGAGACGCAGTAACCGAGACATTTCAGGTGGATGATAGACTGGTTTCAAGGTTCGGCGAAGTAGTGGGCGACAAAAACCCGCTGCACGTAGACGCTAAGGCGGCCGCCCGTTCGCGATTCGGACGACCGATCGCGCACGGCACCCTCATCATGAGCTTTGTCTCGGCCATGCTGGGTCAACGCCTGCCCGGTCCCGGCAGTGTCTATCTGGTGCAGCACAGCGAGTATCGGGCACCGGTCTACGTGGGCGACGAGGTCAGGATAACGGTTACAATATCCCATTTGTTCTCGAACGGTGTCGCCCGCGTCACGCATGAAGCCCGCGTCGGCGACCGGATAGCGGTCACAGGATATTCCGACGTTCTCCTTGACAGCAAGGCCAGTCCGGGCAAACCATTATCTTAGATTGGCGCCTGACCTGGCTTATCGGCCGATATGCAGCTTGATCGGCGAAGAAAGGATGCTGGCGACCTTCGCCGCGCGACAAGATCTTTAAATGGGCCCAGGCAAGATCTGGCGGCGCCGATGATTTTTGGCGTCAGCGCCAGCCAAACCTTAACATCACTCCATGAGAGTCCGTGCCAGACCTCACCATGCACGGTCTAAAGGAGCTTTGAATCGCTTTCGATAACTTAGGGAAGGCTAGCTGGTCAGTCCGACCGCTTCATCCACCGCTTTGGCTAAGAGCTCACTCACTTCTCGGGCCAATCCTTCCAGTCTTGGCTCCTTAAGTAGGCCAATCAGGACGTCCGGCTTGGGAAAGCCAACCACGGTGGTATCGCTGTCGCGGTCACGGTACACCACAATCTTGCACGGGAGAAAATACCCGACCTGCTGATTGGCGGTCAAGGCTTCTTTGGCCCGCGGGGCGCTGCACACTTCTAAAATATGAAAGGGAGGTTCAGCCTCTAGACCTTTTTCCACCAGTTTTTGATTAATGTCGAGTGCCCACAGCACTCCGAACTGATGGTGAGACAGCGCGTCCGAGACCGCCTTTACCGCATCCTCCACGCTTTTGTCAGTCTTGACCGAATAAAACAAGGTGTCTGTTGCGTTCATGCGCTCGCCTCCTCTGTAGAATTACCTCTAGGCTGCACCACTCATGCATATACAATATACCGTATGGGGTATCTCGCGCAATAGCACCCGACCCGGCGCCTTGCGCCTGGGCCAGCCCAAAAACGGGCATGCAACACCCCGACCCGATGCTTGGCCGCCCGCTACAGGTTTTTCTTCACGATAATCGCGTTAATCACATTGGCGGCCAAGTCAACCCGATCCGCCGCATTGGACAGATGGCGATAGACTTCCCGCATCTTTATCAGGTAATGCACCGGCGTATCGGGCGAAAACTCCGAGATGGCTTTACGGTATAACCCCTCCATTTTATTCTCCAGCGATTTGGCAACTAGCGCATGCCGGTTTGCCGCCGAGCCGTCCTGAGTCAGAGCACCTACCGCATCCGCCAATGCGGATACGGCCTCGTGAAGAGTCCGCACCATCTGCCGGATAAATCCATCGGGCTCGACTTCGTATAGCTGAATTTCCTTAATGGTGTTTTCCGCATAGTCGGCAATATCGTCAATGGCCCGGGACAACTCATTAATGTCCTCGCGATCAAACGGCGTCACAAACGTCTGCGCCAACCGGTCCATCAGTTCGCGTCGGATGGCGTCGGCGCGATGCTCTTGTTCGCCCGCCTCCGCGGCAATGGCGGTTCGCTCGGCGTCCGTGGGAGCCGCAACGTACTTTAGGACGTATTCAACCATCGAGAGTGTCTCTTCCAGCTGACGGGACAACAATTGCGGAAAACTGTCACTGGCTCCCGTTAACAAGTCACGCCACCGCACATCCAGGCCCCCTTTCTTTCTGCTATAGCATCAAAATTAGCCGGGCGGCCCCCATCGCCGCCGCCCCCGCCGCTACTGCCAGCGGCAGCGTCAAGACCCATACCCGAATAAATTGTCCGACCGTTGCCCAGTGTACCTGATATGGATTGAGCGCAGTCCCAGTTCCAAACAAACTGCCATCTGTCGTCTGCGTCGAGCTGACCGGAAGCCCCAGCAGCGCCGCGACACCAACCGTCACCGCCGCGCCGGCCTGGGTACTGACGGCCGCCATGTCATTTAAGCGAAAGACATGGCCGCTCACCGTACGCGCAATCCTCAGGCCGCCTAAAAAGAAACCCGAGAGCCACACCAGCCACGGCAGCACAATTGCCAACCAAGTCACCTGGTAGTGATGATGGCCAACCAACATCAAGAAAACGGCCATCAGCCCAATCGCCTTTTCCAGGTCATTGGCTCCGTATGCCAATCCTTGCAGGACGACGGTCAACCATTGCGCACCACCGCCGGAAAATCCCACCTTGGGGAAGCGGTGCATCAGCCGCCACAGCAAAACGGAAATGACATAGGCCGCGGCGAACCCAACCACGACCGAACCGACCACTCCCAGGCCCACCTTTAGCACACCCGCCCATTGCACCCAGTCCATATGCCCTTCTGCCATAACGGTCCCCACCATGGCCCCAGCCAGAGCCAGCGTGGCACTGGTCGGTATCGACAGGTACCATGTCACCCCCAGCGTCGCCACGGCGGCAAGGAGCGCCATCGCCAACACTAAATGCCCCGCCACGCGGAAATTGACGATCTCTACGGCAATGGTGTGCGAAACCCGGGTCCCAAATAAAAAAGGGCCTGCTAACATGCTGACCGACAAAAGCGCCACTGTCACCGCCGGCCGAAGCCGGCTTGAGGAAAGATAGGTGCCAATCAGATTGCCGCCGTCGTTCACTCCCGAGATTGCGGTAAAAGCGCTAATTAAGCCAAAAATCGCGACGTCAACGCCGATCAGCCCGTGTCCCTTCCCCTCTTAACAAATCCTTAATATGATCTTAACACAATCTTAACACATTGACCATTGCAATATAAGACTTTGTTCGGTGGAACATAAAAAAATCCTCAACCGGGTCGTTGAGGATTCGCTGGCTACACTTGGGGATCTTCCGGGTCATCCGGAGGAATTTCATCCTCCCAGTCGCCGGCATGATATGCCGCCATGCGCGGTGGAGCGGGATCCTCGGTTGGCGGGGGTTCAGGTGGCTCCGGCTCATATACGGCACTCAACCCGCCTTCCGCGTCCGCCTCCCGCTTTGACAACGAAATGCGCTTCCGCTCCGGGTCAACCTCCAGTACCTTCACGGCAATCACATCGCCGACCTGTACCACTTCTGAAGGATGGCCTACCCGATAGTCAGCCAGTTGAGAAATGTGGACCAGACCGTCGACACCCGGTTCCAACTGCACAAACACTCCGAATGTCGCCAGACGCACCACCTCGCCGCGGTAAATGCGCCCTTCGACGAAATGATCGGCCGCGCGGTCCCAGGGGTTACCCTCTACCTGCCTGAGTCCCAAACTAATCT
The DNA here is from genome assembly GCA_021820965.1 of Bacillota bacterium. Lineage (GTDB taxonomy): Bacteria > Bacillota > Sulfobacillia > Sulfobacillales > Sulfobacillaceae > Sulfobacillus_B. The sequence continues at coordinate 24,377 of JAKACZ010000024.1, read as the reverse complement.
TGCCGCTTTCCGGCTTCAGTCGGATGACCTTCACACGAACCGGCTGGCCGACTTCTAAAATTTCCGAGGGATGGTTGATGCGGCTCCAGGACATCTCGCTGATGTGCAGCAAACCGTCCACGCCGCCTAAGTCAATAAACGCGCCAAAGTCGGTCAGGCTCTTCACTGTACCCTCCCAAATTTGTCCCTCTTCAATCTTGGACCAAACTTCTTCCTGCTTGGCACGGGTTTCCTCGGCCAACACGTCCTTGCGGGACAAAATGGCTCGCCGCTTATGACGATCAATCTCCACCACCCGTACCCGTACCGTTTGGCCTAAAAAGGGCTCCAGATCATGCACAAAGCCCGGGGCAATCAACGAAGCCGGGATAAAACCGCGCAGACCCACATCCGCCACTAGACCGCCTTTGACGACTTCAACCACCGGCGCTTCTAAAATTTCATCATTCTTTTGGGCCTCTTCCAACCGCTCCCAGGCCTTTTCTTCGTCCGCCCGCCGTTTGGACAATTTCAGGGTGCCCTCTTCACCCTCATAACCGAGGACATAGACGGATATCACATCACCCAACTGCACAACATCTTCAGCCCGCTCTACCCGACGATGGCTGAGATCGCGCAGATGGATGATTCCTTCAGATTTGGCGCCAACATCGACCAATACGCCATCTTGCGAGATGTGCACAACACGCCCCTCAAGAATATCTCCGGGGTGAGCATCACCGCCTAGGCCCAGTCCCAAAGATTCCTCCATGTTTAAGGCTTCTTCCATCTCGTTGCGCGCTTCGTTGGCAGCTCCTTCCTGTCTGCGCTCATCCATCATTGCCGACCTCCCAAATTCCGTTCCCAACATGATCCCCAGGGAAGGCTATTCTCTCCCATATTACAACGGAACGGCGGAATATCCAACCATCTCATCTGCGGTCCATCGCCTCTCCGCGTTCGATGAGTACCCGAATTTTATCCATTACCAACCCTTGGGCTTGTTTGCGGCTCATGTCCGCATCCAATTGAAAGGGTTCTCCAACCACATAACGAATGGTGCGGCGAAAACCATACCGTCCACTGATGCCAATCGGTAAAACTAGACAGCCGGTTTTTTGCGCCAGATATACGACGCCCGCTCGCGCTTCTTGGAGATCGCCCGTTTCAGTCCGGTGCCCCTCGGGGAATAACACAATAATTTCTCCCCGCCGGAGAATATCCAGCGAGTGTCGGATGGCCTTGCGATCGGGCCGGCCCCGCCGCACCGGATAGGCGTGAACATATTTAAAGAGCAAAGGCAGAAAAGGATACGACCATAATTCCGCCTTGGTCATAAAATGTACCGGACGTCGCAAAATCGCCCCCACCATGGGCGGATCGAACCCGCTGCGGTGGTTGGCCACGACAATCACCGCCCCATCCTCGGGGCAATGAGCCAGTCCGGTTACGCGTACACGGAAATAGAGAGAGAAAAGCGTGCGAATGATCCAATATAAGATCCAATATACCCACATTACGTCAGGCGTTGGCGGCACACCTCAATCATGTACGCCACGACCTCCTCAACCTCCATATCGGTGGTATCCACCAACAAGGCATCATCGGCTTTGGATAAAGGCGCGTAGGGACGGCTGGAATCTAACATGTCGCGATGTTCAATCTCCTCACGAATCCGTGCCAAAGAAATGTTGTAACCCATTCGTTGCATTTCGTGATAGCGGCGCTGCGCTCGTGCATCCAAAGACGCTGTCAAATAAAACTTGACATCGGCCTCGGGCAGAACACATGTTCCAATATCCCGTCCGTCCATTACTACCCCGCCCTGGCTTGCCAGCACCCGCTGACGGGCCACCATCTCCGTGCGCACCGACGCAAATCCCGCCACCTGCGAGACAGTGGCATTAACTTGCGGGGTGCGAAGCTTTTCCGTCACATCGACGCCATCCAGTATCACTTCAACATTACCGTGTTCGGCTGGATACAACTCAATCACCGTATCCGCCAAAAGTTCCGACAAGGCCTCATCATCCCGCACATCAACCCCCTCGGTCAATGCCTTGTAGGCTAGTGCCCGGTACATGGCACCCGTGTCCAAATACAAAAACCCCAACCGACCGGCGATCGTACGCGCTACAGTGCTTTTACCAGCTCCGGCCGGCCCATCCACTGCAATCACTCCGGGTCTACCCACGCGCGCTCACGTCAGGATCCAGGTCTTCTCTGAGGCTTACCGCCCTGCCACGGTACACGTGTTGGACTTGTTCCGGCCGCCGCGAGGTCTCCGCGTGCATTAACACTCGTATCGTTTTAGGAAGGCCATGGGGCACGTCCAACTCGCGCATGCAAATCACTGGCACATACCGCCAGCCGACTCGCCGCGCAGCTTCTGCCGGAAAGGTGGCGTGCAAATCGGGTGATAATGTAAAACAAATGCTGGATATCATATCCGGTTCAATCTGGTTTGCCCGCGCCATATCCAAAAGAAGTTCCCCCGTGCGAGCCAGGATTTCCTCCGCATCGTCATGTTCGACGGTTGTGGCTCCCCGAATTCCCCGAATCACTCCGGTGCTCGCCTCCTCTATGCATTAAGTCGGCAGGTCTTTCTTCGCTTCAGCCCGAATCCTTTCCTGACAAGCGTCACAGACGAACGCCGGGTCATCCGACGCCTTTTTCAAAATCTCATGCTCCCGGCTCCAAGCGGCGACATCGACAGTACGGCCGCAAACACGACATCTGACAACCATGTTGAGCCTCCTCACAGATTAGGTGTTCCGCTTATCTTTCCCATTGTGCCGGGATTGCCAGGCTCTTGCAAGGGGAGTCGGGATTTTTGGTAGAATGACACTGCGCCCGTAACCTGAAGGGACGACCGTGTAATGGCCTTACATGCCACATGCATCCAAAATGCAGTGGATCAACTCCCCACAAACATCCGCCAAGTTGGCCGAGACTATCTGGCTCAAGAGCGGCTGGCACGCCGCTGGCGCCTGGGTGATGCCGACTATGCGGCTGAGTTGCGCGGCTATGCGGACCGCTATCACCCGCATATCCATGCACACGAGGCCCAACTGGTCGCAACATGCACTTGCGAGGGTAAGCGCATGCCCTGCCGCCACGCTGCCGCTTTACTGCTGGACCTCGAGCAAAATGCGGAGATGTATTATGAAACCCCTTGGGCGTTGGCGCAGACGGCGCCGCCGATGTTGGCCCGATGGCCCTTCGACCAAGAGTTGAACTGGGACCTCATTCCCGACCTCCCGCCATTCTGGCGCGAGCCATTTTCCGATGGCGCTCTGCACCGCCTGCAACAGCGACTCCAAACCTCCTCGATACGATCACGACTCTCACGAGATCCGTTAGCGCCATTGTGGGCGGAAATGCATGCCAGCTGGCTTGAGCAGCCGGCCGTGCGGGCTCAATTCGACCTCTGGCGCGATCGACACCTGACCAAGTCTTTACCCGACGACTTTGAGGCCTGGCTTATGCTCCATTGGATGCAGCCGTGCCTCCCCCTGGCCCCTATTATGAACGTAGTGAGCGCAGGCGCCAACAACCCCGCATGCGTCGATGCGCTGCTCTCGTTTTTGTGGCGCCCGCATCTGGTACACCCTACCGGCGAACGCCTAGTGACTATGCTGGCGGACCTCACCATCCTGCAGCCGGACCTGGCCAACGTCCTGTGGACGCGGTATACGGATCTCGATCCTGGCTCATTGCGCCAAGCAGACGCATGGTACCAAGCGGGCCGGGCGGACCGCGCCATCGCGCTCATTGACCGCCATCTGCCTGACGACCCCAAACTGAGACGCGAGGCCCGTCTTCGCCTCATCGCATGGCTGGCCCCCGAAGACGGAATTCCCCACCGTATTGCCCTGGCCTGGGAATCATGCAGCCTCACGCCAGTGGAGCCAGTGCGCCACCTTATTGATCCCAAGGCCTGGGACTCGCTCAAATCGTCGATTCAGGCCCGGCAGAAATCCGGCGCCGTAACGGACGACCGGGAGTGAGGCCGGGAATGCGCCCCCGTTTGGCGACAGGTTTGCCATTCACCATCTTCAAGTCCATCGTCATATCCAAAGGCGGCGCGGCCGCAATGAAGCTTCCAATGCCAAAGCCGGTAACCCCCGCCTCTTTCAGTGGCACGACCCGGTCGGCGGCGATGCCGCCTGACACAAAGATGCCCACCTCGGGGAATCCGGCCTGGACCAACCGCGCTTTCACTTCCCGCACCAGCCCGGGCGTGACCCCGCCGCGCTCACGGGGCGTGTCCATGCGTATCGCGGCCAGCTTGGAACCCAGCTTTTGAGCAACCCTGAGCGCTTCTTCCGCCTCATCTTTAAACGTGTCGACCAACACCACTCGCGGTGCATTCTCCGGCATGACGGCGTCATATGCCTGGGCCGCCCGCACCGTATCCCCGACCATTAGTAGAAGTGCGTGGGGCATTGTCCCGGAGGGCATCTGACCGGCTTGGCGTGCACCCAAAATGCTGCTGGCCCCAGCCGCACCGCCAATCAGCGCCGCCCGGTCCATGACCGATGCCACCGCCGGGTGCACATGACGTGCGCCAAACGAGATGACCGGCACGGGAGCGGCCAAATCTACGATTTCACGGGTGCGGCTGGCCCAACCCGACGACGAGGCCAGGGTTCCTAAAATGGCTGTCTCAAACAGCCCAAAATCGCCGTAACGACCGGATATTCGCATAACCACGTCCTTCTCGTTCAATACGGTGCCGTCGTCCAAAGCATCTACCGTAACAGGGAGATGCTCGAGTAATGCCACGGTTTCATCCACGCCCGCCAAGAGCCCGCCATGATTGCAAAAAATCTCCGCAGTCACCGGGAGTTGGCTTAAGTGGAGATGGTCGAGAATTTGCTGTGTGCCGACAAAATAGACATCAGCGGTGAGACCGGCTCTCACCTCGTCCGGCGTTGCCGACCGAATTCCGCGGTCTTCTGGCTGAAACGCCGCGACGGCGTGAATGTCGTGCGCGGCGGCCTTGAGTCGTTCCTGCGATGGTTCCGTCGTCCTTCCCCGCCCTTTCTGGCTCAATCACTAAATGCCCGCGAGCAGCCCCGGCTTTAAGGCCTGGGACCATTCCCCTTGCGGGGACAAACGGTCGTCCCTCCCTTTCGGGAGTGAACGGCTGCAAACCGAGGAAAGCGGGCGTCCGCCGTTAGGCGAAAGCTTATTTTCTTATCGCGCCGGCCATTGTTTCAATGAGTCACGCAGCTCTTTGCACGCTGGGCGACCCGGCGTCCCCCGGAAGAGATGTCAAGCGGCCATTCGCTGTAACATCCCTTCGATGCCGGTTCTTTAGACCAGGCAGGAGAGCCTTAGGCCCCTCTCCCGCTAGTAGGATGATTGCGACGCCGATCTCTTTGCTCCCGGGGTCGAATTGACACGCAGGAGCAATAATGTCGATTCCTCGACCGTCCGACCCTTGAAGCGACGCTGAAGGATTTCTTGTACCCATCTAGCACGCGCTCCCCGATACTGTTTCTCCTTCGGAGCCGCTGACGAGAGTGGGACGCCTCAGCAATACAAACCCCGCCTGGCCCAGTTAGCTCATCCCTTCTCTCCGCTCGCGCTCCCGACAAGTGGCGGCGGGGAGAAGTATCACCCCATCTTAACCCAGCCAACAAAGCCGCTTTCCCCAGTTCCCAGCAGCTTCGCTAGCCATCATCGGAATGAGGTCTGGAATCCATGACCAACGCTTTCAATTCTCGCACTTCGCGATGCGTAAGCGGCCGGGGATGCCCCGGCTCCAGTCCGCCTATGGTAATATTGCCATACCGGGTCCGCACCAGCTGTTGCACCGGATGCCCGATCCGATCAAAAATACGCCGAATTTCCCGCTTTCGCCCCTCATGCAGCACCACTCGAATGAGGGCACGATCGTTTTCCCGACGGAGCACATCTACGCGGTCGGGACGCGCTTTGCCATCGTCCAGCTGAATGCCATCGCGCATCCGCTGCAGATGGCTCTTTTTGGGCACTCCTCGGACCCATACCTCGTATACCTTCTCGACGCCATGTGACGGATGCATGAGAGCCTGCGCTAGATCGCCGTCGTTGGTCAAAAGGATTAGCCCTTCGCTGTCCCGGTCAAGCCGACCCACCGGAAACAGCCGGCCAAAACGCTGGGGAACTAACTCCGAGATAAGATGGGCAGCGTGGCGGTCGGCCAGGGAGGTCGTATACCCCCGGGGCTTATAGAGCGCCAAATAGACCGGCGGGACTGTGGGCAGCAATACCGGCCGGCCGTCCACCGCAACACGGTCCCGCTCCGGGTCGGCCAACGCCCCCAGCCCTATGGGTTGGCCGTTTACCGTCACCCGCCCTACCGCAATCCATCGTTCAGCTTCACGCCGGGAGGTCAAGCCCGCTTTTTGCAATATCCGTTGCACCCGCATGGCGGGCATTTAGTCCCCAACCTCAAAAATCACTTCGATTTCAACCGCCGCATCGAGAGGCAGCGCATTGGTACCAACCGCCGAGCGCGCGTGCCGCCCAGCCTCGCCAAACACGTGTTCGAATAACTCCGAGGCCCCGTTGACCACCTTGGGCTGCCCGTGAAAATCGTCACGGCTTTGGACAAACCCGACTACCTTGATGACGCGTTTAATCCGGTCAACACCGCCAGCCTGCGCCGCGGCCGCACTAATAGCGTTTAAGGCGCACTGCCGGGCCGCCTGGTATCCGTCTTCCTCCGAAACCTCGGCGCCCACCCGCCCGCGGGCCAGGAGGACACCATCCTTTAACGGCAATTGGCCCGCAGTGTAACACCAGGAGCCGGTCAGCACCGCGGGAACATAAGCCGCAACCGCCGACGGCGGCTGGGGAAGAATAATGCCCAACTCTCTCAGCCGATCTGAAACTGCCACCGCTTCACCCCCGATTCATCAAACTTAGCGCCGGCACATATGTTGAGACAGGCCTGGACCTACCGGTTATCCTGTGACCGGCGTGCGACTAGTATACCAGGTGCTGCTAAGGCTGGCAGTGTCCGGAGGGAGACTCATGCTGACCCATTTATTGGACGTTGTCTCACTATGGGCGATTCCGCTGTTGGTTGCCTTCATCCCCCTGTACGGGTGGCTTCGCGGGGTCAAGATCTACGACGTCTTCGTCGAAGGAGCGCAGGAAGGCTTTCAAATGGCAGTCCGCATGATCCCGTTTCTTGTCGGGATTTTGGTGGCGCTGAATATTTTCGAAGTATCGGGAGCGCTCGACACCGTGATTCGCTTCTTGGCTAAACCCTTAAGCTACGTCGGCGTTCCGGCGGCCGTCGTTCCCTTGATGCTGGTTCGTCCGCTCTCGGGCGGGGCCGCCCTGGGCATCACCACCGGACTGTTGCAGCACTTCGGCCCAGATTCATTTGTGGGAAACCTGGCCTCTACGATACAAGGAAGCACCGATACCACCTTTTATGTCATCACCCTCTATTTCGGTTCGATCGCCGTGCGCCGAACGCGCTATGCCTTGACTGTCGCGCTGATTGGCGATTTAGCCGGCTTTGTCGCCTCGGTCGCTCTCTCCCATTGGATGTACCATTAGTTCTGATCGTCGCGGCTCACCCGGCGAAAGATCCGATCCGCCACGATGGCCACCACCATTGCAAAGGCGGTGGCGACAATGGTCGGACCCACAATGACCGTGGCATTCTTAGAGCCTGCCGCTACACGAAGCGCCACGACGGCTGCGGGTACTAAGCTTAAAGAGGCCGTGTTGAGAGCAATGAAGGTAATCATGTTGGCCGACGCTCGGTCTTTTGTGTCGTTTAGCTCTTGCAGTTCTTCCATGGCCTTGAGGCCAAACGGTGTCGCCGCGCTGCCCATCCCTAAAATATTGGCCACCATGTTCATCACCATACTGCCCAGGGCGGGATGATTGGCCGGGATGCCGGGAAAGAGGCGCGACACAATCGGTGACAGCAGCCGTGAAAAAGCCTGCATCAGTCCCGATTCTTCGGCAATCCGCGCTATTCCCAGCCAAAGTGCCATCATGCCGATAAAGCCGAAGGCCACCTCCACCGCCTTTTCGGTTCCTGTCACAATCCCCTCGGTGACAGGGAGCATGTTATGATGCAGGCCGGACACGATAATGCCACCCACAATAAGCACGAGCCACACGGCGTTAACCACCGTCATCCCCCCTCGTTCAGGGCAGTATATGCACTAAGTGCCGAGGTATTTCCCAGCTTGATATTATCAATCAAGCGGGCGCGGCCCACATAGACGGCCAGTGCCAGCACCGCTGGACCATCCAATATGTCGGGGCTGGATTTTAAGCTCTCAGGATGAACCAGTTCCACATATTCCGGGCTCAGCCCGGCTTGTTCGAGGATCTGTGTCGCCGCGTCCAACAACCGCCACTTATGGCGCTCGCCAGCTTCATAGAGCCGGCGTGCATAGACCAGGGAACGATACAGCGAGTGAGCCTGTTCTACCTCGTCTGCGGCGAGATACCGGTTTCGCGACGACAACGCCAGCCCTCCCTCATCGCGAACGATAGGAACTCCCAAAATCTCCACGGGAAAGCTTAAATCCGCCACCATCCGCCGGATGATGGCAAGCTGCTGCCAATCTTTCTCCCCAAAAACCGCCAGATCGGGTGACACAATATGAAGAAGTTTGGTGACCACGGTGGCGACACCCTCAAAGTGCGTGGGCCGAGTTCGGCCACAGAGCACCGCCGACATCGCCGGAACAATCACGCGTGTTGGCTGGGGCCCATCCGGATACATTTCTTTCACCGTGGGATGGAACACCCCCTCGACACCAAACTGCTGCAGTTTATCTAGGTCGTCCGCCAAAGTTCTCGGATAGCGTGATAAATCCTCCGCGGGGCCAAATTGCAGGGGATTGACAAAAATAGAGACCACCACACGGGACGCGCGCCGCCGCGCCTCGGCCACCAGCGCCAGATGCCCTTGATGCAGGGCACCCATGGTGGGGACCAACGCCAACCTCTCACCTTGGCGGCGCACGCACGCTGCCCATTGGCGCATCGCCTCAATGGTGCTGAAGACCTCCGGCATGTCGCGATCCCCCTTTGAAACTGTATTGAATCAGCCGGCTCATTCTCTCTACGGAAAGCGTTCCCACGTGGGACGCCATGACCTTGCCATCGACATATACCGTCAACACCGGAACAGCGTCCGTCAAGGCACCGGCGCCGGCCGTCATCTGCACCAAGTCAACGGAGCGGGCGAAAATTCTCGCAGGATTTGTCAGGGCAAAATCTTGGGCGATTCGGACAACCTGGGGGGAATGCGGGCAAGTGGGTGCCACGCCAACCTCAAGCAATATGTCATGCTTGACGTTCTTCGCCATGCGCCTAGCCGCGTAGGGAAGCCCCGTGCGTCCACCACTGATGGCTGCCAAGAGATGAATTAACGCGCCAAACTGATACCCGCGCGGCGCCCCCACGATTTCCACCGGCGCAAATTCCCCGCCGGGCCCGACAATGCGCAAGGTTGGCTTTTTCCCAATGCCCAATGCTAATAACAGTCCAGAGGCCGTCTCGCCGTCGGCGATGTGCACCGTTAAGCGGTCACGCGCCAGCCTATCTAACTGCAACAGAACCGCAGCCAGGTCGGCGCTGTTCTCTTCGTCATCGAGAAACGCCCACAGTTCGACCGGTCGCACCAAGACGCGCAAGATGTCTCTCAGCATGCGTTGGTCTCTCGGAGACAAGGGATTTTGCCCTGCCGTCTGGCCACCCATCGGTCCACCCCTTTTTTCCTATTGTACCGAGAGCCGCGAAACTTGAACACAATACTCGCGCAGTCCCCTCTTCGGCGACAGCCAAGAGGGGGTCAAGTCCCACGGGGATTTCCTTCGGTCACGGGCTAGCCCGCAGGGCTAGAGATGTTTGTCTTGTAATAAGGACGTAGGGCTGGAGCGGTCCGAATCTCCCGTCTGGGACTTCCCCCCACTTCGGGGGACTTCGCAAGGGTCGTCGATGCCTGGGGAGATCCAGTGGAAGACGCATGAGACCTAACGGCTCGGCGTAGCGGTCGCACAACCAGGAACTTCTGAGGGTGACCTCGGAAACCCCCACCTCAATCCGTTAGGATTTAGTGGCGGGAGAGTTCATCAGAAACACAACGATGGACCGGCAGAACGGCCGAGGTCGCGGTCGGCCTGCCTGGCGTTAGATGCGATGCCAGACCTTGGGTAGCGAGCTATCACCGCGTTTGGCCATGCGCGCGTGCTAAAGCGACACAACTGGAAAACCCGTGGTACACTACCCGCATGGACGTATGGCACTTCCTAATCGGGCGCCCGCTCAAGACGAGCGAGGCGGAATCGGAGGAAATTGGCACCTCGGAGGGGCTAGCAGCGCTGTCGTTGGATGCTTTGACGTCCGTAGCGTATGGACCCGAGGCGATTGCGCTGGTGCTGGTGACTGCGGGAGCGGCCGCCATTCACTACCTCTTGCCCATCAGCTTGGCGATTATCGGCCTGTTGGCGATTCTGGTCTTATCGTACAGCCAAGTGATTGATGCGTACCCCAAGGGCGGCGGGGCATACGCGGTTTCCAAGGCTAATTTGGGAATTGGCGCCAGCCACTTGGCCGCCGCGGCACTCATTGTGGACTATGTGCTGACCGTGTCCATTTCCATTGCCGCGGGCATTGGGGCCCTGACCTCGGCGTTCCCCGTGCTGCTTCCCTGGACGTTAGCTTTGTGTCTGGCCTTGCTGGCCATTGTCACACTGCTTAACTTACGGGGGGTCGGGGAAAGCGCCCGCGCTTTCCTTTTGCCCACGATGGTTTTTATCGTCGGTCTCCTCGCCGTACTCGCTTGGGGATTCATTCACCCCGTCGGGGGAACCTCGGTGACGCACGGGGCGGTTTCCGCACGCGCGCCGCATGTAAGCGCGTTCTTTTTGATGAAGGCGTTCGCGGCGGGCTGTACCGCGCTGACCGGAGTAGAGGCCATTGCTAACGGTGTTCCCCTCTTTCGGGCGCCCCGGCAGGTCCGGGCCAAACGAACGGAGTGGCTCTTGGGTGGATTATTGGGAGTCATGTTGTTGGGAATCGCCCTGCTGACGACGCGGTTTCAGGTGCTGCCGGGCGGGAATATGACGCTGCTTAGCAAGGTAATGGCTGGTAGTGTGGGCAGAAGCTGGGCGTTTTTTGTGGTATCGCTGGCTATCACTACGGTGTTGGGCCTTGCCGCCAACACATCGTTTGGAGGTCTTCCGGTCCTGGCCAGCTTATTGGCGCGCGATCATTTTCTTCCCCAATCCTTCGCCATTCGGGGCGACCGGTTGGTGTTTGAGCGAGGCGTTTGGGTGCTGGCGATTGCATCCGCCATATTGTTAATTGCGGTGAACGGCAACACTCAAGCATTAATCCCCATGTTTGCCATCGGCGTGTTTACGGGATTTACCCTTTCGCAACTGGGAATGGTAGTGCATTGGCGCCAGACCCGGCCGCCCGGTTGGAAAATTCGGGCCGCATTAAACCTTTTAGGGACGGTGGCTACCGGCCTGGCGACCGCATTGTTTGTGGTCACCAAATTTTCCCAAGGCGCGTGGGTTGTGGTAGTCACCGTGCCACTGTTGATTATCCTGTTCAGGCGAGTCCGGAAGTACTATGATCGGGCGGGCCGCCAACTGCGTGTAGGCGTGGTTCCCCCGCCCCTTAAGCCTCTGCCAAAACCTGTGGTGATTGTTCCCGTGTCGCCGACCCTGACCGAACTCACTCGGCGTGCATTAAACCACGCCTTGTCTCTCAGTGACGAGGTGATTGCCGTAGTGGTGCTCTTTGATGAGAACCATTCGGATGAAGCGCGCCGGGACAAAGCCTTTCAGGAAGCATGGCGGGCTTGGGATCCCCCGGTGCGGTTGGTGGTGTTGCGGTCTCAGTATCATTCGGTGGTGCGTCCTTTGCTCCGGTTTATCAACACGATAGAGCGGCGTGCCAATCAGCGAGTGCTGGTGTTGGTGCCGGAAGTTGTCCCCGACAGTGCGGGAGCCAGTCTCCTGCACAACCGGATTGGAGAGGCTATCGCTCATGCCCTCCGCAGACGCACGGATGTGGTGATTGGCATGGTGCCGATGCACCTGCCGGATCCGTCCAAACCCGAGTCGCCGCCCGAGCCGGCGAAGGTATGAATAGTGTCGCTGCCCAGCACCAGATGTGACTGTATCCAGGTGTGCCATGACCAGTGCCGTGCTTAGCGGGCCGCACACCTAGGTCACGACCGTCCACAGGGATCTGCGGAGCGTTGACGGCTCGATTCGGCTTGCGAGCAGACCATTCTGATGGGTAACCGCGGTCCCACGCAGGTGATAAGACGGCTGTGGTGATCAGGTGTTTATCAGATGGTAAGTGCGCGCAGTACAGTACCTGGGATTTCGCTGACTCGCGATGGATGGAGCGTCATAAAACTCCCGAACATGCCGGCTGTGGGAGAAGTATGGGGCGTCGGAAAATCAAACCGAACACGGCACGCTTGCGCGTGCCCGCCCGTCGGCCCTGTATGATATCCTCAACAGATTGGTCATCCACCATCCTCAACCGGTACGATCGCGCCGAGCGGAACATGGCCAAAGATCAGTTGACCGCGCCTTAAACTGACGTCACCTGACATCCCCAATTTGGTGCTCTTTGATCGCGGCTATCCGTCCGCGGACCTCATTCTGTGGCTGAAAGCCCATCACCTCCGCTTTGTGATGCGCGTCGCGTAGGGGTTTTATACTGAGATTGATGCCGTGACCGAGCCCGATGCCGTTGTCACTGTTCCGATCACCAAGACCGCGCGCGTCATCTGAAGGAGCAAGGAACGCCCGCCCGTGCCGGTCGGCACGGAGATCACACTCCTGGTTCTGACGATAACTCTGCCAACAGGGGAAGTCGAAACGCTCATCACCGACTTTACACCGGCGGAGCTCCCGTATGCCGAGGCGCCCTCCCTGTATTTTCGGCGCTGGGGCCTGGAAACGCACTGTGATGACCTGAAGAACAAGTTTGAAGTCGAAAACTTCTCGGTCCACACCCTCGTGGTGGTGGAACAGGATTTTTACGCGACAACCTTTTAAAGCACATGGCCGCCTTGGTCGCAGAAGAGGCGCAGGCCGAAGAGGAAGTCCGCCTGCGCCGTAGCAAACGATGGACGTACGACGCGTTGTCGCGTGGCTCAAGCGGCCAATCGAACCGGGTATGGTCCACGAGCACCGCCTCCTCATCGACCAAATGGCTCGCCTCCCATTTCGTGGCTTCTCGCACGGACTGTTCGGCATCTTGTTGCAGGGTCTCTAACACCTCACCGGGCGTTTTCGGATGCTCTGCCACGCGCTCCCGAACCTGCACGACCCGGTCACAGGACAACAAGTGCAGAATCTCTTCCGTAGCACGGGCATTTTGCGCCACCGACGCTCGCACCCGGGGGTCGGGGTCTTGTGAAAGCGCCCAGAGAGCGTCTAAAGGCATGTTGGGGTTCAGTGCAACGTGGCATCGAACGCGCCCGCTCTTGGCATGCGCATATGTGCTGAGCTCGGTCGCTGGCATGTGCACGTTGATCAGCGCCTGCTGGCGGACCTGACCATGCTGATCGTGTGCCAGCATCACGAGAAGCTCCGGGCTCGTTTGTGGATTCCACGCCACATTGCGGCGGGCCACCCAAAACGAATCGTGGGCCAACCTGGCCAATACTTCCACGGGGGTGCGCGAGTTGGCGGCCACCATTTCGCGGACATACCCGTCGGCATCCTCGGCCAAGGATCTCAGAATGTGGGCCGGCGTTTCAGCATTGTCGGCCACCATTAACCGCACCATACGATCAGAATCACGCGCGAGATCTGCTAAGGCATGCGCCGGTGTCGATGGGTTTGCTGCGACTCGCTGACGGATTTCCGGTCTGGCATCGTGCGCCAATTCCCAAAGGCGTTTAGGACTGGTCGAACGACAGGCTGATTCCTTTCTCGCATCGGTGTAAGTCACGCGACATCCCCCCGGTTAGGTTCGATGACATTTTACGCCTAACGCTTTCAATCGATCCCAACAAATTTCCCCATCGATTTCTTGGCTGAAACCATGCCAATGTCGTGAGTCAAACTATCAGAACTAAAATGGCGGCCATTTTAGTCAAACCGATGACATTTAGCATTAGCGCCAACAGATGTTTTAGCCGGAGTTCTTGACCACCTGCCTCGAGCGGGCCCACGCCATTCTGCCGGAGGCCCAGCTCCTGGTGCGGCTGGATTCCGGCAACGACGCGGCGGAGAATATTGATCGTGTGCGTGCGGAGCACGCGGACTTCCTCATCAAGCGCAATCTGCGCCAGGAATCGCCCGCCGGCTGGTTAGAGTTAGCCAAATCCGAAGGAACAGCCGAACACCCGCGCGAGGGCAAGACCATCTACCGGGGTACCACCTGGCGGACGCCCAAAGCCGGGCACGAGTCGGAACGGGTCGTGTACCAGGTCGTGGAACGCACCATCACAGCGGAGGGACAAATTCTCCTGATCCCGGAGGTGGAGGTCACCACCTATTGGACCTCGCTGGAGGTCCCGGCGGAGGCGGTGCTCCCGTGGTATCCGGAGCACGGGACGTTGGAACAATACCACAGCGAGTACAAGACCGATCTGGATTTGGAGCGCCTACCCTCCGGCAAGTTTGCCACCAACCAACTCATCTTGCAGCTGGTCTGCCTGATGTTCACTGTGCTCCGCATTATCGGCCAGGCGACGCTGGATGACCCCGCCGTGCCCTTGCGCCGCAAGGCCACCCGGCGCCGGCTCCGAACGGTGATCCATAACCTCATCACGTGCGCTGCGCAGCTGATCCGCCATGCGCGCCGAGTGCGACTACGATACATGCGTCGTAATCCGTGGGGACGGGTGCTGCAGCATCTCTATGCCACCTTTACCTGACTTCCTTCCCCTGTCTATCGTTCGATACATTATCGCCAACTCTACCCGCTGCCGACGGCAGCGGCGCTTGACATGGCCTTGAGACCGTTTGCGGGTAGTAATCTCGCGAGACCCTGGTCCGAGTTATTCGGCGGACGGGAGCCGAGTCCACTCTGAGGAGTGCTTTTTTGGCATATGCTGCCGATAATTGTCATATAGTGCCCGATTAGGTGTGGACGTACCGAGTAGGAAGCTGGCGCCGTGGTGTAGGGGAACTGTCGCTCTGTTGACCGCCCCTTTCGGTTGGCGGTGCCTCAGTACGTCCCCGTACCCGGTTTCCAGCAACCCCTCTAAAATTCCGTACGTCGGGTGTTCCCACAGTACGGCTTCAAACGTCCACTCCTCCCGGAGCCTGCCTCGCTCCCGTGTGCGGTTGGTGACCACCGTGGTCCGGCTCTGCGTCCGGCGGTGGGGTCGGCACTCGGGAGGTCCGGTTCAAGGTGAAAGGCACCCACCTACAGCCCCTGAACCCGGTCGAGTTTGCTCCAGCATACGGCACAGGCCATGAGGGTGACACGGGTGCCGAGGTTCAGTGCCCTCTCCGTGACCTCCAGCCTGGCATGAGACGTCCACGGGTCCTTTCCTCGGCCGAGGTTCTGTTGTCCTCGGCATCGTCGGTACTACGACCCGATCTGCCCGGCTCCGTCCCACCACGCGATTTCACGTTGTGCGCTTATACGCAAGGCCCTGCCGTTCACGGGTGCTCCCGGCGGGGGCGGAGTCGTTCCCAGCTTTGCATCATCTACCTTAGCCCCGTGCCGCTCTCCATACGCCGCAAGAGTCCCCGAGTGCATGTACCCGTCTCTTCCTCGAGGATACCAACCTTCGCCCATCCGTGCCGGGCTCGGCCTCTTGTTTGTCCGACACTCACTTCTGTCGGATACCTGTGACGACGCGGCAATATTCGCTTCATGCTACGGCCCGGTGCCTTGTTTGCCCCCCTGGTGAGTCCCACCCTCGCGGGCGGCGGGGACGTGACCCTCGGAGCTTTCGCCGGGCTGGTCACCCAGCCCCGGCGTCCGATTGACTACGCGCTCGGACGGGCAGTCCGCGCGACCGATCTCTCATCGGCTGGTGTACGATGGTTACTGGCTGCAACACGGATTCAGGAATAGGTAAAAAAGGGAATTCAGCGCGTTGTAACGAAGAGAAACTGCGTCTCAGCACTAATCTAATCTGTAGGAGGGGTACTCCATGGCATCATTTCATGTGCGGCGCGACCAGGTAAACTGGTCATGGAACCGCGATCATGCGCCAGCGATGGCGATTTCCCCGGGTGACGTGGTGCAAGTTGAGGTCGCCAACGCCTCGGGAGGTCAAATTCAGCGCGACTCTGACGTCAGTGCTGTGAGCCACTTGGATTTCAGCCGGGTCAATCCGGTTAGCGGCCCCCTGTTCATCGGCGGGGCCGAACCAGGGGACGCACTCATCGTCGAGATCCTTCACATCGACTTGGAAGACTGGGGCTGGACCGCCAATATTCCCGGATTCGGGCTCTTGGCCGACCAATTCCCCGAACCCTACTTGCGCATTTCCCAGGTCTCTGGGGCTTACGCCGAACTTATGCCGGGAATTCGTATTCCAACCTGTGCCTTCATCGGCACCATTGGCACGGCGCCGGCTGAGCCGGGCGACCACCCTTTGGTTCCACCCAGCGGCAACGGCGGCAACATGGACATGCGGCATATCAGTGCCGGTGCTCGCCTATGGCTTCCGGTTACGGTTCCGGGCGCCCTGCTGTCATTGGGAGACAGCCATGCGGCGCAAGGTGACGGGGAGGTGGCGGGAACTGCTATTGAAACGAGCTCCGTGGTGACCTTGCGATGTCATGTAGTGCGTCAGGCGGCGTTGCGCACGCCGCGGTTGGAAAGTCATCCGGCCTCGCAGCGCCAGGGTGCCGCATGGGTAACCACCGGCATTGGACCGGATTTGTGGCAAGCTGCCCGGACTGCGGTGCAAGAGATGACCGCCTGGGTCCAGGATCTCGCCGGGGTATCGCGCGAGGACGCCTATTTAATCACGAGCGTCGCCGGCGACCTCAAAATCTCGGAGATCGTGGACACGCCCAACTGGGTGGTGTCAATGCATCTGCTCAAGAGTGTGCTGGAAGGGGGCACGACCGCATGGGTGGGTTAAAACGTGAATTGGGATTGTGGGAGGTAGCCGCCCTATCCATTGCCATTATGGCCCCGACGGCAGCCATGGCCCTGAACGGATCCTTGGCTGCGTCCATAGCCGGGACCGCGGTGCCGCTTGCGTTTTTGGGCGCCTTGATCACTATTGCCTTAGTGTCGTATTCGTTCATCGAGTTTAGCCGCACGTACGCCCACGCAGGATCTGTCTATGCGTTTAACGGACGCGGTCTGGGGGCCCGGTTTGGATTTCTGTCAGGCTGGGCGCTGCTGATGACTTATGTAGCGTTTACGGGTGCGTCCATGGCCGAAGTGGGCGCTTTCTTCCAAACCTTCTTAGGGTTTCTGGGCGTGCACGTGGCCTGGATCATTCCTGGCGTCATTGCTGGAGCACTCTTATGGTACCTGTCCTTTCGGGATGTACGTCTCTCAGCTCGCGTGACGATGGTGTTCGAAGGGGTCTCCATCATTCTGATCTTGATTCTGGCCGCCGTTATATTGGGGCACGGGGGAGCACATGGACTCTCGTTCAAGCCCTTTTCCGTCGGCAAGGCGGGCATCTCGGCGGTGGGTTTGGCCAGTGTGTTCGCCTTCTTATCCTTTGCCGGGTTTGAGGGAGCTGCCACGCTGGGGGAAGAAACCTCGTCGCCGCGCCGGTCAATACCACGAGCCATTACCATGGCAGTATTCTTGACGGGAGCGTTCTATCTGCTCATCAGTTATACACAATCCGAGGGATTTGGCCTAAACCCCGCCGGGGTGCATGCGTTTGCCAGTTCCACAGCACCGTTGGCGACTCTGGCGAAAAGCTATGTAGGCAGCACCATGGCCGCCATCATCATGTTCGGGGCGACCATCTCCGCGTTTTCGTCGGCTCTGGGAACTGCCACGGCCGGTGCTCGCATCCTGTTTGCGATGGGTCGCGACGGATTCGGCCCGAGGGCGTTGGGCACAGCCCATCCGCGCTTCGGATCGCCGTATCGGGCGTTGGCGGTGGTCATGATTGTCGCCTTCATTATCGACTTGTTATTGCTGGGGCAGTTGGGTACCAACGTATTCGGCTGGTTGGGCACCATTGGGGTCTTGTCGTTGCTGCTGGTGTACTTAGCCACCCAGGTGGCGGCCATCCGTCTCTTTAGGCATATCAAGCGGTGGCGCGGGTGGCAATTTGCCATTCCCGGGTTGGCGATTATTCTCTTGGCCTACACCCTCTGGTCTAACGTATTTCCCGTGCCGGCGCCGCCGTACAATGTCTTCCCCTATCTGGTACTGGTGTGGTTGGCGGCGGGTGTGGTGATTGTGCTGCTGTCCCCCAAGGCAGCAACACGGCTGGGCCAGTCTTTCACTGAGGATGAACCTTAACGGCATTGGTTTCTGCCCTGCTTGGAGGAATATGGGCACTTGGGCAAAGGTTGGGGGAAGGCCGAGCGCGTCCACGTGGCGGCGCTCGCCGACCCGCGGTAATACGAAGTCATGTCGTCGAAACCAAGTCTGAGACCCCACTACTCCGGACACGAATGGGACGCTGGAGGACTTAGTTGTAATTGTGGATGGCTGTCGTACAGGGTTAATCGGCACCTCGTGTGGAGGAACGGAAGGAGCTGGCCGCGCTAGATCAGGTCGCACCGGTTGGCCCTGGAGTTAGTGCTCAGCGAAAGGGCGCGCAGTGACGCAGGGTCACGAACCGTCGGAGGCACTTTCAGGGGGATGAAGAATGAAGGGGATGACACGGTATACGAAAACGTGGTGCGAACGGGACGGGATAGGACGCGCTGGTGCACATGGTGCTGCAGATTGGCGGCGCGGCCAGTGTGTCAGTAGAGCGATTCCTAAGTTCCAGAGGAAGTAACCAACCCGACCGCTCACGGAGACAATACTGGATTGAAGTCCTAGATTTTGGAACGCCGTGAGTCGCCTCAATCCCGGCCGTTTGATTGCCCCGCGGACCATACTCCAATCACTCCGCGGGCAAAGATGACGCAGACAACTGCATTGCCATGTCCTAGCCTATGAGCCACCGAAGCGTACTGGCCCGGATGCTCAGTAGCCGCAGTCAAAAGAGCGACGTCACTTTGGCGGAGCTTCAGGCCCTGAAACAACGCTTTCCTCTCCAGCGTCCTCAGTTGTTCATTTCCTACCGAGACTTGCAACACTGCGCGATTCTGTGAAACCACGGTTGAAGAGTTCAGTGCGGGAAATCCGCATGCTGGGTTCTGTCGGGGCTGGGCTGCTCAAGGTGAGTAGCCCTTCCGGCGTCGGCCTCTCCACTAAGGAGAGGCCACCTCGCTTTGCTTTTGCTGTGCAACACTGAAATGGAGAGCTGGATGTGCCGAGAGGTGCCTGTCCGGTTCGGGCAGGAGAGGCAGGGAAACATCCCTGAGATGCGCTCTGTTTCTTACTCTACGGTACATTGCGGGACAGGACCGATTCTTCTGTCTGGCCTGCGTCATTGACGTGTTTGACCGATCGATTCTCGGGTACCATATCGGCTGGACCTGTACTACTCCCGATGCCTTGCGAGCCCTGCACGCCGCAGTTGCGGCGCGCAAGCCCGATTGGGCACCGGACACCGCGCCGGTCATCCGAACGGACAATGGGCCCCAGTGGTCTGGGCCGAAGGCGTGGCAGCCTTAGGGATGGTGTACAAGCGCATTCCCAACGCCACCCCGAACAAAAACGCCCACATCGAATCCTGGCATAGTGTGTTGGAAGCGGATTGTCTGGGGAACCATGTGTTACACACCTTAGCCGAGGCCTATGCAGCGGTCGATCGGTGGGTCACGTTTTACAACGGGCGCCGGATGCACAGAGTTTGGATGATTGGCCGCCCGCAGAATTTTGTCAAGGCAACCCGCCTGCTAAACCCCCCCTTTTCAAGAGGGGGATACAGCTGGCCGGCACCGCTCCCCGCATTAAGGCGGTGCATTGCTAAGGGCTCCCAAGAGAATGGTACATTAACCCATCGGGTCGAAATTGGTTGACAGGGCAAAGGCTCCTGTGGATCGTCCAGCTATACGGAACTGGCCCGGTCCCTTGTCGAGGAAACCAGCGCGCGATTATGCGGCAAACCTTGCTGCCCGCCGATCCGTGGTTCGGGTTTGGCGGGCAGCGTTTGGGTCGTGCATTGCGGGAGAATGTTGTCGCGCTGCGTTAGCCCGGGAAAATGGCCAACCCTTCCTCGGTGTTGCGTGCCATCACGGAGAGCATCTCGTAGAACAAGTTGGCGGCCAGCAGCGAGGTTTGTCCTCCCGGCGCGTCGTATGGCGGTGACACCTCCACGACATCCATGCCGACGACGCGCCAACCCGCCAACGCGCGGATGGCCTGAATCGCCTGCCAGCTGGTGAGTCCGCCCACCTCGGGAGTCCCGGTTGCCCCAGCAAAAGCTGGATCGACCACATCAATGTCCCATGAGATGTAAAGCGGCTGATCCGCCGGAAATCGGTCGACAATCCGCTTCATTGTCAGCTCAATGCCATGGCGATGAAAGTCGTCAATAAACGTGATGTCGATGTTGTGGTCATGAGCGAAATCCATGTCGCTGGCCCCATATTGACTGCCGCGGATTCCGGCCTGCACCACGACGCCCGTCAACCCCTCTTCCACCACCCTGCGGAGCCACGTGCCGTGGGTGTACTTCTGGCCGTCCCAGTATTCGTCCCAAAAGTCGAGATGGGAATCGAAGTGAATCAGGTTGACCGGGCCATGCTGCTTGGCTAGTTCGCGTAGGACAGGAAGCGTAATCGAGTGGTCTCCCCCGCACACGAGCGGAGCTGTTCGGTGTTCCATCAAGAACATGATGTCGTGCTGTACCTTCTCGAAGGTCTCTAGAATGAATCCCGGCACGATGTCCACATCTCCCCAATCGACAACGTTGAGGGAGTCAAATGGACCCACATTCATGAACGGGTTGTACGGGCGCAGCAGTCGGGAATGTTCGCGGACTGCCGATGGACCCATTCGCGCCCCCGATCGAAACGTGGTCCCATCGTCAAACGGGACTCCAACGAACGCGACATCAATATCGGACAAATCGCGCTCATACGGCAGCCTGGCGAAGGTCGCGATCTGTGCAAAGCGCGGAGACGTCATAGCGTCGCGTTGGCGGACATCGCGCTGGCGGTTTTTCGGCATGTTGATACCTCCCCTGACGGACCCATCCAGCCAGTTATCCCTTGATGGCTTCCACCTTGACGGATGCGCCGATGCGATTGGCGCGGCTGAGCAAATAGTAGAGCGGAGCAGACACCACAAGACCTATCAGCCAAGAGATATCCCCGCCGCCCATGACTTTGGCCACAGGTCCCTCGTAAAACGTGGCGTCCATGAAGGGAATTTCCACCAGCACCCCAATCACGTACACCAGCATGGTGCGCCAATTGACGCGGTGATAGATGCCGTCAAGTTTGAAAATGTCCGCGATGCTGTATTCGCCGTGACGCACAAAGTAGAAGTCGACCAGATTGATGGCCGTCCACGGAATAAGGAAGTAGGCGAGGAACAAAATAAAGTTGCTGAAGTTGTTCAGGAAGTTTCCTTGGCCGGCGACGGCGAGCCCCGTGCCAATGATTGCCATAATGATTACGAATGTGGTGCGCGTGCGCCGATTCACGGCGATGTTCACGACCGCCTGGGTGCAGGTGGTGGTGGACATAAAGGCTCCATACAAATTTAGGACGTTGACTGCAATAATGCCGAGGATGATCACCAAGAACAGCAAAATCGCCCAGCCACCCGCACCCAGCAGGTGAGCGACGTTGGTGCTGGAGTTGTTCAGAAAGTTTTTGATTGCGACGGTCAACACCGATCCTAGAACCATCATCCAGGCGCTGCTAATCACGGTTCCAGCGTACGAATAGCCGAACGTCTGGCTAATGGAGGTGTTTTTCGGCATGTAGCGTGAATAGTCGGCCACATAGGGCGCGTACGAGATTTGCCAGGTGACCGCTATGGTGAGCATCAAGAGAGCCATCGGCCAGTTGGGGTGGGCGAGAGACCAGGCGCCGTGCGGCAGTGGCAGCGTAAACGCCTTGATGGTCACGATAATGAAGGCAACGGCAAATACCAGCGACAGCCACCGCTCCACCGCATGAATCAAGTCATATCCCACAATTGTGACGGCAGCCGTCACAATGCTGAGAATAATGATGGCCGGGTCTATGGTCACAGAGCCACCCGTGAGTCCTGACAGGGCCTGTCCCCCGATCACGCCACTGGAGGCGAAGAAGCCGAGATACATCAAGATGACGATGATTAAGGGGATAATGGCTCCGATCACCCCGAATTGGGCACGGCTTTGAATCATCTGGGGAATACCCAGTTTCGGACCTTGAGCTGAGTGATACGCCATAAAAATAGCGCCGACCAGATTCCCTACCAAGATGACAACTATGGCCCAGGCCAGGTCTAATCCCAAGACCACCGCCAATGCGCCGGTGACCAGAGGAGTAAGCTGCATGTTGGCGGCAAACCACACCGTAAAGAGGTGGGAAATGTGTCCATGTCGCTCGTCTTCCGGAATAAAATCGATCGAATGCTCCTCGATTTGCACCGCTGTTCTCCTTTCCCTACTAAAGATGTGTCAACCGAAAGGATTCCGGCCAACACGCGAGGACTAACCACTTGCCCATCGATAGGTCTGACCTGGGTATCATGCTGCTCTAGCCGCAGAGGGCCCGTTGTCCGCCCTGGCGTCGACTTGTCAACTCCGGGCGGTCCGTCTCACTTTCCGACCGCCGATCTGCCGGGCATCTCTTTAAGTCACGAATTTCTGACATGAATTGAATTATCCCGATATTTGCATGATACTATCCGATTTGCATTAGAACAACCAATATCAAGTATATTACCAATAATTCCGCCAACACATGATAACGTTGTGGTTACCCAATATATCTTAATAATAAGATACCTCATAAAGATACCTATTGAGAGATGGTTGGGATGGACATGCATTGTGTTATTCATCAACTTCCGGGGTGGCTGCGATGATAGTGTCAAACGCCAAATAATTCACCCGGGCAGGGAATCCCCCGTGCGTCACGAAACAGGACGACGAAGTCGACCAATCAAGAAGGCGATCATCGTCGTACGAAGGGAGTTTACCGTGCCGGAATTGATGGAAATCTACATCCATTGGCAAGCGGGCGATAGTCTGCGGCAGTTGAGCAAAAACCTGGGAGTGGATCGGGCGACCCTCCGCCATTATATTACGGCCGCGACCGCGGCCGGCATCGAGCAGGGTACACCCCGATGACCCACGCCCAGTGGGAGGCGTGGATCCACGACACGTTTCCCGCCACGTGGGGCGGGCGGGGGTCACCCGCCCAGGCCGTGTTAGCCCCGTACCGCGAGCGGATTGAGGCCGCTCTCCAAACCAATCATGTCACCACCGTCTGGCAACGGTTGTGTGACGACACCGGCTTAGCGGTGTCGCTGTCGACCTTCCGTCGCTGTTCTGGCACCTTCGAGCATCCCCCACCAGCCCGGGATGTGACCGTCTGGCGGGATCCCATCGTGCCCGGCGTGGAAGATCAAGTGGACTTTGGGAAAATGGGGGTCTGCGTGCGATCAGCTGCTGCAGTTCATGAGTCAGTTGTTGATCGACCCGACTTCGCCGTGCCGCTCACGCATGGGCGCCCGCCGCGATCGCCCGGGAGGCCATCACCCAAGGGATTGTCGAGCAGATTTCGCCCCGCCAAGTGGGACGGTTTTTAACCGAGGCCGATTTAAAGCCGTATTTGGTATCCTGGGACGAGAGGATGCCCGCGTGACCCTTCTTGCCCAGTTCTTCGGGGGAGATGTCGAGCTGGTCATGGTGAATCACGAAGCGCACCAGGGCTTCGGATTGATGCGTGTTGAGGTTATCAAGGACAAAAATACGGGCATCATCCGGATGGAGGTCCACCACCGCCTCTACATGCTGAGCAAAGTCCACTTCGGTGCGGGTCGGTTGAATCAACGGCGCTTCAACCTGCCCCGTGACGACGTCACGGGAGGCAATTAAGCCCGAGGTGCCCTGGCGGATGTATTCAAATTCGCGGCGCTCGGACTAATGAATGAGGTTTCAATCGGCGGATTAGGGAGTCCGAGGATTCCGGCATCTCTCCTCAGGCTAAGCACTTCGACTACTGATCCACAAAATTCCGGTATTGCCATGAAATGAGTGGCGGAAGCTGAGTCTCGTTATTCTTCGATGACGACTTAAGAAATCGTTCGACACCACTCGGGGTTTTTCTCACTTCTTGGCCCCGGTCGCTTTAACATGGACCTAAGGCCATTTCCAGAAGGGACGATCGGCTGTGGACCATTCCATTTCCCGGGCCGCGAAA
>JAKACZ010000074.1 GCA_021820965.1 Bacillota bacterium | reverse complement strand
TGCCGAGATGACCACCCTAAACATCGAGCGACCCGAAGGCCAAAATTTCCAGTGGAATTACACCATTCGGCCCCGCGTCAAGGTCTAAACGCCGAAAATAGCAACTTAATATTTTATGGCTCCTTAGGGGACCCGCAGTACTTGGGGTTTCTCTCCCCGCGACTGAATGACACCATCGAAGCCTGGGCCTCCGATTGGGACGAAGGCCCGGGGTGGCTCAAATTGGCCTTCCCCCTAGGGGAGGTTGATTTTATCGCAGCGCCACCGCTCACCGGCACCCCGCCTGAATCCCGGGTGATTCAAGGGCGAACCGTGGCCTTAGACACGTCAGCCGAGATTGTTGCCAAAAAGTTGCATCATCGTGCGGCTTCATTCCAGCCGCGGGACGTCTTTGACCTGGCCGTGGTCCAATCGCATGAGCCCGGGGCCCTTTGGCAATCGCGTGACACATGGAGCGCGGAACTGCCGACACTTCGCCGACGAATGCGGGCGTTGGAAACACAATACCCCACTCAAGCAACGGCGCTCAACCTCTTACCGGCCGGTGAGCCGTACCGAGACTCAGCCTGGGCCATCGCCAATGCGTTCATCGAAGATGTTTACCGCGACATCCAACGGCGTGAGGAAGAACTAGAGCGCTAATTCCCAACTCTAAGCGGCCGTTTGGGCCAGCATTTGTCCCTCCCCATTGGTGCGAAGCCTCATGCCGGTGCCGATTGGATTCGCCCACAAATGACGCGGTAAGTAAGTAAAAGCCACTCTGCTAAGCAGAGTGGCTCCCGTCTCAAAAACCTCAGCAGGGTCTCCGACCCATCAACGCTTATGGCGGAAAATTAACGAATCGTTGCCATACCCTACGTTGGTGTGCCAAAAACGGTCGTTTTTGCACCGGGGACGAGAGGCCTTCAAGAACAGCCTAATTTCCGCATTCCAGACGTTGCAAAACTGGGTTGCAAAATTGAGCGTTTCAGAATCGACAAGGTCCTTGGGTTTTGCAACACTGGAGGGGGAGGGGTTGCTGTGTTGATCGGATACGCACGGGTGTCGACGGGGTTCCTGTATCATTGGAACGGAATTGGCGTGCGCTTGGAAGTGGCCGCGTAATGCGGCCACGCGGATGAGTGTGAAATCTGCCTTAGCCAGGCAGTGGGCCCGATATGACAATGGCCCATCATCACCCGGCTTATCCGAACGGGAAACCCGACGGGGAGTGTAGCATGCCGGGAAAAGGCCCAAGTCCGTCAACCATCAGACGGCGACTGCGGGTCAGATGACCCGGACGATATAAGGATAAAGGCTGATCTGCCTGAACGACAGCGAGAGGGGTTTTATCGTTGACTGCGGCGGAACGATGGTTACCGACGCCGTATGGGTGCGCGGAGGCGTAGAGTGGCTGTTATGCGTCCTCCACCATATCGCACATCCGCCCAGCCGCCATCCGCGGAAAATCGCCAACGTCGTATCCGACAATTGTCCATGCTGGTTCACACCCGTCTAACCCAGGATGACCTAAACCGGAACGCTGACCGTCGGTCGGCTATGCACAGCGGCGCTGAATATCCGGCAGGGTCACGGAGTCCCCGTAGTAGTCCGCGGTCGGGAAAGCCGACCACACGGCGAAGGGGGACAGTTTACTCTCTAAGACACCGAAGGAAGGATGCGTGAGGCATCGTGAGAAATCCCCAAGTCGTCTTGGAACAGCTACCACACCAATTTCGTGATGTGGGAATCCTGCTATGTGGGGATTCGCTCGGCGTAGCTGACGAGTAAATGGAGAGCCGTATACATCGAGAGGTGTACGTACGGTTCGGGGGCGAGCATCCGGAAACCCATCTCCGTAAGGAGGTCTCGGCGCTGGATGCTTAGCCTACAATAACTGCTGAAATCCTTGAGACATAAGAGTTTTGACCGTTTGCGTTAAAGAACCCAACCGCAGAGGATACGCTAATCCCATTGTCAGCGACCCTGAAATCGGCCCAAAATAGGCATTTTAGGCCCGCTTTTCGCTCTTCGCACCCACTATTGCCATTTCCGGTCGGATGCTACAGCAACCCCATCTATGGTGATGCACAACCGTTCGGAGGGTTCGCGTACATGGACGGGGTTTTCGTGATGATTCGAGTCACCGCGAACACAATATTGGCTCCCGTACCATTGGCCGTAAACAAGTCAAACGACTGCTTCATCGGCAAAGCCAACCACGTGTCCTCGCCATCCCCGACTACCCACGTGGAGGGTCACACCCGCAAGAGCTGAGCCCAGCGTTCGTCTTGATGCAGCACCGTCTGCAGAGCCGGATTGGCCAGGAGGCTGATTGCCCTAATGCTCCATGAGCCCAAGGCCAACGAAGCCACGCGGCCTCCGCGCAGCACACTTGTTAGCAACCGGAGATGTCCATGGTCGCCCACAATATCCCCCAATAGCTGACCGTTGGGCTGCATCGTAAAGACCACGTCGGTTGACACGGTGACGACCGCCCGTCCCGCACGGGCTGTAAACGTCCAGTGGTTCGCTCCCTGACCCGTGAGGGGATGTCCCACATATACCGTAATCGCCGGATGGGACGAAGAAACGGTCAGCGTGACATACCGATCCGTGCGCGCAATACAAGTTTGAGCCCATGATTTTGGAACCTCTAAATCCCCGGAATGACCATGGACAAGGGGAGGGCGCCGGTTTCATACGCCGGAGGTTGGCGGTTCAAGCCCGCCCACCGCGCCCAAATTTTTCACCCCCGGCCATGCCCGGGGGGTTTTATACCAAATCAGTTGGGTGTCGAGCAGTGATCGGCAAGGCTGTCATACTCCGGCGGCGCCTGCGTGGACACGGCAGACACCTCAAACACCACTGTGCTGCCCGAAGTCGGATTGAAGATATCGAGCGGTGTGTGCAGGGGCAATCGCAGCCACCCATCCACCCCAATCCCCGTCAGATGGCGGCGGGCGACCACGTCCGTCAGGGTCGTCCATCCGGCATACCGTGCGGCGGCCAGCGCTCGCTGGATAACGGGGGCGTGCTGGGTGTATCCGCCCAACGGCCAGGTGGCTATCCGATTCACCGATAACGCGGGGCCCTTGAGGACGGGCACGATTCGGGGCCCCGCCGCCACATAAAACAGGAGCCACAAGGCCCTATGCGTATCAACGATGGTTCCAAACAACGCGCCCGTGGGGCCGAGGCTGAAGACGACATTGGTCGGGACCGTCACCGCCACCTGCCCGACGTGGCCCGTAAATTGCACGGCGGTTTCCGGGATCCCCTCCCCTTGGGTGGTGAGCGGGTGTCCCATCGAGACCTGAAGGGTGGGTTGCGAGGAGGCCACCGTCAAAGTGACATAGTGATCCGATGGCGGGATGCACGTCTGGGCCATGGAAGGCGAAAAGGTCGGCGGCGCGGCGGACTGCGCCAGACCCCTGTGGTGCGACGGATGCGACACAGGGAGCTTCGATACGGTCACGGGAGCCGTCCCGCACCCCGCTAACAGACTGCCCAACATCCCCAAGACCAACCACGCCTTAGACCGCATGATTCTCCCTCCTATGCCACAAACGCCACACAGCGAGGAAATGTGACGTGAAGCGCGGGAGGACACCATTCCTCCCGCGCTTCTATCATGAACCCCTTTAGTGAATACCCCTAACAAGAGATTCCGGTTTGGTCTGTATACCGACTTTCTCCACACGACACGCCAGCAGGCGGACCACCCTTCCAAGCCCCTACGGCTTGGCAGGTGTTATACCCGTAACTCGCCATGTAGTCCCTCGCAGCCCAGTAGAATTCCTTGAACGCGGTACCGGAGTCTTTAAGAATCAAGCACGCGGTAATGCCCGAGGGAAACCACACGCTCGTGCTTTGGTTATTGTCCGTCACTCCCGTCAGCGCCATGCTCGCGTGATTCAATGCGGTTCCGTTGTAGCTCTCTTGTTGCACACCAAACCCTTCATTGGTTTCCGGCGACCCGCAGTTGCCGCAGGGGAATTTCAGTTGCTCACAAGCGTCCGGGCAGTTATAACACCCTTGCTCCTCCATGGCGGCTAAAGCCATGTACTTGTCCATCCCGAGGGTATTTACACCCATGCCGCTCATCAAGTCGAGCACCGTTTGAGCCAGCGCTTCGGGATCCCACCCAGAGTTCACCGCGATAGATTCGATGGTACTCAGGGGTTCACACACACCCGAGACACAAGTGTTGGAGGAATTGGGACAGGTCGTACCGAACGAACTACCGTTTCCGTTCACCGGATTCCGTCCCTTACAGGAATTCTGTGGGGTCTGCGGGGTTCCGCCGCTCGGACACCCAGTGCAGTTCCCGTGGAGAGCATAGTACGCATAGTTGTACGCCAACTGCTGGCTCTCCTGGCTGGTCGCTCCGGCGGCATTCATATAGAAATTCGGTGCCGGTAACGTATCCTGAGCGACGGTCAAGTCATTGAACGGTGTCGAGGTGCCCAAATCGCTGAAGTTACACGCGTTGTACCACAACGCATCGTTGGCCGGCGTGCCGATAGCAATGACCATAAATTTGCCCGACGCCGCCGCTGTCCACGCCAACGCATAACTACCGATGACATGACTAGCCGGAATGCCCAGCTCCGAGGCGACAGTCAAGGCATTGCGGTAGTCCGTGTCAAACGCCGCAAAAGTAAATCTGACCTTTTGTCAAGGCCATGATACATCCCCCTTTCAAGATCCCATAGGGCTCTGCAAGCTTAGAACTTTAGCCAATCGTGCTGGATCAAACCCTTGCCATTGGTCGTCCGGGGTTGCAAACGCCGAAACGCCCGTAAATCCCTTACGATGAAATTCATCGGCCGCCAGTTCGTCCTGGTCTACAAAGACTATGCGCACGTTGTCCACTTCGTGGTCTTTGAGATAAGCGAGAGCTCTTTGGCAGTGCGGGCATGTCCGCGTTGCGTACATCGTAATGACTGGCATCGGATTGCCTCCCTTTTAGCCGCGTGTTGAGCGGTCTACTGTATAGGGGACAACCCCTCTGCAAAAGCGTGCACGCTTCCCATAAAAAATTAGGTGCCGTTAACCACCATGCGGATGCTGATGATATTTGCGTTCCAAGTACTGGCGCAAAACCCAAAGCACGACCGAATGATGCGCCAACTCGTCCTGCAGCGCCGATGTACATCGGCCCTCGCGATCCCATTCCCAGTAACACCGCATAATCGCCACATGTTCGCGCCGACACGCCTCGCGCAGGGCATCCTCTGATACCATTAGTCGTCACCCCTTTCCTGATGGCAAACCGGCTGCAATACCGTAGGGAGGTGGCGTTGTAAGGTCTCCCAGAGCGTCAGCCGTAACTCCTGTTGCAAATCCGCTGTGGTCCCGGACGAACGCCCCCACCTCAGATAGGGCGCCCATTGCGGCATCACCGCCTCGAGCAAGGCCTCAAAAGCCCGCCCATCACCGTGATGTACGCGGCACATGAGAGCCCCTAAAGCGGGCACTCCCGCCGAACGCGCGCCAGAATACGCCGAACAGTACTCGGATCGCACTGGACCGTTCGGGCAATCTCGCCCGAGCTCAGCCCCCGCGCACGCGCCAGCAACACCGTCTGCTGACGAGCCGTTAACCGGGGAAGACAATCGATCAGCCAATCTGTCGCTGCCCATGGGTCGTCGGACTCCTCGTTCCCGGTTTGACCGTGGTGTTGCCATATCATCACCTCCTCCACGCCTCCGACCGGGATCGCGCGTTGACCTTCGCGGGTATGATCCAGCCAACGCAGCGCGGCCCGGTGAAACACCGTTCGCACCCATGCTCGCAATTGCCGCTCTTCCACGGTCATCCCTATCCACCCCCATTACGCTTTCGTGATGAGCTTTTGCACGCCAGCCTGACTCCCTAACGCCGTCGCGGCCACAACCATGCCGCTCACCGCGAGCAACAGCACTTCTTTCCCACTAAGAGGGCCTCGGAGAACCCCGCCCATAAAAACGGTGCCTTCCGCCAGTGCCCACGTCACCCAGGGCTCGGGTGCCGCCTTCCACATAGCCTTGAGTAAGGCGACCAGTGCTGTCGTAATGGCTGCCGCTCCCGACACCGTGAGAAAATTCGTCAGCGTCAGCATGACGTGTCCCTCCTTTGTATCGGTGATTAAACCCCAGACCCTTCGCGTGGAGGAAGTGGAAATAACCGTGGAGTGCGTGGATTTTGGCGTGGAGAGCGCAGAGAAACCTGTGGAGAGGCCTCAACAGGCATCTCCACGGGCTTTGGTCAATAATCCCCGTATGGACCGGGAGGGGTAGACAGGTGCCTAGAGGTGCGAACGACCAAGCTCATGATGAATGTGGGCGATGTGGCTCCGCACGGTCCCGGCATCGATATGCAAAGACTCAGCAATCTGGGGAGTCGACCAGCCCGCCACCAGGAGGTAATAAATCTCGCGTTCTCGCTCGGTCAGTAACGCGACCGTACGAGGCCGCAGGGGAAAGCGTAGCGGCATCAGGAAGGCTCCCCAAATTAGCGCGTCCACGATCGTCCAATACACCACCACCCACCAGGGCCACAACGGTGCCGCATGTACCCCCGGAACAATCCCCAACAAACTATTCGTGACGATAATGTAGAGCCCGGCACAGACCGCCCCCCGGCGGTTCGGATAATAGGTGAGAATTTCATGGGTATACAGCGTTAGCAAACCCGGAACCAACGTATGGGGGGATTGGCTGTAGGCCCACGCCACACCCCATCCGATCGCACCGTCCGCCCGGCTGTCGGCGGGTTCGCCGGATGGTGCGCCATAGTAGATATCAGCTGAGCCCGCTCGACACGGAGCCCGTCTCTTCGGAGGCGGGTTTTGTTGCTCCCAGCGCGGAGCGCATACCGGTAGCGCAGACAGGCCGCGAGCAGTCGATTGGGCAACTGGCTCCCAAAACGGCGGCGATTATAGCGACCAGTTCGCACGGTGTCCCGTCGCTTTCAGCACCCGTACAACCTCGATGGCGGCAAGGATACCCAGAGCGCCGTCGAAGGCTCCACCGCACGGTACACTGTCACGATGCGACCCGAGGGCGATGCTGGAAGATGCACCAATATCCCACTTTGCCCACAAGTTTCCTATCGAATCAACATAGGTCTGGCACCCAAGGTCTTGGAGTTAGTGTTCGAGCCATGCAACCGTTGCGAGATCTTCCGGTGTCCAGAGCCACCTTGTGATGCCGCCATCGTCGCAAGATTCTCTATCGCTAATCGCAAACGCTGGCCGTTCGTTTCAATCACTCAATCCTCCTGGCTTTCTTGACAGTGTCCGTTCACCATCCGTAGTCCGCTTGGTCGCATGTGTGGCGCCCGTCCAACGTCAGATCGGACTTTTCATCTGCAGCCCCCTCGTTCCTATGTTCCTACCGATTATCCGTTATAGGTATTGCGTCCGCCACAATACGTGGCTACAACCTTGATGTCGCGAATGGACATCGCATCCACTTCCATCGGATTGTCCTTAAGAACCACAAAGTCCGCGAGCATTCCCCTTCGCAAACGGCCTTTGTAATGTTCTTCCTGCGCAACGTATGCCGAACCGTATGTATATGCCTCAAGAGCTTCGGCAACGGTGAGGGCTTCCGCAGGAGCATAGGCTTTGCCCGACGCGGTCAGCTGATTTACGGCGTCATGTATGCCCAGCAATGGTCTGCCATCAACCACAAAGCAATCCGAACTTCCCGCCAACACAATGCCTGCATTCAGGATGCTTTTTTGGCGGTAACTATGTTTAACCCTGTCACCAATGTTGTGATAGAACGTATCACCGAGTTCACCGATAAAGTGCTGCTGCGTCACGGGCAACACGCCGAGCGTACGACATCGATCCAAAAGGCCATCTTCCAGAACGCCGGCATGCTCGATTCGATGCCGCATTTTCCTAATGTCCCCTTCGCGGGCCGCCGCCTCGTACGAATCGAGGACAGTGGATATTGCTCGGTCGCCAATGGCATGAACGGCTACCCTCCACCCTTCCCGGTTCAAACGGACTATCATTGATCGCAGCTGATCTGGTTCCCAAATCAGCATGCCGCTACGATCGCTCTCTTCATACGGTTCACGCATGGCCGCTGTCCGCCCAATCATCGACCCGTCCGAAAAGATTTTGACGGGTCCCAAGCGTAGGTGGATGTCGCCGAAACCGCTTCGCATACCTTGATATAAAAACGGCTCCCCTTCCTCCCAACTGATGCTGCCAACATCCGGCATCAACAGAGCCCGGGTACCCAATATCCCCCGATGAAAGGCTTCTTGCCACGCAGTGATCTCATTGGTCGCATGCCATCCCACCCCTGCCTCCTGGGTGCTGGTCAAACCCCAGGAGGCATACAGCGTTGAAGCTCGGCCGATCGCCGCCACGAGGTCGTCGAGAGTCGGGACCGGTAGCGCTGCGTTGATCAAGTCTTGCGCGTTCTCTAGGAACAACCCGGTTGGGTCTCCATGGATATCTCGGTCGATGACTCCGCCGGAAGGATTCTGGGTGGTTGCATCTATTCCTGCCATCTCCAAGGCTCGCGAATTCACGACCAGCATATGCCCGGACGTATGGGCAATGATCAGCGGCTGATCGGACACCATCCTGTCAAGCTCTTCAATTTTTGGATGACGACCCTCGCCGAGGAGCACTTGGTTATAGCCATAGGCTCGCACAATCGGTGTGTTTCCCTGACTTTGAATCCTTGCAGCTATTTCAGGGATCGAGGTCACCCCCCGAAGATTCACCTGCCCCAACTTAAGCCCGTAAGCAAGAAGATGATTGTGCGCATCGTTAAATCCGGGAACTATCGTGTAGTCACCGTAGTCAACCATCTTGTCATAGCGCACAGTAGGGGATTCTCCTAAACCGACTGCCACAATGTATTCATCTTGCAGAACCATCCACTCCGCGTAGGGAATTTCAGGATCAATCGTCTGAATACGACCGGACACAAGTACCAACATAAGAACCCTTCTTTCATCTTTTGTACCCTTGAGTAATGGTCACCACGTAACGCTGAAGCTTAGACCGTTCCACGCCGACCGGAACCGCCGACGGGTTGGGACTGTTCGGCTTTAAACACCTGAAACAGTTCGTCGACCCACTGCTGTTCTTTAGCGGAATTGGGAAAGATCAGAGAAACGCCTAAGTAGCGATTGTATTGACAGCCAATCCCACTATTCCCGAGGTTAGCCCACCCAACCAGGGGACTGATGTGGGCTAAATGATCTGAAAAATAATAGCAATCTGCGGCTGGACTTACACCGGCTAGCCCATCACGGTTACCGACGCTCACGGTCTGGCTTTTTCATGTATGCCAATGTATGTTTCCTCATGGCTGCCCTCGAGAAGCGCCCCACCCAAACGATTTAGAGTCGATCTGGCTGCAATAGCGCCAGATCGACTATGGCTCTCGAAATTTGTCTCTTAGATCGGACTGAACGCATCCCATCCCGCCGCCCCGCACTTGCCTGCCATGAAGCTACGCCGCCTTTACTAGTGCTCCTGATCCAGGATTGTCGAGGCCGAGCCCGCACGCTGTGAACGAGAAATCCCGTAAACGCCAGTGGCCACCAAGACAACCATTAGAAACACCCCAAATAACCCATAAGGACTCGGCTGATTAGGCTTAACCGCGAGCCAGAGAGGATAGGCCAACAAGATCACACCGATCAACGGCACAACAGCATGCCGAATCCATGATAGTTGATGCGGTGCCTGACGCCAGAAATATAACAGCAATGCAATGTTCGCTACAATGTAAATAACCATGTAGATGTCCGTACCTAGCGTCGCGGAATAGGCAAAACCGTTACCTGAACCCACCAGGAGACTGAGGACAATCGTCGCCGCCGCCGCCAGCACCGCTGAAGTGCCTAATGCGACATGGGGAGTTCGCCATCGAGGATGAACAGATGAAAGCGTTCTCGGTAATAATCCCTCACGGGCAACGTTGTAAAATACCCGAGCACTACCGTTGACGACCGACATTAAAACTGCCATTGCACTCGTCAGGCCAGCTAAGTACATTAACGGACCCAAGAACGGAATCGCCGTTGTTGCGGCAGTAATTAAGGGAAACGGAGATTTGAGTAGGAGCTGAACATTGTTGTTAAAGCCAATCCCTTCAACCCATGCCAAAAATACGAACAGCACAATTGCAAACGTAATGGCTATCATGATCGACCGCGGCAAGTTCTTGTGGGGTTTCTGCATTTCTTCGGCCAGTGGGGAAGATGCCCCAGACCCAACAAAAAGAAAAATGGCTAAGGGGAATCCGAGCCCGAGACCCGACAGCCCTCCTTTAACACTATGGGGCGCAAATCCAACCAGCGAAATAGCATTCGGATGGGTAACAAGAATCGCCACCGCTGCTACAACCAGCATGAGGAGTTCGAAAGCGAAAAGGCCGACCGTCGTACGTACGGAAATCTTAATACCTCGCCAGCAAACCGCAAGGGCCACGCCTTGAAATGCCAAGGAAGCCACCCACCATGGAAACGATACCCCGAACGTCGCTTGAACGGCAGTAGTACTCCACACCCCTATTTGATATGTGACTGCAACATAACTACATATAAAAGCGATAACGTATGCTGATGCCAACCAAGCGCCAACTTTAGGGCCAAGACCGCGCGAGATATATGTTGCGTAGAATCCGGAGCTCGGTGTGACTTTGGCAAATTCCGTTGTCGTATTCGCGTGGAATAACATGGCAATGCCCGCAACAAGAATAATGAGAGGAGCTCCGACACCCGCCCCAACTACCACCGCTCCAAATACATAAAATGCCGCAATAGCTGGCGCAATATTGGCAATGTTATTAGCCAGCAACTCTCGAAACGAGAGGGCATCGGCCTGAAGGCTCCCTCCTTTATTGTTGGGGGATTCAAGGTACTTTCTGTCTTTAGCCAAATGAATCGCCTCCTGTAAGAATGACGTCGCAGGAATATTAGAACCTGCTTTATTGCTGAATCTTCAGAAACGGTTGATAATGTTGACGCTTGCGACTACACTATAGTCCTTTGGGTGGGGGTTACGCATGGTATCGTAGTTTGCAAGATAAGAGGAATTTTTTGTACACCGTGTATACTGTCCGCAGGTAGCAACGGGCGGTTTTTCGCAAGGTGCTTCTAACTGGAAGCTACTACAAATGGCGGTACCAGGAGCATTTATTTCTCAGCCTAATCGTACAAGGTAGCACTTTGCGTGGTCTGGCTCGCCTTTACCGCCGAAGAAATTCACTCTCCGCAGCACCCCGGTCAGCCGTCATAAAATACCGGAGGCCGCCAATCTCGAAGGGCAGAGCGCATAGCCATCAAGTCCAACGCTCCCCTAACTCTGTTCAATCCCTCTGTCCCATTTTTTTCGCGATGGGTTAGGTAACGAATTTTAGCCACTGCCCCGGTACCTCATGTGCAATTCGCGTTCGCGTCATCCGAGAGGTCCCCTTTGATAAGTATCGAGACGCTTCGCCTTGACATGGTTTCGTTGATCCTAGTTCGTGCGCGTTGGGTATGATTCCGAGACGTACGGGTGACATCATCCGTATATGGGTGGGCACTGTGAAAGCAAGAACGTCAGTACGCCAATGTTTAGTTGCAGGCGGTCTCGTGCGTTGTTGATATCCTTCCCGGTAATCGTCAGGATTTTCTCCACTCGGTATCTTAACGTATGGCGATGTACGAAGAGCTTCTCTGCCGTCTCCTTAAAATTGCAGTTTGTCGACAAAAGAACGTGCAATGTTTCGAATAAATAGGGCTCCTCGACGAGATTGCCAAGGGTGTCTCTAACATACGAATCCACAGAATAACCTGACTCAATTTGCTCTATGATGAACTGATATGGTTTTACGTCCAACCACGACGATATCGCTCCAACTTGCGGCAATGCTGGACCAAAGCGAAGTGTCCGTAGCGCCTCCTCGTAACTAAGATGAAGGTCGTCGGTTTTGTAACAAGAACCCATTGCTACGCGAATATGCGTATGGTATCGATGCTGCACTTGGTCAGCAACGGTTTGAAAGCATTTGATCAAGCGCGGTATTTCGTCGTTGTCGATTTCCGTAACGATCATTAGAAAGTTGTGACCCTCTTTAGCCAAAGAGTGAATGTTCGCTTGGCCCAGTGATTGACGAACTGTTTGGGCCAGGCCCGGCCCTAGGTTCGAAGGGCTGCGTCCGCCATTGTTGGATATTTCGGATATCAGAGTAACTTGATGCGGCCTAGTCCACGAAAAATTGTTATGTGTCG
This sequence comes from Bacillota bacterium, assembly GCA_021820965.1. Lineage (GTDB taxonomy): Bacteria > Bacillota > Sulfobacillia > Sulfobacillales > Sulfobacillaceae > Sulfobacillus_B. The sequence continues at coordinate 4,810 of JAKACZ010000074.1, read as the reverse complement.
CTCGTTGATAAAAATTGTGATCTGCAGACTTTTGTGGGTCCAATAGTTCCGTCACAAAATCCGCCGTCAAGCGCTTCTCCGTTTCGCGAATCTGTTGTTGCTTAAGAAGTTCCAGTGCGCAAACGGTCGCTCCGTGTCCAATGGCAAGCATGTCCCACTCACCAAACGAACCTTCGCCATGCTTCTTCGCTACTATGTAGCCGAGGTTCCGATGGCTGGCAACAATGGGGCAAGCTACCGCTGCATAACTTGTCGATGAACTCAAGCTCGTTGCTAGTTGCCGTGGCTCTGCAGTCATGTTCCGGTAACCCTGTGCGTGGGCCATGGGTTGGATCAGCTCGAGCAACTCGAGAGTCTCTGATTGTTTAAGACTGGTGCTTTTGGCCAGAAGATTGCCATTTTGGTCGCAGACGACAATTTCACTAACGGTGCGCTGGGCCAACTCCGTCGCGATTACGTCCAACTTCTCGCTCTTTAAAACCAAACGGATTAATTCGCTGTGCACCGTATAGGAATACTCAAGGGTCTGAAATTGTTTGTTGACAACCTGTTCAAGCAATTCATGTGTTATCATCGAAAAGTTCAGTTTCGACGGCAACTCAATAAGCGGAAGAGAATGGCGATTAGCAGAGTCCACAAATTCTTTGGGAATCGACTTCAAATAAAAACCGGTTTGTATGGCCAATCCCGACAGATTCCGAGCCGCCAACCGATCGACAAACTGCAACATCCGGTCAGTATCCATCTCAACACCAAATGCTGTAGTGATAAGAAACTCGCCTTCTTGTAAGCGAGTCACATCCTCAATGACCTCGACAATGGTGACCCACTTAATGGCACGGTCAAGGCCGTCCCCTCCAGCAACTAACGTTGCCGTTTGCATAATGGGCAGTTTCAGAGCTTCAAAGACCGTAAGAACCATGTAAACCACCCCACATTGGACCACATGTATAAAGGATGCGACCTAATATGACTCAACAAGGCGAATGCTACAGTTTCTTCCGTCAATATATCATGAGTTCAGTAGCGTGTGAAATTAGCGTAGCCAGCTAGTTCTCTTAGGAAGGTATGGGTGTAGTGTACACTTCAAAACTTATTAAACCAGACTTAAAAGCTGTCTATCCGGAAATTGCGTTTGGACGTGGTGTATACCTTCAGGATAGTACAGGGAAAAGATATCTCGACGGTTGCTCAGGAGCCGTCAGCTCGGGTATTGGGCACGGAGTCGCGGAAATCAACCGTGCCATAGGCCAGCAGTTGGATTCGGTGGCGTTCGTTTACAGGTCTCAATTCACAAGCCCCGCAGCCGAAGAATTGGCCGAACGTCTAAGCGGTTTGATACCGGGCGCATCATACCATGCTTTCTTTGTGAACAGCGGTTCCGAAGCAACCGAAACGGCCGCCAAAATAGCCGTTCAATATTGGCAAGAGCGAGGGCGCGGTCAGAAGGTTCGGATACTGTCCCGATGGATGAGTTACCACGGGTTTACCCTTGGGGCTCTGTCCATGTCAGGTCATGCCAGGCGACGAAGTCGTTACGCCTCACTGTTGCACGATTGGCCGGTAGTTTCTTCTCCCTATCCATACCGCTCGCCGTACGGTCCAGACTTGGCGACGATTGCGGAAAAGCACGCTGATGAATTAGAGCAGTCAATCCTCCGTATCGGGGCGGACAATATTGCCGCTTTCATTGCAGAACCTGTGATCGGCGCATCGGGCGGTGCCATTGTTCCACCTGATGGATACTTCCAGCGAATTCGAGACATTTGTACTCGCTACGACGTACTCCTCATAGTCGACGAAGTTATGACTGGTATTGGTCGAACTGGAGAACTGTTAGCTATCAATCACTGGCACGTTATCCCTGACCTCATTACACTAGGAAAAGGTCTAGGTGCGGGGTACACTCCAATCGGGGCAACGCTTGTACGAGAAGAAGTCCTCCACGAAATCCAAAACCGGAGCGGAGTCATCATTGGGGGGCATACATTTAGCGCTAATCCGCTATCCTGCGCGACTGCCCGGGCCGTATTCGATTATGTTGACCGCAATCACTTGGTGGAGCGGGCCGCCGAAAACGGAGAGTATTTGTTAAATAGACTTAGGGAGCTGACACACCGGTTTTCATTCGTGGGTGACGCCCGAGGTCTCGGATTACTTTGCGGCATCGAGTTTGTAGAAAATACGGTGACTAAAAAACCTTTCCCGGTCGACGTCGACGTCACGGGGCTCGTCGTCCGTACGGCCTTTGAACATGGTTTATTGCTCTATCCTGCGGGAGGGGCTTTGGAAAATCAAAGTGGTGATGCAGTCATTGTTGCGCCTCCGCTGACCATTTCCCGTTTAGAGTTGGAGGAACTACTGGAAAAAACTTTCGCCACACTCTCTCACGTGCAAAGTTACTTGAATGTCAACGCTTGATATGTGGACCTGCCAGTCGGTAGTGTACGCTGGGCAGAAGTTCTGATTTGGCTACCCGTGAAGAAGCCAAAGGTGCTGAAGGTCGAACCACCTTTGGCTGATCAACAAAGACCACGCCCTTAACGCCTGTGTTCCATTGCCAAAAAGACCCGCACTTTCTCACCCAGACGATGCCTCAAGCCGAAGCCCACGGGTTTCCGAACTCTGTAATTCCAAGCATCGTGGTCGTTTTTGGCTTCTTAATTAAGTGCAATTTTCCAATTAAACCGTGCGAGGTGATGGGGTAGTGGGAAAGTGTAACGACCGACGATTAACGGTAGATAAGGTGGTGCCTTTGGAGCGAGCACTTCAGCTTATCCATAACGGAATGACCCTAATGGTCGGCGGTTTCGGAGGTGTTGGCAGCCCACCAACGCTTATCCAAGGAATACTGGACTGTGAGATCAAAGATCTGACGGTCATTGCTAATGACGCGGGGTTCCCACATATCGGGGTGGGCCGTCTAATAACTGCGGGACGCGTAACGCGGCTTATTGCATCCCATATCGGTTCGAACCCAGTGGCCGGGGAATTAATGATCGACAAACAATTGCAAGTTGAGTTCTCCCCTCAAGGAACCCTTGCCGAGCGAATTCGCGCAGGGGGTATTGGCATCCCGGGATTCCTAACTGATATCGGGATCGGAACCATTGCCCAGGACGGAAAGGCTTGGGTCCAATTGAATGACACAGAATATTTATTGGAAACCGCTCTTGAATCCGAGGTATCGATTGTGTACGCAAAACGAGCTGATCACTTCGGAAACCTCGTGTACGACAAAACCGCCCAAAATTTTAACCCGCTCGTTGCTATGGCAGGACGTTTGACCATTGCTGAAGCCGATGAAATTGTCCCGACCGGGTCATTGGAGCCAACGTACGTTGCTACCCCTGGGGTGTTTGTGGATTATGTGGTGCAAAGCGAAGGAGTGAAGTGGCGATGGCCGTGGGAGTCCATGACAAAATAAGAATGGCTCGTCGAGCAGCCCGTGAGTTGAAATCAGGCATGGTTGTGAATCTTGGGATTGGGTTACCTACGTTAGTCGCGGATTTTATCCCTCAACGTGTGCAGGTCGTGCTCCACGGCGAGAACGGGATTCTGGGCTATGGACCCACTCCAGCGCCCGGCTCCGAAGACGAAAATCTATCTAATGCCGGCGGACTACCTGTAACGCTGACCCCTTATTCCTCGTTTTTCGACAGTAGCACAGCCTTCGGAATGATCCGAAGGGGTTATATTGACGTTAGCATCCTCGGCGCTTTGCAAGTCAGTGCCTCAGGTGACTTGGCCAATTGGATTGTCCCCGGGAAGAGAGTTCCCGGTATGGGGGGAGCCATAGAACTTGCCCAAAAAGCGAAAAGAGTTATTGTACTGATGAATCATAGAGCCCGTGATGGCTCGGCTAAGATTGTTGAAAAACGCACATTGCCGCTTACCGCGCCCCATTGCGTCAATTTAATTATTACGGATATGGCTGTAATTGAACTCTCCACCAATGGGTTGGAGTTGATTGAGGTAGCCGAAGGCTTCACGGTTGAACAAGTTGTGGGTGCCACACAGGCACCCTTGAAGATCCGCGCAGAAAGAAGTTTTCGCTAATAATCCATGCGTTGTCAGCCACAATTCGACGCGGCGCCATATAATTGACTCGTGTAGCGTCACCCTCACGACCGATGCCGGGCCGCTTCCCGTCAAAATCGTCTTCGTACGGCACCACCGAAGTGAATCCAAGGAATGGTTAGCCCTCTGGAGTACCGATCTGACCCACACGGACGACGAAGTCGTCCGGAGTTATGGAAAGCGCTGGGCGATTGAGACGATTTTCAAGGTCTTGCAGGACCAGGAAGACCGTTTGGTACCGTTCGAACAACCGGCGGTCCCGGATGCTTTTCATGGTGACTTGAATGAATAGCAGGTCTTGCGAATGGGAGTTATCGAGGGGAGATGATGCTCGAGGCTGGGGCGGATTCACGGGCGCGAGAGCGGGTCTGCGCATGATACACTCCTCCTACGTCAACAAAGGATGAGTGTACGAACGATAGCGAATCCGACCGGCCACGTCCAGACAAAATATTCCAATTCAATATCTTTTTGACCGGGTATATAGTCCTCATGGTACTCTCGAACACCTTACCCGCTCAGACGATGGCATCATTGAAATAGCCACTCGCGTTTCCGGAATCGCTCCAGAGCGTGCGGACAAAAAGAAACCCGCTTGAGAGCGGGTCAACAAAAATGGGTCGGCACGGCCTGATGATCCCAGCGCCCGACGGCGCCAGTAGTCTCAGCGTACGCGAGGGGGACGACCGTGTGCGGCATGGGAACGGGTCAACACTCGCGGCGCGACGCA
>JAKACZ010000073.1 GCA_021820965.1 Bacillota bacterium | reverse complement strand
CCGACGCGTTTCCCCTCGACGAGATAATAGTAAACGTGTCCCTTCACCTTGCGCTTCGTAATGGTCGCCATGGCCCGCCTCCTGTTCAGGTGTTAATAAACAGGAGTTCGCCACAATGCCCCGAAAGTCCTTTGCTGTTTTGCGCGTACATAAGAAATATTTTTCTACCCGCTTCGTAGATAGCTCCGCTAAATAAGTTGTATAAACATCCGTTTGAGACAGGGCTTGGGTTTGAGGCCAATTTGACGCCATAACTAGGAAAGTTCCGCTAGGGGAGCGAGGAGATCGTGAGCGACGGCGTACACTCACTATGTGATAGCTCCATACGTGCACCACACCGATCAAGGAAAATTGTCCACCCCTGAGAGGATTGGCGTAAGCATGCGGGTTAGCGGAACTATGCCGCAATCCTCGGCGAATCCCAAGGTTATCGTACGGGAAAAACCCATGAATGTTCAATGTTAATCCGCCAATCTGCGAAAGAGCCACTAAGAACAGGATACTCCCGTGGCTTCCCAGAGCACGGGATACATGCTGTAGGGAGTAAATCCTGGCAAGACATTAATCTGGTTGAGTAAAACTTTCCGGATTGCCCGTTCCCAAAAGAAGTCCACAACAGTCCAATCCGGTACAGTTCAACGCATGAAAGGCCTTTACGGCTAGTGCCTGTAGCTGGCGGGCAACTTTTGTGGAAATATCTGGAGGCAGACAGCACTCAGCGGTGGTGTCTTTGGACTTGGCTCGATAATTATGAAACTCGCGCCCATGCGCCGTCACTTCACCGCATCGACATAGTCTCATCCAAGCACGCCCACCTCGAATTCTCGCGCATAGACACTCTGCTCCACGATAATGCGACGGTCAAAGTGCTGCGCTGTGTCAATGGCTTCGGCCAACGTCTGATGTCTGGTAGCTTTCGAGATGCCAACGCTGGATCCTAAGTTGGCGGGCTTGACAAGCATAGGGTAAGACAGTGAGCGTTCCGGCGTATCGAGAGTGGGGGGGCCGATCATGGAGTCAGCTAGGTGGCGCGAGTCCTTAATAGGTCACTTGTCGAATTCTCACCCCCCAAGCATCCTCTTCATGGGCGCCTGACCCCACATAGGGCCCCCCAGCGAGTTCCGGCAAGCCCTGAACCGTGTCATCCTCACCGAGAAGGTCCGTGAAGAACTGGAACAACCACATCGACCAACCCGGTTAACACCTCTTAACAGAAGGGAACAATTTCTCCGGCTCCATCGGGAGTAGGAGAATGGTGGTTCGCGGAGCAGAGAAATGCAGAGAAATGTGAGGCATGGCCGTTTCCGCCTATATCAGGCTCGGCACCGGGTTCCTAGCTATCCCGTGGCCCGCTTTTGTCATTGTGGTAGGTGATTTCATAGGAGCTGCGCATAGCTCCTATCGCCCATAGGCCGGCGAAACGACTCTCTGATAAACTATGAGGGCCGTCTGGCAATGTCGAACCGGGTTGGATGGTCGTTCGCCGCAATCGTGATGCCTCACCGACCCCTCACAAGCCCGCGACGCGAGCGTATGGCGAGCGGAGGTCGCCCCGGAGTACAAAGGCACAGGCCGGCTATTATTCCCCATTTGTCAAAAAGAGCCCAAATGTGATCGTCGTCACAGTGAGGTGTCAGTGAACCCGCGATGCTACATGACGTATCCGGTATCATATTGCGCTGTTGACAAGTCAAAGCCTGCCGAGGCCTTGGTTGACAGCGGCAATTTCCCGGGATGGAGGTGGCGTGATGCCTGAGGAACCGCGAGACACCGGCGAACCGCTGGAATGGAGCCGGCGCCAATTCTTGGGCGGCGTGGGAGTTATGGTAGGGGCTGGCCTCGTCGCCACGTTCGGCCGCAGCGCAATTGTCGATGCGGCTCGGGCAGTGTTTGGTTCGCCTGTGAGCACGGGTACGACCTATTTGTATGCACTGGATTATTATTTCGTACCTAACTACATGACCTGGAAGGTGGGTGACAAGATAACGATCGCGTTTCGCAACCGGAGCCAATCCCATCCGGGAAAGCTGCACGAGTGGATGTGCGGGCGGCATGTCAACATGATTGCTACCCCCTTAGGGGACGAGACCGGCAATGGGTTTCACCAGGCGCTCTTTAACGGCGTCGACGTATGGCTCAGCCATGCGCATCTGGTACACGATTTGGCCATTGGCGGAGCGCGGGTACACTTCACGGGACCCAAACCTCCGAACATTCATGTCGGTCGCGCCGATGCGCTCAGCCCGACGCTTTATCCGGGCGGGGCGATCGATTTGTCCTTTCAGGTACCGGATAAGCCGGGTCTCTGGCAATATGGGTGCTTTGTTCAGCACGACATCCATTATCGCGTCGGGATGCGCGGGCTAATCAATATCGTGCGGGCGTAAGGAGGGGGAAGCATGGCGGACCGGGAACGGAACGCCCAAGGTATCCGGGAAGGGTTTCGGTTGGCGGCAGTGTGGGTCGTGCTCGCACTAATCTTCGAGCTGGCCGCCCACCACTGGGTCGTCCACGATCCGTATTATCGCGTGCAGTCCGAGCAAGGGCTGGTCTCGGTGCATGCTTTCGATATCATTGTCTATCTGTCGACGGCTCTCTTAGCGTTTGTGGTGAGCTTTCTGGGGTTTTCGGTCGTGCGTTTTCGCCGCCGCGCCGGCCAGGAGCCTGTGAGCAATGTGCAATACCAACGGAGCCCCTGGTTTCAGCGCATTTGGATGGTGCTGAAGATCGCCATTGTGCTGGGCGTCTTCATGAACCCCGATCTGACGGGCATGGAAAAGTTGTGGGCGTATGGCTTGCCGCCGTGGAATCATGGCGCGGTCGTCGTGGATGTGCAAGCGCGTCAATGGCAGTGGCGATTTGGCTATCCGCAGTACGGCCTACCCATGGACACCAAGACCAACGGGCGGGACGTGCTGGTGGTGCCGGAGGGCAAGCCTATCAAATTTGTGATGACATCGCTAGATGTGACGCATTCCTTCTATGTACCGGCGTGGAGCGTGAAGATGGACATCATTCCGGGGGAAACGCGCACGATGTACCTTACCCCGACCACGACCGGCAGCACGGCCAGCGACCCAATGCTGCGGGTCCAGTGCGCTCAGCTTTGCGGGGCGGGACATGCCTACATGTCGGCCTTTGTCAAAGTCGTCACGCCGCAGCAATTTCGTACTTGGGTGGCGCAGCAGCAACAAGCACTCACTGCGTCGCACACTTAATCGAGGTATGGGATAAGGAGGCGGTTGTATATGGCACAGACATCGCCGCAGGTGGATCGCGCGGCCGAGAGCCTGGCCCCGCGGACCCGGCGCCGAACGGCGCCGATGCCCCCCGTCATTCGCGGCTTTGTTTGGGCGGGTATTGGGTTTCTCGTTGGGCTGGTTGGCATGTTTTTTGTGGATCGGCAGGCCACGTTTGCGGCGCCGCCGCCATTCGTGACAGAACCGGCAGTAACAGTGGGGTGGGTGCTGGCCCTGCTCGGCTGGTTGGGCGGTGTGGGCGGCTATGAGGCGGTGGTGTTGCCGTGGCTCGGCATTGAGCGGCCCCATCTGGAAGCCTGCGGTTGGCGGCGCTACTTCGCGCTGAGCCTGGACAGTAAGGTGGTCGGAGTGCAATACCTGGTAGGGTCGATCGGGACCTTTGGCATCGCCGGGCTCACGGCCATGGGCATACGTGCCCAACTGATGGGGGCGAATACCGGGTTTTTCAGCACCGACGTCGGCTATTTTTCCGCAGTGACCATCCACGGCGTGCTCATGCTTTTGGGCGTGGCGGTGGTCGGCTTCGTGGGTGGCTTTGGCAATTACTTCGTGCCGCTGATGATCGGGGCGCGGAGCCGCATGTACCCACGCTTGGGGGGAGTGGCCTTTTGGCTTTATCCGGCCGGGGTGTTGACTATCTGTCTAATTCCGCTCCTGGGTGGCAGCACCACCGGTCTGTGGGGCTATGCCCCGTTGTCGGCGCAAGATCCGTCCGGGCAGATCTTCTACTACCTGGGTATTTTCGCCATGGCGATGTCGTCATTAATCACGTCCTTTAACCTCTTAGTTACGATTCTCTTCCATCGCGCTCCCGGGGTGACGTGGGGACGCATGCCGGTCTTTGTCTGGTCGCAGGTAGCCGTGGCGGTGATGAGTATGGTGTGGCTGCCTGAAATTATCACCACTATGGTCTTGGGCCTCTTGGACCGTATCATTCCCATGGACTTTTTCAGTCCCCACGGCGGCTTTGCGCTAGCCTGGGAAAGCCTCTTTTGGCTCTTCGGCCATCCCGAGGTGTATATTGTGATGTTGCCGGCCTGGGCTATGTGGCTGGAGGTTACCTCGGCGATGTCCGGTAAGACCTTGTTCGCCAAGAACTACGTGGTGACAGCTTTAGCCGCGCTGGCCATCTTAAGCTCGATGGTGTGGGCACACCACATGTTCACCAGCATCCGCAACTCTTCGATGATACCGTTTTCGTTCTTTACAGAATCGGTGTCGATTCCGACCGGGGTCATGTTTCTCTCCGCCTTTGGCACCATGTGGCGTGGGCGGATTCGGCTCAACACGCCTATGCTGTACATGCTGATGAGCATGTTCAATTTCACCATTGGCGGGCTCACCGGGTTCTTTCTGGCGGATGTGCCAGCAAATCTGGCGTTGCACAATACCTTCTTTGTCGTGGCGCACTTCCATTTCACGCTCCTGGGAGGCATGATTTTCGCGTGGATTGGGGCGATGTATTACTGGCTGCCGAAGCTTAGCGGGCGGATGTACCACGAAACGTGGGGACGCATCGGAGCCATTGCCGTCTGGGTGTTCTTCAATGCCACCTTCCTGCAAATGTTTGCGGCAGGATTGCACGGCATGAACCGCTGGGTACCACAATACCCGCCGTATCTCGCGAACCAAAACTTCTGGATCTCCATCAGCGCCTTCCTGCTGGGAATTGCCTTCATCGTAGCGCTAGGCAATATTGCCTACTCGTGGGCGCGCGGACCGGTAGCAGAGGCGAACCCTTGGGGCGCCAAGACCCTGGAATGGACCACAGCGAGCCCGCCCCCGGAGGAGAATTTCCCGACCGTGCCGGTCGTGGCGGATGGCTTTTATCAGTACGGGGACGCAGGCCCCGAAATCCCGCTCTTTGTGTCCGAAACGGAACGGGCCCGGCAGCGGCGGCTCTTTGATGCCTAACGCGCCGTACCATGACTGGAGGTGACACGACATGACGGAATCGGATATAAGCGCGAGGCCGCGCGCTGAGCGTACACTCTGGGCCAACCGGGCCGGCTTTGGGCTGGCGATGGCTACCAATAGCGTCTTCTTTCTTACACTGGTTATGACCCGCTTGTTGATTGCAAAAGGGCAGGTTCCGGCAGCAGTCCATCCAGTGACCGGTTTGGTCTTGACCGTGGTTATGGTGGGCAGTGCGTTGGTGGGCAGAGCTGCGGTGGCCGCAATACGCGACGACCGCGTGTCCCAGGCGCGGCAACGGCTTTTAGTGACCGCTCTGCTGGGCACGCTGGTGATCGTGGGCGGAGCGGTGGTGTGGGCGACGTTTCCGGTGCCACCGACCAACCTGGATGTGCCAGCCTCGATGGTGGTGCACTACGGGCCGACAGCCTATCCGGCTACCACGATGGTGCCGCACCCCGCCGGCCTCTATGGACAAATCTTCTTTACTCTCACCGGCTTGGTTGCCATCGAGTCGCTGGTGGGGCTGGGAGCCTTGTGGTCACATTGGTTGCCTGCGCGCTTTGCACGATTGTCCCCCGGGAATCATTGGGGACTGGAATCTAGCGTGCTGTTCTGGGAGTTCTTAGCACTCATGTGGGTGGTAGCGTACGTGGTGTTGTACCTCATTTAAGCCGGGCGATCCGGATCAGCGAACACAGGAACGAAGGGAGGAAGTCACATGGCATTGCCACCAATGCCGGGGTCGGGACTGTGGCCGAGTTTTCCACCCCGGTGGATGCCGAGTGTGGGTTTGCCCCACTGGTGGGACTATGCGTGGTGGGTCGCCATTATTTTGCTGGTGGGCGGCTTATGGCGCACGTTTACGTACCTCGCGATTGAGGTGGACTTAGACAATGAAGCGGCGGTGTGCGAGTCCCAGCGATAGCCGCGGGTCCGCGAACAGGCAGAACCCGGCACACCGGCGCGGAAGGAGGACTGTGTCCATGCAAGGACATGCGATAGGGGCAATCAACCCTTTTACGATCGGCGGTGTTATGGCGCTGATTATGGCGCTCATCTTGTTTCCCGCGCGTCCCGCACCCCGACCTGCCCCGATTGTGGCGCAGCGTGCGCATCGCCTGCTCTGGCGCGGACTTGGCCTCCTGTGGGGAGTGGATGGGCTGCTTCAATGGCAACCCGCTCTATTCACCTCTCGGTTCCTAACCAGCATGCGGCTTAATCTGACCGGGCAGCCGCCCTGGGTGATCCAGCTGCTGAATGGCGGCTATCGGCTCTGGGCGTCTCACCCGGTGTGGGCCAATGCCGGTGCCGGCGCCCTGCAGGTGGCGCTAGGGATCGTCCTCTGGCGCCAATACCAAACGCGTTGGGGGCGACGGGCACTCTGGGTCGCGTTGGTGTGGGCATTGGTGGTTTGGGTCTTCGGCGAAGGTCTGGGCGGGCTCTTCACACCCGGGCCAACATACTGGGGCGGAGCTCCGGGAGCGGGGATTTTATACGCGTTGGCCGCCGCCGCCCTCTTGATGCCGTGGCGCCTTTGGTCCTCGGGCCGCCTGATGCTGGTCTGGCGCCGCGGGTTGGGGGTGGTGTGGTGGGCCGGGGCAGCTTTGCAGACCGCCGCGTGGGACTGGACGCGGCGAGGGAACTACGCCATGTTGCAGGGCGCCTTGCGCACGCACCAGCCCCATTGGGTGACCGCATCGCTCGGTCAACTGGGCGGGGTACTGGCGACACAGCCGCTAGCGGCCAACGCGGTGATGGTCGCCGTCATGGCCCTGTTGGGTTGGATGGCTTGGCGGGACTGGGACGGACTCGGCACATGGACACTCGGGTTTTTATGGATCGTTACACTGTGGCTGGGGCAAGATTTGGGCGGCCTTTTCACGGGTACGGGAACCGATCCGGGGGTGCCCGCGATTTTAGGGCTGGCTTGGGCGGTGGCGTGGATATCGCGCGCGCCGTCGTCGATCCGGGTGGTCACGCCGGAAGGAGTTAAGGTGCGGAATTACCGTCCCGGGCGTCCGCGATCGGGCCATTCCGCGTGAAAGGTCCGGGAAAATCGACAACGAGAAAGGGGATGGACCCATGCGATGGGTCGTGATCGGGGTGTGTGCGCTGGCGGTCCTCGTGGGCGGGCGGTTAGTGGTCCTGGGGACATGGAGCCCTGGGCTGGTGACGTTGTGTGCCGTGGGCTTGCTGTTAATTGCGGCGTTGGTGAGTATGGGCTTGGCTGCGCCCCGCGGGCCGCGGCGCCGCCGGCGGGTAGATGGCGATGAAGTTCACTGAGGGGCGCCGCCGGGCGGTGAGTGTCGCAGCAGGGTTGGCGCTGGCCATGTCCGTCTTTGTTGCGGTGGTCTATGGGATTTTGCACTGAGGCACTGCGACTCCAGAAGCCCCGGGGGAGGAGAGAGGCCGAATGGCTTCTGATGTGGTAGAAGGGCACCTGGCCGCCGCACGGTGGGTCATCCGAGTGGCGAGCGACTACGTGACTCTGACCAAACCACGGATTGTTGCCATGCTGCTGTTAACGGCATATGGCGCAATGGTCCTGGCGACACCGGGGTGGCCGCGGCCCGGGTTAGTGCTGGCGACCTTGGGCGGGCTGTTCCTCTCGGCGGGGGGCGCTCACGCCGTGAATATGTGGTATGACCGTGATATTGACCCCGTCATGTCCCGAACGGCGAACCGGCCAATTCCACAGGGCCGAGTGAAGCCCACTGCGGCACTTGTGCAGGGCATCGGGATGGAAGTTGCCTCTATTGGGCTCCTTGCGACGGCGGATTCCCCCCGCTCGTGGGATGGACGGCAGTTGCGCATCATCTGGCGGGACCGGCCTGGCTCCTGTTCGCCATGATTGGGCTCTGGACACCGCCGCATTTTTGGTCCCTCGCCTTATTCCGCATGGATGATTATCGTAGTGCCCGGGTGCCGATGATGCCGCTGGTGCGCGGAGAGCGGGTCACCAAACGGCAGAGTGCCGTTTATGCGGCGCTGCTGGTAGGGGCCTCCATAGCGCTGGCGTGGACGCGGGTGGTGAGCGCCCGATACCTCTTCATTTTTTCGGTGCGACGTTGCGGATGGGCCAAGAGCGACTTCCGGCGGTGCGGTGGGCAAAGCGCACCTTGGTCGCCTCACTGCTCTACATGACGGCTCTAGTGGCCGCCTGGGTCATCGGAGCACGGTGGTGAACCAAGGGGGACGATCGCGCCTGGGGTACTGACACTGCAAAGATCCGCTGGAGTTTGACCGTGATCTATGGCCTTGCGTGCCCGGAACAGCGTTGCAGCACTGACGGGAGTAGAATGGAACAAGTTGTTCTCGGCTCTCCGTCAAGAGAGTGCCTTCAGGTCGAAACATAAAAAGGCACCGAACGCTTACGGGTAAGGCGCATTCGTATGGTATCCTTCATAACGAAACCGGGCAATACCGGCTAGATCCCAGGGTGGAAGTGCGCGGCTTGCGTTACGCTTGGCCACTCATAAGACAATCGGGGGACATCTATGGTCCGAGCGTATGCGCTGTTTGTCCTTGCGGGGCTCGCAGAAATTGGCGGCGGCTACCTGGTTTGGCAATGGCTTCGACAGGGCCGGTCTCTCGCAATTGGGTTTTTGGGCGGGCTTCTTCTCTTCCTCTATGGCATCATCGCCACCCGACAGGAGTTTGCCTCCTTCGGCAAGGTCTATGCCGCATACGGCGGGATCTTCATTATTCTGGCAGTCCTGTGGGGTTGGGGGATCGATCACCGACGCCCTGATGTGACCGAATGGGTTGGGGCCGCCATCTGCCTGGTTGGCGTGACCGTTATGCTGTGGAAGCGATAGGGACCTTCTTGCGTCAAAAGGCTACCCAGGCTGCGACGCCTAGAGCCACCAAGATGGCGGCCGTGACCTGATTCGCATGATGCTCCAACCACTCCCACTTCACTTGATAACCGCCCCATACGGCCGCCAGGCTCAATCCCACAATAGCGATAATGGTCACGAGCGAATAGATAACCAGGACCTCAATCGAGGTGCGGATGTTCACGGCAATCGCGGCGAGGAACACTGGTAAAATGGTGGGATCGGGCGAGGCTGCAATGCCGGCCGGGATGAGCCAGGCGCCCCGGCTGCGGGAGCTCACATGGGGGTGATCGTGAGGATGGGGGTGGTGGTGATGGTCATGGTCGTGGCGACCATCCGGGTTATGGGCATGATTGGGGTCGTGTGTGGGCTCGTGGGCACGGGCATCATCCGCTTGGTGCGGATGGGGATGGCTGTGGCCCGGATGACGAAGGCTCCAGAGGAACAGTCCGAGTCCCGTGAGCACGAGGACAATTCCTACGATGGGACCTTCCAACCGGAGAATGCCCTTGAGTCCATAACCTAGGGCGATTACAACCACCCCAAGAGCAATCGACCCTAAGACATGCCCGAGCCCGGTCCAAATGGCCACCCGGGCGGTGCGGCCCATCGACCAGCGTTGGGCGCGCGCGACAACGGCAATGGGCATCCAATGATCAGGTAAGATGGCATGAAAAATGGCGACGCTGGCACCGGCCAGCAACAAGACAATCAACGAGGCAGTAACCACCAAAACCCCTCCTAGATAAAGTACCGCGCAAACGCGGTCTTGATTTCCGCGATCTTGGCCTCGGCATTTCCAGTCTCCACGGCGTCCACAATGCAACTGTCCATGTGGTCCTCAAACACCAGGCGCGCAACGCCATCCAGCGCCGAGCGAATTGCTGCCAGCTGAATGAGAATCTCCGGGCAGTCCCGGTCACTGATGAGCATCTCGCGCACGGCACGGACGTGGCCTTCGATCCGCGCCATGCGATTCACCATGGGTTGTCGGTTATGCGTTCGCGACACGGGTTCACCTCCTCCGTCATCGGCCTGAGCCTGCTCACAACGCCCTCCCAGGGTGGCTCCGGGTGTTCCTCGACACTGGTTTCAACCTGGATGGTCGAGTCTCAAATCCCGTACGGCACCGAAACCTCGTGCAACAGGCATAGCACGTGGCGGCGAGGCGGAGTCGGTTAGCGTGACATGGCAAGGAACGCCAGGGCTGCCACTACTCACGGTCCACACATAGGCGACCCCGAGCACGGCCCCTATCCCGCTTCGGTCTCCGCCAGCGACATGGACGCGGGGGACCCGTACCGTGCCCTGCACGACGCCCCAGCCGCTTCACCCCATCATGAGCAAATCAATGAGAAGCGTCACTATAGCATTAATAGGGGCCAGTTAGTCCGCCACAATACCGTGGCGGATGCCATGATGTAGAGGCGTTGGCAGTCGGCTGTTGCCAATGTGGACGGCATCCCATTCCAACACACCGGCCAACATCCATAACAGGAGCGCATTGGCGAGACCCGTGAGCACTTCCAGCCGTCCCCAACGAAATGTGACATGGGCGGCCGGGGGCCACCGCTGCTGATCGTCGTACCAGGCCAGCCCTAGCGCCCCGCCATCCCCCGCGAATGTACGGCATCGCCCGCCAACCGCAAACTGTGGCCCCACCAGGCCCCCAACGCCTGGGCGAGGACCAGCGCCAGGGTGACGATGACGGAGCGAACCGTGGCTGCGGCGGTGATGAGCCACCACGGTGAAACGACCTCCCGGTTCCGATAGGGCGGGGGTTTGTTTCATATCCCCCATGGGGGGATCCTATGCGAATTCGGAGCCGAACGCAACCCCGCTTTTTGAGCCCACACGAGCACGTGAACACAAGAGGAACCCATTATGCAGCCCATCATATCGTGATATCGCAATCTGATGTTCTGAGGCGACCCGATGCCTAATTCCCTCGATCCAGCTCTCGACGTGCGGGTCATATTCTTTCGGGGACTGGCGGACCCGTCTCGCCTCGCATTGCTCGTGGCCTTGCGCGATGGGGAAAAACGGTGAGCATGCTCCGAAAGGTCACCGGTTGGCGTGTCTGAAGGATTGCGAGTCAACCGGCAGCCATGGCGGCACCACTAGTATCGTATCGCCGCTGATAAGATCTTGTTGTTGCATATGACTGACCCGGTGGTCGATCACGCGCAACGGCTGGCCGCCTGTGCCAATTGCCGGGTTTCGGGCGAAAACTGAGGAGGGCAGTGCGTGGAAGTACCGGTGCACACCGCCGCGGTGGTTCGTCGTGGCGTGCAAATCGAAACGCTTAGCGTCCTGTGGATGGTAGTGGAGGCGATTGTGGCGATTTGGGTCGGGATTGCGGCTCACTCTCTGGCTCTTACCGCGTTTGGCGCAGATAGTGTGATTGAAGTTGTCACCGGTGCCATTCTATTGTGGCGCCTGGAGATCGAGGTACGTGGCGGTAGCTTGCGACAGGTGGAAACTGCGGAAAAGCGCGCGTCCTGGGTCGCGGGCGTGGCATTGATCGCCCTCACTCTCTACATTGTGGTGATGGCGGGATATGACCTGTGGTCGCGGGCGGGAGCCCGAACGACTGTGACGGGGTTGGCGTTGGCTCTGGTGTCGGGCGTTTTAATGCCCTACTTCGCCGTTGCGAAAAAGCGCATTGGGGCCGCGATGGGCAGTATGGCGCTTCGAGCTGATGGGGCCTGCAGTATTGTCTGCGCCTACATGGCCTGGACGGTGATTGCGGGGCTCTTGGTAAATGCCTTAGTCGGCTGGTGGTGGGTGAATGCCGTGGCCGGTCTGGCGCTGGCCTACTTCATTGTCAAAGAAGGCATCGAGTCGATTCAAGAGGCCCGCGGCATGGGCGATGCGTGTGGGTGCGGTCTTGATTAAGTCGGCAATGGCACTGAACGTCAACTCTGTGGGGTACTCTGTCTTAGCGAGGCATGACGACCATAGGAGGACCCGACGGACGTCTCGCGGACTGAATTAGCGGGACGTTGTAGCATGTCGCCCCGGGAATAAAAAGGGTAGCTTGAAGGCGGGCGATGGCGGACCGTGGAGACAATGGTAGAACGGATCAAGAGCATGCGCAGTGGGGGGATGAGTGGTTTTAGGTAGTTAATCGTGGCGGTGCCGGTCGCAAACCGTGCGCCAGCGTTGCAGGGCATCGTCTGTCAGGAGGGGATCCCAGCGGGCGATTACGTCGTGGCCGGGGATGGATCGGTAGACGGAGACGCCGTGACGCGTATGGATCACGACCACGGACCCCTGAAACAGGGTGCCGGGTTCGATGTGCCAAACCGTATCGAGTCGCGTGCCGGGTTCCAACCACTCCGGGGTGTAGAATCGAAGCGTCGAATAGGTGACGTCGCGTGTCATCGTTTTCCACATCCGCGGCAGGGGAACCGGGTCATCGGCGATGGTCAACGGCGTCAGTGAACATTCTCCGGGGATTTTCGCCCGACTTCGCCACTCCTGGCGCCGGTTGATACGCTCGGGTGCACTGGTGTACCGAATGCGAATGACAGGAACTGGTTGCAACACCTCCAGAATTTGTACGGCATAGCGCCACAACACCTGATCCTCGCCCCAGAGCAGCCAGGCCGCGTGACCCGCACGCGGGGCAACCACGGCCCCCGTTGGGGCGCGTAGGGCATCCAACCAATCGGCTCCACCCTCGCGGCGAAGCACGCGCGTTGTATAGCGGGTATAGAGGTCGTCGCTAAACGGTGGGCGATAATCAAGGGTCAGCTCTGCCTGAATTGGCGGTAATGGTTCGAGGCTCTGTACTATGGACGGCACCTCCTCTATAGCAACGTTTAGGGTATTCGGCGCCGATCCGAGCGAGTCCTTCTTGACGTGTCGGTTTTTAGCGTCTGGGCCGTTAAACAGAAGATTCCGACCGATTACGTATCGCCCGTTCGAGGGAGCGGCAGGCGACCGACAGTGGCGACGTCGGTCGGGAGTACGTCCGTATGCCGCACCGGAACAATCTGGGGGTCGGTCGCGGTGGCTGTCGACCACGGGTTTCCGATCGTGCGTCTCCCGCACATCCATGCCTCGCGGTTGGTCACTTGTTCGCGAACCAGCCATCGGTGACATCCGGTTGAGTCGACATGAGAACAACACCAAGGCTCGCCCGCACCGGGGATGGTTCGACAGGAGGTTTTTCCGGGAAACGCGCGCTTTTCGACCTGTGCAATTCAGCCGGCGCAAGCACGCTTCCAGGATTCGGACAGTCTTCATGCGACCCATTGCACCGGGATCGTGTGCTCGGTGCACCACGGCAAGACGGCGTGATGATTGTGGTGGAGGGTGGTGAGTATGGCCAAGGCTACGGACCCCGCGGAGTCGAAATTATCCCTGATATTTTTGGGTGATAAATCATTCGCCTTTTTGCTACGGTTGTTCGAGTTGCGTAGATGGAGCGCATAGCACGGAATATACGCACGATTGCACCAGGCCTGGAGTGCTGAAGCTGGACACCCCATGACCTGGACGTGGAAAGGGCCCCGGTGTCGCGCGACATCGGCCGGGTTTCTGTCAGCGATATCTCGTAGACCGCTTCCCGAACGCGGCGTTCGGCGTTTTTCGCCGACCAGACGCCTCTGCCCCACCTGTCACCGCGCGCGGTGGCGATGGGCGATCATACTCAATGGATCGTGCCCGCGCTGGACCATGCGTGTCGGCTGTGGGGGTATGTCTCCTATCGCGGTGTCGGAGCCAGGAAACGATCTTTGTGGCCTGGATCCTGCGCGACGAAGCGCTCACGGTTGTCAACCCTACAGGCGAACGTCTCTATGGTCGACCAAGGCCAGAAGCTGGTTGCTGAGCTGCTGCCGGTGTGTTATGACTCGGAGTGGACCGCAGCCGCCGACCTCCTTTGGAACTATCTGAGCGGCCCGAGTCAGGGCCGGTCGTCCGAGAGAGAAATCTGCCGGAACATAACGAAACAAATGCTGTAACTCCCGCGTGGGCGGGTGTAAAAGGACTGAGAATTTCTCCGTGGGGAGCCTCAGATAATGGCGTGAATGTCATTTGCGAAGAGTGGATCAGTCATCAAATACGGACGAATGCTCGTAAATGACTAAACTCTGGTGCGTATGGACCGATCGGGTGCCGATGATGTGTGGCAGACTCGTTTCCCCCACCGGTTTTGAACGGCGATCCCGCATCACCCGTTTGAGAGAACGGAGTTTAGAGCGGTTATCCTGAGTCAGTCTCTGCCGACTCAAGCGGTGAATTATGCGGCCATTGGCCAGCAAAATTTCCGCCGGGGGAGTTTTCCCTCTCGTCCTCGGGAATCAGGGCATGCATCCAGCCCAGCGCGGCGGTCACGCGCGAGGGGTTCACGGCATAGTAATGCCAGGTCCGGTCTCTGTCATGAAAGACCAAGCCGGCGCCCGACAAAATAGCCAGATGACGGGAAATGGTGGATTGGGGAGCATCTAAACGCTTTGACAGGTCGCGAACGCAAATCCCGTTCACCGTCTTATCTCCACTTCGGCAATGGTACCGGGTGTCACTTAAGAGCGTTAAGATCCGTCGGCGCAAGGGATCCGCCAGCGCCTTAAATACTATATCCAAATCATCCGCCCAAACGTTCATAGGCCCCCCTGCAATCACAAAGGCTTTGATGGCGCTATTATAGCAGATCTCAAGAATAATCGTGGGTTGATATATTCGGATATACAGATATAATGTGGTTCAGGCGTTCTATCTAGAGTTTTTAGGGGGGGACCTATATTGTTTGCCATGTCTATTGAGGACTTTATCAACATGGGAAACGAGCCATACCGTGTCGTCGACGTCCGCCAACCCGCTCTCTTTATTCTCGGCCATCTTCGCGGAAGTCAGAACGCCCCGTTCGAACCGGGGCGGACCATTGAAGCTCCCGGGACATCTCGACCGACCATGGTTATCGGCATTGCCGGATTGATTGCGCGGCGGGCGGCCCAAGCTTGGAGCGATGCTGGACACTCCCCGGTATATTATCTCGACGCGCCTTTTCAAGCGCTGGAACGGGCGTTGCCCCGTGAGCGGTTTGCCCGTGCGACGGTGGTTGAGCCTGATGCGCTGGTCGATTGGCAGCAACATGGGCGCGGTGTGCTGTTAGACGTACGCTTGGCGGACGATGTCCGCCGTGGCGTCATCCCCGGGAGTTTGGCCATTCCCCTGCCTGATCTGGTCGCCAACCTCGGCCGACTTGCCTCCAGCCAGCCCGTGTTGGCCTATTGCGGCAGCGGTTCCAAAGCGGTACAGGCAGCGGCTCAATTGCTGAGCCACGGGTTTTCGCACGTTTCGGTGGTCGCGTCCGGCGGCATGGATAACTGGTATCGCGCAGGGCGCCCGGTCGAGGTATTGCATGGTTAGGCAACAGGGAATACGGCAAAATCTGGTCCCGTTTCTGTGGCTCGTCGTCAATGTTCTGCTGGTGGGACTGGCCGTCGGAATTGAACGGACGGTGGTACCGCTACTAGGCAAAGAGGTGTACCACGTCGGCGCTTGGTTGTCGTTATCGTTTATCGCGTCCTTTGGCCTGGCCAAGGCGCCGTTAAACCTGGTGGCCGGCAGATGGTCGGATCGGATTGGTCGCCGGCCGGTGCTGGTGGGTGGCTGGTTGTTGGGCTTGCCCATGGTAGGTCTCTTGTTGCTGGTCCACTCCTGGTGGGCGGTCGTATTGGCGAATGTTTTTCTTGGCGCCAATCAAGCCTTTGCTTGGACCATGACCATTACGTCTCAGCTGGATTTGGCCGGTCCGCATCAGCGTGGCCTGGCCATGGGCATTAATGAAGCCACCGGGTATCTCGGCGTGGCGCTGGCGACCTGGCTCACCGGGGATTTAGCTCAGCACGCGGGTCTCACCACCGCGCCGTTTGTGGTGGGGGCGGTGGTCATCGCCTTGGGTTTGGCCTCGAGCCTTTTCTTTATTCGCGACACCCTGGATTGGGTCACGGTGGAGTCACGGACGATTCCCGTTAGTCCAACCCAACAGACGCAGCATGAGCAGACCGCGTGGCAATCATTCGTCTACACCAGCTTCCGCGAGCGGACGCTGTCAGCAGCGTCTTGGGCCGGGCTCACAAACAAGCTCGCGGATACCGTCGCCTGGGGTGCGGTCCCCCTCTATCTGGCCGCGCATCAGCTGCCAGTGGGCGAAATTGCCGCCATTAGCGGCAGTTATGCGGCTGCCTGGGGCTTTGGCCAGTTTGGAACGGGTGCCCTATCTGACCGCATCGGTCGCAAGACGCCAATTGTTCTGGGATTTGTGCTCTTAGGCGCCGGGTTTCTGGGGCTCGTCGCCTTCTCTGGTCGAGTGGTCTGGGAAATCATGGCCGTCATGAGCGGAATAGGCATGGCCCTCCTGTATCCCAATCTCAATTCCGCTGTCAGCGATGTGGCCCCGGCTGTCCGGCGGGGCAGTGTGTTGGGAGTATACCGGTTGTGGCGGGACGGCGGTTACCTGGTCGGAGGAATCATGGTGGGCGGACTGTTGGCGGCGTTGGGCCCGGCGCGCACCATTGTCATTGTGAGCATTCTGGTTTTGTTCATGGCGAGTCTTCTCATGGTTCGAATGCGGGAGACCCATCGTCGGCAGAAGCTGGTCGAGAAGTTTGAAATGCAGGGTCCGTGAGTCATCTTGTTACCCCTCTCCCTGAAGGGACAGTGAAGGAAGCAGAGTCGTGCGCGGAAAACTGGCCAGCGGTTACCGGCAATGGGCGGACCAAACACCCGCTACCTTGTCCCTCGAAGGTATTCGGCTGCTTGAGATGGTCCTCTCGCCACCCATACTTCCGTTAGTGGTCCTGTAGGATTAGAAATTACGGCTATTTGCAATCTAGCGGGAGTTTCCTAGTTAGCGTGCCGCAAAAGACGCAATCCCTTGCGCCGCAATGGATTGCGGGTCGTGGGTCGTATTATATAACGGGTTTGGCCATGGGCTCGGGAATCTGGAGGTAATCGAGGATTTGCTGTTGGCGACGCGTGCGGTCGGTGAGCGTGAGACGCACGCCGAGAGGACT
>JAKACZ010000072.1 GCA_021820965.1 Bacillota bacterium | reverse complement strand
AAGGGACGAAAGAAAAACCCCGCAAGGCGGCCAAGAGGCCGCCACCCGTGACCGAAGGAAATCCCCGTGGGACTTGACCCCCTCTTGGCTATTGCCTAAGAGGGGGAATGCGCGGGCATTATGTTCACATTTGATGGATATGCAAGTACTCCAGCCAATTCATCAATGCCGGTCTTGGACCAAGTGACTCGGTACGATTTATCCACGTTCGACACCCTGAATCCTTTCCCGCAGGTAGTTCAAACCATCCTCCTCCCCGAAAACACGTCCATTCTCCCGATCCTGTTGGCTCATTCGAATTTGTCGCAGGATATCTGGGTCCCCGGCAATTGCGACGATGTCATCATCATCCGGGCTCTTTTCCACCACTAAGCTGACCTGAAACTCGTCCTCAATCAGTTGAACGAGATCCGTCCACTCCACATAAGTTTTCCCTTTCAATTTATCGTACAGTTCGTCCACTGTCATGTGTTTCATAACCAATCACCACCCTTTGACTTGAGTATACCTCAATAGGATTGGAACAAAAATACGATACAGAACCCCCATATTCATGGCGGGCAGCGGCGCGTGATCAACGAATGTCCAATAGGCTTGCGCCAGCCAGTAAACTCGTTGACTGATCGGGATTGGATTCGGGCATACAGTTACCTCATTATACCATATCGTTCTCGCCCTCATAGTGAATCACGTACACGCATCAGGATCCCTCTCATGCACGTGGATAGGTTCAAGAACATTGAAAATTAAGCGGCTTCGTAGAACAACCTTGAGTTCCTCAGATGTAAAAGGCTTTCCTGCACTTGAGAGAATATTGGGGGACGTCTCAATCCATTGATCAATTTCATTCTCCTTAGGTTCCCTTAGTTCAGCAAAGAAACGCCCTTTGTTCGCGGTCTCAAGATAGTAATTGTCGCTCGCGCGTAGGAATCATACCATCCGCCCGAATAAACGCTCGGTACATCCGCATGTTGGTCGTAATGACGCTCTATGTTGATGCCCCGATAGTCCAGGGCACCCCCTTCAGTCCCCTGAGTCAGGTATCCCAGGTACCACTCCTCCATATTAGGAGCCACCAGTGGACCCGCCCCCAAGCGGCAGGCGTGGTCGAAGCCAATCTCTGAGATCCACCTTCGGTAAGGCTTGCCGCTGTTCTTCGGTCAGGTTGGGATCGGTTTGTGCTCCATAAAGGGCCCAGCCCATCCAACGCAGTTCAAACGCTCCACCCTGCCTGAGCGACTCCTTGTACGGATTGGCAATTCCTTCATGAACCCACATGCAAGCCAGATGCGGGGGATTTAGTGTCGTCAAGGCGCTTTGCACCCAGGCCATATAGGACGTGCCGATGGTGCCTATCCTACCCGTACACCACGGCTGCGTAGCGACCCACTCCACGGTGTCGAATCCGTCCTCCGCTTCGTTCTGGCCAAGCTTAAAAACACCGTCAGACAAAATCTTCCGCGGCAATCCTACACCACACAGGCATGCCCGGCGTCAGCCCAGCGCATCGCCATGGCCGTACGCTCAGCTGCCCCTTTGTCGTAAAGCGTTCTTAGCAAGATCGCGGGCACCTTCCCGGTCTCGTTGGCAGAACGGTAGACGTCGGTTGCCAACCGAACGCCGTCACGCATGGAAACCATCATGTTCTTCTCAATGGTTACGTGAAGCTGATGTGCCAACGAGGACACCTCCTTGCATCAACCTTCAGCCGTCAACCAGTTCACTGTTCAACGGCAAAATAACTGGGGTGCTGCCAGACCGGCTTGTCGTCAATAACGGTCATGAGCACTGGACAGTCTCGAATCCTCGATGCCCCTTCCAACTTCAAGATATCTTCGCCTAACACGATGAGATTTGCTCGATATCCCGCGGCGAGACGCCCCAACTCATGTTCGGCAAAGACCAACCGCGCTGGATTAACCGTGTAGAGCCCGATGGCCTCGTGAATGGAAATCCGTTCGTCGTCCGCCAGAACCTGCCCTTTCACGGTTTCCCGCGTGACCGCGGCCGCAATTCCCGACAAAGGTCGAAAATCGGTCACGGGGCTGTCGGAACTTCCAGCGACCGCCAATCCGGCGTTCAGCCAGCTTCTTAACGGAAACATATACGCCCCGCGATCCCATCCGTAACTCTCAACGTAGCCGTCGCCAAACTCGTACAGGAAGCCCGGCTGCGCCACCGGCGTGATCTGGTGCCTGACCAATACCTAGCGGAGGTCTTCAGGACACATCGCGCAATGCTCGATACGGTTGCGGCGATGCAGATCGCCCACTTCACCTATCACCTCGGCAGCAATGGCCACCGCCCGATCCCCGACCGCATGGGCTGTCACTTGGAAGCCCTCATCTACAGCGGCTTTTACCCAACGCCGTAATTCTTCAGCGCTGCGGTAGAGAATGCCGTCAAAACTCGGGTCGATGGCGTAGGGCGATCGCGTTGCGGCTGTGGGACCGCTGGAGCTGCCGTCCATCATGATCTTCGCGGCACCAATGTATAGCTCCCCGCGGTGAAAGCCCGTGCTGATATGCGACGGAAGGAATTCAGACAATTGATCGACGCCGAGGCCATTCCATACCATGGCATCAATACGCTGGGGAATGCGTCCCTCGCGAAATGCCTCAGCGAGAACCTTGAGGTACCCGGGAATTCCGCCCGCATCGTGTACAGCCGTGATGCCGGCTTGAGCCCAAACCCGAGCCCCTTCCTCCATCCACTGCTTCAACTGTTCCTTTTCCGGGACGGACGCAGATTGCACCGCACTCATGGCCTGATCGTATAGGACCCCGTTCAAACTACCGTCGGCATTCCGGTCAAACCGGCCTCCTTCTGGATCGGATTCGTGGAGAGACAGGCCGGCCCTCCTCAGCGCCTCCGTGTTGACGGCCGCAATGTGCCCGCAGGTGCGCGTCAACATCACGGGGTGGTGAGGCGCCACGCGGTCCAAGTCGGCACGGGTGGGGTGCCGACCCTCCTTCAGTGTGAGGTGGTTATATCCCGATCCCCGAATCCATTCGCCCCCGGGGGTCGTTTCAACCTTGGCACGGACCTCGCCCAGAATCGCGTCCAGCGATGTCAGGCTTTTCAGGCGCAGATTGGACCACTCAATACTGAATAAGCTCAAGTGGGCATGCGCGTCGATAAGGCCAGGTAGGACGCGCAATCCCTGAAGATCGATGGTGCGAAACGGCAACCCGTCCAGCAATGCCCGCGCGCCTTGTTCCGAGCCGGTATAGCTGATGCGACCGTTTTGAACACACAAGGCCTCGCATTCGGGAAGATCCGGTTCCATCGTCGTAATATGGCCATTCACATACAGAGAGTTCAAGTCTAGTCCCTCCTCCAAGATCAGCCTCGCGGGCCAGCTTGGGCCTCGACCCCCCAGCTGTCTCTTCTTCATCTCCGATGTCGCCATTACATCTGCCTCAAAATCCCTTCACCGCCACCACGCCGAGCGTGATTCGGCACCCCGGGGTAACGCCTGGGCGACGGCCAGCGAATCGGGGGTGTCCGAGCGTCCTCCAATGGGAGACGGCGGCCGGCAACGCAAGCTGGCGGTTGCGTGAAAGACATCCCGCAGGTCGCACGATTAACTTCGCCAACCAATGTTCCGCCGCAGGGTGTGGGGACACGCTTGCCTTATCCCGTTAAGAACGAGCCGGATCGTGGTGCGTGCGCGTTTTCCAGGGCTGATGCTGTCCCTCTACTACGACGAGCTACGTGCATTCCACGTGCGACCGCCGTCCTGCGTTTCCCAAATGACACTCCGGCCATCCGTCCTGGTCACCGCAAACGCGGTGGTGGCCGACACGTCGTCCAATGTTTTGATATGACGCAAAGGCAACGAACGCGGCGACAAGAGCAACCATGAGCGGCCGCCATTAGATGTTTTATAGAGTGTGGCCCCGGTGACAGAGCCGTGGACATTGATGGTTATCGCCAGGTACAACCCCGAGTCCATCGTCGCAAACGACCAGAGCGGTCTGCCCAGCTGGGTGCTGAATGGCAGCGAGGGCCCCGATATCCATTTTCTGCCACCGTTATGGGTGGCATAGGTAGCGAGCTCCGTATTGTTCACCTCAACAGCCATGACGCCGTTCTGAGCATTGAAGAACGTGGGCGGGAAGGTCCAGTTCAACACCTCGCCCTGCCGGGCTTCGAGCGGCACCCGGATCCAGTTGTCGCCACCGTCTATGGTCCGCCACAGCATGGCGCTTTCGGCGGTCTGACCCGTCTGGCCGCCGGTGATAAAACCCTCCCGCGGCGAGGCGAACGCGATGCCACTCTTGTCTCCGAACAGCGGGATGGGGTGCGCCGATTTCGGGTGCCCTTCGGGTTGGGCCATCATTTGTGAGCTCACGCTCGAAGGCAGCATTGTCCATATCTTCCCACCGTCCATGGTGGCGTCAAGCACCATACTCTCGGTTCCGGAGGCGCCCACCAGGTCAGTCGCCATCCACGCAACGTGGGCCGAGATCGCGGAGATGAAGGAAACGGCGTAGTCGTTGTGAGGCACAGACGTGGTCCTATCCCAGAGAGTTCCATGGGTCGTGGTGATCCATGCCGGAAAGGGCGGCGTCTGGGTCAGATTGGTCGCGACCGCCACCCACGCTACGTTTTGCGAAACAACCTGGACGGTTAAGGTCGAATCGTGGGGCAGCGGTGTGGGAGTTTCCACGATCCAATGTCGACCGCCATCCCGGGTCCACCACACGGCGTCTTGACTCCACGCCCACCCCACTGACGGTGATACCATGTCAATGGATTGCGGGTTGAATCGAGGCGCGGTAGACAAGTTCGGACGGCCGGATCGCTTGGATGTATGATGAGTCACGCGACCGCTGGTGGCCTGATCGGTTGGGTGCGTAGATTGTCCCTGCGCGCCAGTACCGCACCCTGCCAAGGCTGCTGCGCTCATTAGGATAATGGCACCGCTGATGGCCCACGGTTTCATGGCATTTCACTCCCTTCGCTGCTCTCGCTTATACAACGATAGTGCGAGAATGCGGTTACGCGAGTGGAACCACGACAAAATGGAGGATATTGTGGGGGCACCGAAGTGTAGCCCGCCATAGAGCGGACTACATAGGAGAGGAGGAACCGGAAGGTACCAACCGTTGGGAGCGGTTGGTGCGCACGTAATATAAACCAGGCCCCTACCTCGCTATGCGTTGAAGCCGTCGATACTGGGCAAAGAAGTCGGGGTAACTGATGGCCACCGACTCCTCACCGTGGATGCGTGTCACTCCATCCGCTACGGTCGCCGCGATTGCGGCTAGCATGGCCATGCGGTGATCGCCCTTCGCATCGATGTCGGCTCCACTGAGCCGGGTTGGTCCCTCAATCAGCCATCCATCCTCTCGCTCTTGGATGTCGGCTCCCATCGCGGATAAAATGTCCGCCGTAACGCGAATGCGGTCGCTCTCCTTCAGTCTGAGCTCGCCCGCGCCCTGTATCACGCTGGTCCCTCGGGCCTGCGTGGCAATTAAGGCAGCCAAGGGCACCTCGTCGACCATGGCCGGCACGTCAGACGCCTGTAGCGCCACCGGCGTCAGCGTCCGACCGGCGACGGACACCCAACCCCAAGGTTCGGGGTCGGTGCCTTCCTGATGCCAGGTGACCTCAGCACCCGCCCTGGCCAATAATCCAAGAAATCCAGTGCGCGTGCTGTTGAACAAGACCGAAGATATGGTGACCTTGCGATCGGAAGACAAGGCGGCCAGCGCAGCCCAAAACGCGGCTGATGACGGGTCGCCGGGCACGGTAAAAGACAAACCGTGAAGCCGGCCCGGCTCAAGCCGCACTCGCTGCCCGTCTATGCGTATCCGCCCACCCATCGCCTGGAAGAGGTGCTCGGTGTGATCGCGCGATTTAACCGGCTCTTCGACCTCAACAGGGTCATCCGCGGTAAGCCCGGCCAGCAATAGCGCAGACTTCACCTGAGCGCTGGCAACCGGCAACGCGAAGCGGCCACCTCGATGGCGCCCTCCCTGAATCGCCAGCGGCGCATAACCACCCCGCCTGCTAACGATTTCAACGCCCATTTGTCTGAGCGGCTCGATAACCCGAGCCATGGGACGACGCACCAACGAAGCGTCACCGCTAAAGACGCACAAACCGTTAACGCCAGCCGCCAACCCGCAGGCAAGACGCATGGTGGTTCCCGAGTTTCCGCAATCCAAGACCGATTCCGGCTCCTTTGGCCCCTGGTTCAATCCTCTCAGCACCAGACGGTGGGAATCGATGGCTAACACCTGAACCCCCAACCGCTGCACCAACCCCAGGCTGGATCGCGTGTCGGCGGCATCCAACCATCCCTCAAGGACCATCTCCTCGTCCGTTACAACGCTGAATAAAATGCCCCGGTGGGTGAGCGACTTATCGCCTGGCACCGCAACCTCCGCATCCAGCGGTGCTCTCCAGCGCGTAACTTCAACCATCCGCTACCCCTCCAGCCCTTTAACCAAACTGTCCGATTGGCATTGACCGGACTCCGAGCGGTCCAGGTACTCGCGCCAGGCGCGTATCTTGGACTCCAGTGCCAAGAGCGCTCGTTTCAATTCGCCCTCATTGCTTTGAAGCATCGGCGCCAGCGCTTTCGCATCGGTTCGACCCACTCGCGCCGTGTCCCGGTAACCCGGTCCCGCGAGCGACAAAGCCCGGGGCGCCTCGGCCAGTACTACCTGTTCCAATGCCCGCGAGACCAAGTAGGGAAATTGACTGACCCAGGCAATGGCATCATCGTGCTGGTTCAGATCCCAGGGCGAGAATGGCGCCGTATTCAACTGCATCTGCCACCAACGTACGGCCTCTTCCGGCGGAAGACCCAACCCAAAATCCACCACCGCGGCCGGACACCCATGAAATAGGTCGGCTTGAGCCTGATCAAACCCATTCACTTCGCGGCCGGCCATCAGGTGCAAAGATAGCACCCGCACATACTGGGAAGCCCAGAGCAGAGCCGATTTGAGAGGGCGCTTGACCGAGCTTAAGTCGACAAGCCAGGCTGCTTCGTTCATAAGCGGGACCAGCTCTCGGATGACAACCTCCATTTTCTCGAGAGGGACCGCCAGCACTACGGCGTCGGCCTCCTGAACCCAGGTTTGGCCGTCTCCAACCGTGGCACCGGGAAAGACGCGACGCAATTGATCGACGGTCGTGGGATTGGTGTCGCTAAGCAAAAGCTTCACATCCCGGTTCGCCAGTGCCCGGGCCACCGAGCCACCAATTAGCCCCACGCCGATAATGCCGACCTTCACAACTCGCGTCCCACGGCGCGTGCCACTTGTCGCACCTGTGCGACCAACTCATCGAGGTGCCGGAAGTTCAGACTTTGCGGACCGTCGGACAGGGCCTCCGCGGGATTGGGATGAGCTTCGACGATTAATCCGTCCGCCCCGGCCGCAACTCCTGCCCGGGCCAGCGATGCCACCCACTGCCATTGTCCAGCAGCGTGGGACGGGTCCACGACGACCGGTAAATGGCTTAACTGCTTAATTACCGGGATGGCGCTGATGTCCAATGTGTTGCGGGTTTTCGTCTCATAGGTGCGAATACCGCGCTCACATAAGATAATATTGGGATTGCCGTGTGCAGCAACATACTCGGCCGCCATTAGCCATTCGTCAATGGTCGCCGCCAAACCGCGTTTGAGCAGAACAGGCTTTCCGCTTTGGCCGGCGGCTTTAAGCAACTCAAAATTTTGCATGTTGCGAGCGCCAATTTGAACGATGTCCGCCCACTCGGCAACGTGGCCGAGACTCTCGTGGTCAACGGCTTCGGTGACGGTGAGCACGCCATAGCGCTCACGGGCCTCGGCCAGGATTTTGAGACCTTCAACCCCCATGCCCTGGAAGCTATACGGCGAGGTCCTCGGTTTGTAGGCGCCACCTCGGAGCACCGGCACGCCGATGCTGCTCATAAACTCGGCTGCCGCCATCACCTGCTCCCGGCTCTCGACCGCACAGGGTCCGGACATCACAATCACCTTGCTGCCGCCAAAGGCAATGTTCCCCACCCGTATCACGCTGTCGTCTGGATGTTGATCGCGGCTGACTAAACGGTACGGTTTGCGTACCGCCATGACCGGCTCCGCTGTTTCGGTTGCTCCCAACCTGTTCACCCTTCCTTCGTATTGACGCAATCCCCTAGCTAACAACAAAAAACCTTCATCCCTACCTTAGGGACGAAGGCTACTCCGCGGTACCACCCTATGTGGCTCTGAAACCAGAACCCACTTTGCCGACTGCCAACACAGCCGCTCCGGGTAACGGCCGGATGCCGGATTCTCTACTCGTCTTTCGAGTTTCGATGCACACTCGCGGGGGTACGGTCTCGGTTCGAGGGTTCGGTTTTCACCAACTCACCGACTCTCTGGGCCACGTCTTGCCGGACCCCTTCCCGCTCATCGCTTTAGGGTATTGAATTTCTCCGCATCGTACACCACGAAATGGGTGGTGTCAAGCCTTCGTCGCAATATTATCTAGGGCCTCGTCGCAATATTATCTAGGGCCATGCGCAAATCACGTACAAACCTGAATGCGGTTTGTTCTGCCTGGTCCGGATTTTTGCCGATTGCATCGACCAGCGCGCTTCCTACAATAACTCCATCCGCCAGCTGGCCCACCTCACGGGCCTGATCCGGCGAGGCAATCCCAAATCCCACCGCCACCGGAAGATTGACGTGCTCCTTGACTCGGGCCACTAATCCAGCGACGCCGGCGTCAACCGCCTGGCGTGCGCCAGTCACCCCGGTGACCGATACGCCATACACAAAGCCTTTGGCGGTGCGGATCGCCCTCAGGTGAGCATCGGTAGATGTCGGCGCCACCAACGGAATGAGGGCGAGGCCGCTCTTCTCGGCCGACCGGCGCATATCTCTTCCTTCAACCCACGGTAAATCGGGAACAATCAGACCCTGAATGCCCACCTGTTTGGAATCGGCGGAAAATCGTTCGACGCCGTAATGGAACACGGGGTTGATATAGGTCAAAAACACCAGCGGGGCTGAAGACGTCGCAAATGTCTCTACTGCGGCGAGAATATCTTTCACCCGGGTTCCGCGCCGCAAGGCTTCCGTGGCAGCATGCTGGAGCACCGGACCATCGGCCAGCGGATCGGAAAAGGGAATGCCGATCTCAATCACATCGGCGCCAGCCTCGGTTAATGCCGCCACCAGACCCCGAAGGCGGGCCAGGTCCGGGTAGCCAGCGGTCACATAAGGAATCAGCGCTGCCCGGCCCTCCGCCTTGGCTTTAGCAAACGCCTCCCTGATTGTGGTCATGCGGGCCGACCCCCTTCCATGTTCAGCACCTGCTCAACATCCTTGTCACCGCGGCCCGAAAGATTGATGAGTACACGCGCGCCTTGCGCCCTCAATGCGTCTTGCGCCTTGACGACCCAGGCCACCGCATGCGCGCTTTCCAGCGCCGGAATGATGCCTTCCCACTCGGACAGTTGATGAAAGGCGCTCAGCGCCTCATCGTCGGTCACGGCGACATACTGCGCGCGGCCGGTGTGATGGAAATACGCGTGCTCGGGTCCTACGCCGGGGTAGTCGAGGCCCGCCGAAATTGAATGGGCCGGATGGATTTGGCCGTCATCATCCTGCAGCAGATAACTCAGGCTGCCGTGGAGAATCCCGGGTTCCGCTACCTGAATACTGGCCGCATGAAGTCCACTCTCAAGCCCCATGCCCGCCGCCTCCACCCCGATAAGCTTGACCGGGTCCCGGCGGAAAGGATAGAAGATGCCCATACTGTTGGACCCGCCCCCGACCGATGCGACGATGTGGCTCGGCAAACTCCCGGTGACGCTCAGCATCTGTCGGCGAGCTTCGCGGCCAATCACCGACTGAAAGTCTCGCACCATCATGGGATAGGGGTGCGGCCCGACGACCGAACCAATGACGTAAAACGTATCGCGAACATTGGTCACCCAATCGCGGATGGCCTCATTGGTAGCATCTTTCAGCGTTTGGGTGCCGGAATCTACCGGGTGAACCTGGGCGCCCAAAAGTTTCATGCGGTACACGTTGAGAGCCTGCCGCGCCACATCTTCGGCTCCCATGTAGATCTCCGCGGTAAGGCCAAACAGCGCCGCCGCGGTTGCGGTAGCAACCCCGTGCTGGCCGGCACCGGTCTCGGCGATGATGCGGGTTTTGCCCATACGCCGGGCTAGTAGCACTTGGCCGATGGTATTGTTGATTTTATGAGCCCCGGTGTGGTTCAAGTCCTCACGCTTCAAGAAGACATCGAAGCCCAATGCCTCGCTCATGCGGTGCGCCCGCCTAAGCGGCGTCGGGCGGCCCACATAGTCTTTCAACAGCGCCGCCAATTCCTTTCGGAACGTCGGATCGGGCTTGGCGCTTTGATAGGCGCGGTCCAATTCCTCGACAGCCGGCATGAGGGTTTCCGGTACGTACCGCCCCCCAAACGGACCAAATCGGCCGAATCGGTCAGGCACTCGTGTTATCGCCATGGCGAACCTCCTCTATGAAAAGCCGAATGAGATCAACCTGCTTTTCCCCATCTGCCTCAACGCCGCTCGATACATCGACCCCATCCGGTTTGCACTCACGGACCACGTACCGGACATTATGCGGTGTCAATCCGCCGGCCAGCCAAACAGGACGGGGAAAGTCCGGCTTGTGCCAGGCCCATGGCTTGCCGCTTCCCGGAATGGCGCCATCCAT
This sequence comes from Bacillota bacterium, assembly GCA_021820965.1. Taxonomy (GTDB): domain Bacteria; phylum Bacillota; class Sulfobacillia; order Sulfobacillales; family Sulfobacillaceae; genus Sulfobacillus_B. The sequence goes on along the minus strand of JAKACZ010000072.1, from coordinate 6,492 downwards.
GAGCACCACGTCGGCCTCCCGGTCCAGCGTCGTAGCTATCGCCATCTTGCCGCGGGCCCGGGCGCGTGAAATCCATCCTGCCGGCGTAGGTCCGTGAAGCTGAACCCCGACAACCGGGAGAGCGAGCATGGCCTCAAACAGTTCCGCGCTCACATCGTGTCCTACCGCGACGAACCGGGCTTGGGGCACGCGCGCGATGATACTCCTGGCTGCGTCAAGCCCGATTTGACGCCGGCTTTTGGTGAGCACCAAGCCCAAGTAGTGAACACCCGCCTGCCATGCGGTTCGTGCCGTTTCAGCATTCTTGATGCCGCACACCTTAACTGTGGTCATGAGCCCACTCCGACAACAAATTGCCGCCGCGCATGAGACTCTCCCCAACCAGAACCGCTTCATAGCCCCACGATTCAACTTGCGCCAGGTCGGCCGCATCCGCGATCCCGCTCTCACTAACCCACAGCATGTGCTTAGGCAGCACCGACGCCATGTCCCGAGAAAACTCAAGTTGCGTCTCAAACGAATCCAGATCGCGATTGTTGACGCCGACAATTGCCGGGTTCAAGGCCACGGCCCGCTCCGCTTCCTCAGCCGAGTGAATTTCCACCAGCACCTCGAGGCCAATCCCAACCGCGGTGTCAATGAGGTCTTTTAGTTCCGCGTCATCGACGATGCGCACGATTAATAAGACTGCGTCCGCCCGATTGACGCGCGCCTCAAAAAGCTGAACCGGATGGCGCACAAAATCCTTGCGCAGCACCGGCAGCGACACGGCGCTGCGGACAGCGGCAAGATGCGCCAGATCGCCCGCAAAATGGTGCGGTTCGGTCAGCACCGACACGGCAGAAGCGCCGTCGCGCTCATATCGCAGCGCCTGCGCCTCAGGGTCGTAATGATCGGTCAGCCAGCCCTTCGAGGGTGATTTCTGCTTGCATTCGGCGATTACTGAAAGTCCAGGCTCTAAGAGCGCCTTTCTGAGAGACCGCACCGGGGGCATGCCTTCCGCCTCAGCCCGGAGATACTTCGCCACCGGCAGCAGCCGCCGCACCCGCTCATCCACATCGGCAACAATCGCGTCGAGAAACATCAGGCATCCCTCCGTTCGCCCTCAGGTGAGGCTTTGGCGCGAGCGATGAGCGCCTCCAGGATGTCCTCCGCACTCCCGGAATTCAATGCCTGGCGGGCCAACTTCACGCCGTCCTCTGCCGACGCGGCCGCGCCGCCTACGTAGAGCGCTACACCGGCATTGGCCAGTACCATGTCGGTCACCGGGCCCGGCACCCGCTCAGAAATGATGGTTCGGCAGATGCGGGCATTAGTCGCCGGATCGGCCCCGGCAAACGATCCCACCGGGTAGCGCAAAAGTCCCAGATCTTCGGGGGTTAGCCTGCCGTATTGCACTTGACCGTCGATGACCAATCCATACTCGGTCGGCCCGGATAGCGAGACTTCGTCCAGTCCGCCATGGCCATGAACCACCATCGCCCGCTTGACCCCCAGCCGCGCCAGAACTTCGGTAATAGGACGGACCCAATCGCGGGCAAAGACGCCCACCAGTTGATACTCCGGGGCGCAGGGATTGGTGAGCGGGCCGAGAATGTTGAAGACCGTGCGCACCCCCAGCTCCCGCCGGGTTGGCCCCGCGTGCCGCATCGATCCATGAACCTGCTGAGCAAACAAAAACCCAAACCCGACCTCATCAACCAGCTCTGCCACCACCTGGGGGTCATTTTGAATAGGAATACCCAACGCCTCCAGCAAATCCGCGCTGCCGCTTTTGGAAGTGGCGGAGCGGTTGCCGTGTTTGGCCACGTGAAGCCCCGCCCCCGCCACGACAAAGGCGGACACCGTCGAGATGTTAAAGGTGAAGGAACGGTCGCCCCCGGTTCCGCAGGTGTCAATCACCGGACGCTTTCGGATTGGCACCACAGTGGCGTGGTCACGCATCGCCCGGGCAAACCCGGTTAGCTCATCCACACTTTCCCCGCGCACTCGCAGCGCCATCAACACCCCGCCGATTTGCGCCGGCGTCGCCTCCCCGCGCATCACGGCGTCCATCAATTGATACGCCCGCTCTTGATTCAGGCGCGACCCTTGACTCAAGAGTTCCAAACTCTCCAATATCACGTCACTCACTGCCGCACCTCTTTCATCGCGTGCTGGGATACCGCCAAATCAATAAAATGGGTGATTAGCGTCATGCCCTCGGGCGTCAGCACCGATTCGGGATGAAATTGAAGACCAAACACCGGATATTGGCGGTGGGAAATGGCCATCACCGTGCCGTCGTCGCTGACGGCATCCACCGTCAGCGCCTGGGCCTGATCCAAGGCGACCGCCAGCGAGTGATAACGGCCGGCCGTCAGCGGGCTGGCCACATTTCGGAACAGCCCCCCGCCCTGGTGGACGATGACGTCCGCCTTGCCGTGCATCAACCGCGGCGCCGCAATGACGTGCCCGCCAAATGCATACGCGATGGCCTGATGTCCCAAGCACACCCCCAAAACCGGGATACGTCCGGCCGCGGCCCGGACAAGCGGCACCGCAATCCCGGCATCTTCGGGGCGGCCCGGTCCTGGCGAAATGACAATGCCCCAGGGGTCCCGCGCCATGATGCCGTCCACGCTGGCGGCATCGTTGCGCACCACCTCAACATCGGTCATCTGACCGATGTATTGGACCAGGTTATAGGTGAAGGAATCATAGTTATCCAACACTAAAATCACAGCCATTCTTCCTCTCCGGCAGATAGCACGTCCAGTGCAGCCGCCGCTTTGTTCAGAGACTCCTGGTACTCAGCGGCCGGGTCCGAATCGGCCACAATGCCGGCCCCCGCCTGAACATACGCCGTGCCTTGCTCTATCTCCAGGGTGCGAATGGTGATGCACGCATCGAGCTCACCGCGGTGCGACCAGTACCCCACCACTCCGCCATAGGCCCCGCGCGCTTGGGGTTCCAGCTCTTCGATAATTTCCATGGCACGAATCTTCGGGGCTCCTGACAGCGTGCCCGCGGGAAATGAGGCCGCCAGCACATCCAGCGCGTCGACCCCCTGCCGCAGGCGGCCACGCACCTGCGATACGATGTGCATGACGTGTGAATACAGCTCCTGCGCCATAAACTCTTCCACGGTCACCGTGCCGTACTCACAGATCCGTCCCAGATCATTTCGGGCCAAGTCCACCAACATCACGTGCTCCGCCCGCTCCTTGGGGTCGTTGATAAGTGATTCCCAAAGGGCCTGGTCCTCTTCCGGTGTGGCGCCTCGAGGACGTGTTCCGGCAATGGGACGATTCACCGCCATCCCATCCTCCACCCGTACCAATGTCTCGGGCGATGAGCCCGCAAGCGTGCGCCGAGGCGTCTCGAGATAGAAGAGATAGGGTGAGGGATTGAGGCGGCGCAAGCGACGGTACAGACTGAACGAATCGCCGGATATCTTGGCGCCCAGCCTTTGGGACAAAACCACTTGAAAAATGTCCCCGTCCACGATGTACTGTTTGGCTCGGTTCACCATGGCCGCGAACTCGGGTTCGCTGGATGTCGATTCCACTGGCGTCAACGGACGAACGTTAGGCTCGGCCAGCATCAGCGGCTGACGCAAGGTTTCGACTAAAATTTCCAGCCGTGCCCGACCTTGATCAACCTGGTCGCGGACCGTTTCGACAATAACCGTCACTTGTTGGCTGCGGTGATCAAAGGCGACCACAGCCTTGGGCCATACCCACTCCCAGAGCGGTCCGCGACTTTGGTGCCGCCGCGGCAAACGTTCGAGATGGCGCACCCAGTCATAGGCGAAGTAGCCCACGGCGCCACCGGCAAAAGGAAGCGGCTCGTCTTGAGGCACCGCCACCCGTTGGCGCGCTTGCTGCTTTCGCAGGAGGTCCAGCGGATCGTCCGCAACCTCGGTGCCCTCCGAACTAACCAGGACGGCCTGCCCGCTGGCCTCCAAAAGCCGCGCCCACTCACCCAAGGCAATAAAGGAATGGCGCGCAATTTTATTATCCGCTTGCACACTTTCCAATAGCGTGTGAGCTCCCAATGATCGCAGTCGTAAATAGGCCGAGATCGGAGTGAGCTGATCAACGGCATAACGACGGACCACGGCCACGCGCTCAGTCGACCCGTCATCCCAAATTTCTTCCCCACACATTGCCAATGTTCTTTCCACTCAATTCCCTCCGCAAAAACAATAAAACCTTCATCCCACAAAGGGACGAAGGGTTACTCCGCGGTACCACCCCAATTAGGCCACTGGCCTCTCTCACACATACGGGACGCTAGGTCCGATATGCCTTGTTGGATAACGGAGAAAGACTCCGGCCACGCCTACTCCCAGTTCGGGTGGCAGCTCCCGGGACCATTCACCGCCTCTATCCTGCCGAGCTCGCACCATCCTCGACTCGCTACAAGGCATCCAGACGGGTACTCTTTCCGTTCATCGCCTGTCACATGCTATTTGATCGAAAATAGCACACCCATCGCAAGGAGTCAATGCCTAATAAGGTGATACCCGAGACCCTCGGCAAAGTTATTGTCATCAACTTGTGACACTTAGCAGAACCTCCTGTATGCCGAACTGGGGAGCGCTCACCTCGGGTTAGCGCAGCAGCCGACGCGGCATCGGCGACCCGTCCGCAAAGCGCCGCTAGCCGGTCACGCGTGACCGGATTTCACAAGTCATGGGCGGCAGTCGGATCGGATGCCGTTAGGGCGCTTGCATCACCAACGCGATGGCTCGATCGGCTTTCCATGCCATGCGGCGCAGGTTTTCGGTGATGTTTCGCTGGCCCTTCAGGGCCAGCACCCCCAAGACGGCGTTCCGTAGGCTCGCCATGATACGCGGCGCCGCGCCGGTGCGAATTTTCGAAGCGTCCTCTCGCCACGCGGTATCGCGCACCCAGTGCACGTGATTCTCAATGGTCCAATGCCCCCGCACGAAGCGGAGGAGATCCTGAGGCGTCGCTCGATCGGGACGGCGACTGGCCAGCCCCACGACCACTTCATGCGTGACACGCTGGCGTTTGACGTGCGTTACCGTCCGTTCCAAGCAAAAGACTTGGCCCACATGCAGAAAGGTGAGGGAGTCATTCAGGGCGGTGCTCACGCGAATGACCCGGTGTTCGATGCGACCGTGGCCCTTATCCCAGGTTTCCGCCGGAGGGAGAAAAATCTTCGGGGGCCAGCGCCCGAATGGCATTTGCGAGGGTTGGCATTTGAGGACAGATTTTCTCTCACACAATTTGCCGTTTAAAAACCGGGTTTTAGGCAGCACGCAAAAACAACTGTCATGATTTGGGTTGTGACCGGATCACGTAGTTCCACTCACCCCGTGAAAGATGTGGTGGGTTGCATTGAGCGCGTTGACAATCTCGTCATCCACCTTGTGACCTTTCTGGTAGGTACGCTCCCCAGTACGGCTTGGACCGCTCCTTCTCGGCGGGTGCGCGTATGGCCAATGCATTGGACCACCGGGTCAAAGGTCTCTAAAGGCCGCCCGCGTCAGGTGGTACTGTCTCTTCGATATCGCCCATATACACCTGACCATGCCTCCCAATAGATTTGTTGGGAAAACATTCCACACGTGTGCAGGTCGCGATCTTGGCACCCTCAATCACCACAAACGGCACCGCCGATCCCGGCGGACCAATCAGGATGTCGGGGCGTTGGAGTTTGGGCGCTGGGAACTGTACTTGGAATACCAGCTCCGCCGTTACGGCATCCAACTGATCAAGATTAGATTAGTGAGGCGTACACGTCCCAAACGTGTCCGCACTGTGGCCCTCTCAACAAGGTGGCGGGCCGCACTTACCGCTGTCGCGCCTGTGCCTATCGAGCACACCGCGATGGAGTCGGTGCGGCCGAAGGCATCCTCAACAAGGGGATGCATGGGGAGATTCGCCCCGGGGAGATCTTGGTTCCCCCACGAATCACGTATCCCGTCCCGTGCCGCTCAAAGGCACGTTAAGGCGTAGTTGCGGCTGAACCCCGCCGATGTTGCTGGTGGGATAAGCGGTGGCGAGTCCGGAGGACCACTCCAGGGTCTCATGACCCGTGGACGCAGCCATGGTGGTTCCCCCAGAATCTCCGGCCTTCAGGCCGGGGAGGTTCAAGCGTCGTTTGGCTGTAGCGACAGTGCCGTCGGTACCATGTCTATCGTATTCTCGAAAGGTCTGAGGAGCCTAATCTTCTCGCTACGCAATTCCGAAACGGTCCATGGCAGCGGGACGAGACGGCGTTGGCTGAGAGTTTGACGCTCTAGAATCCGGGCGACACTGCTCGAGTTTAGAATGTTGGGTCTCGGAATCTCCCCACTCACGGATAATTTTGGTCCTCCACCTACCTCTCGTTATTCCTCGATGACGACCTAAGAAATCGTTCGACACCACTCGGGGTTTTTCTCACTTCTTGGCCCCGGTCGCTTTAACATGGACCTAAGGCCATTTCCAGAAGGGACGATCGGCTGTGGACCATTCCATTTCCCGGGCCGCGAAA
>JAKACZ010000023.1 GCA_021820965.1 Bacillota bacterium | reverse complement strand
CCCCCACGATTGCGGGAGACAACCACACGAACGTATCCAGTTGTCAAAGAGCGAACATGCGTATTTTAGCAATAGATTTGCCTGACGTCAACGCCTTATGACCGACAGTCGGAGGAAATCCCCAGACTTGCCCCAAAGCAGGGGATATCTCCGCCCTGAACGGCGGAGTTTTACGGCGCATCTGATAAACGCGGGCGAGAAGTCATGCAACGACGACCCGTCTCGGACGAGGGGGTTAAAAGGAGCGACCGCGCCGAGAATGGAGCCCGTGTCCACACCAGAGATCTTCGGATGGCCGTCCGCACAGACGAGGGGCACTCAGCCCTCCATAGCCATTCGCGACGCGCCCATCCGAGGCCATTCCGAATCAGTCTCCATGCGACGCTCGTTCTCCGCGTGGTCCAGCCAGGGGGGGCATGCTGCGGCATCTTCGCTACTCAGATATTTAAGACTCAGTGAGAAAAGAGTTCACCACGTGTTGCGAAATATTCACTAAGGAGGAGGTGGGCCCGCAATGTTATCTCGCTAAGACAAGGCGAGACAAATAGAGCCCATCGCGAGGGGGATTAAAGATGTTGCCTCTACAACAAGTCGAGACCAAAGACGACTTCGAAATGGTGTGGCCGCTGCTTGTTCATGCGATGGGCGCCGCCGACGGCGCCCACAAAGTGCGATGGCGAGAGTCTTACTTAAAGCATCCAGCCTATCAGCTCTGGGTGTTGAAGGATGGCGGCCGGGCCCGTGGGGTGATTGGGGTGCGTTTGGCGGATCCGGCCGAGATTACCCATATTGCGGTCGCGCCGGACGATCGGAGTCGAGGTTATGGCACGCTGCTCTTTAAAGGCGTTCGGGAGTTGAAGTCGGGTCTCGCCCGTTGGTATGCAGAGACTGATGACGAGGCGGTGGGGTTCTATCGGCGTTTGGGGTTCACCGTTGAGATGTTGCCTCCCCAGTATCCCGGGGTTAACCGATACCGTTGCGAGTGGATGGATCTGTCCTAATCCAAAAGCGAAGATTCGCCCGTCGGTGAGTACCTTTTTTAAAGAGTCTAGGAAATGCATAGGGCCGTGACCATAATCCCTCGGTCACGGCAATCAGCTAGGATGGACCGTGAGGTCATCATGAGCCGCACCCCTCCTGCGTGGGTCAGAAACCCACCACCTCCGCCTCCGGGGACACAAAGCGCGTAGCGGATCCGGGCCAACCGACTTAGGGCCTTCGCCCGACGATGCGCCGCATCGACTCCACCTCATACAATTGCATTCGCTTTCGTGGAGCAACTGGGCGAGGTTCGATGGGCCGCAGGCCTTCGATAAAGCGATGTACCCAACGTGATGCCGTTGCAGCCGTCGAGCATTTTCTGCCTACGCTGACAAAATGGGTTTAGTCGAAACACCAAGCGTCCCGCATACGGCCCACCCTGGGCCTTCTTGGGACCCAGACGCTGCCCTTGCTGCGGATAATCCAGTACCGGCCTAATGCGTCTAAAAAGCGAACAAGCGCACCGTGGCAAACCCGCGATCGGCCGGCAGAATGGGGTGACAGCCGGGGAGCAGCCGAGCAAGGGGCACACAATGCCTCTTCGTACTCGCGCAGCCGATCTTTGAGACCCTCTTAGCTAGGGAGGCATATGCACATAAAAGCGGCCGGTCGTCAACGAAAGCCGGCCTTTTTGATTATATTCCTAAGCCGTCCTGCACCCATGCAGGGCTTAGCACCACTCGCTTGGGCATTCCCGGTGAGCGGCTCGCTATCACGTCCGCCAGCGTGACACTGGCAATGCTGGCTTCAATACAAGACTCTAAGGTTTGCCACATGGCCGGGCTCACACATTCACCGCACTGACGCGTGGGGCAGTCGCAAAAGACCAGAGGGCCTTGCATCAGCACCAATACCTCCCAGAGCGTAATTTGCGCCGCGTCCCGAGCCAAGCGATAGCCGCCGTGTGGGCCGCGACTGCTTATCACCAGCCGGGCACGTCTAAGCGGCAGGAGCAGTTGCTCCAAGTACTTTTCCGATTGGCCGAGTTCGATGGATAGTTCACGAACCGGTACCGGACGATTTTCCGACCGTGCCAAGCGGTCGAGAATTTGCAAACCGATTTTCATCGACGTCTTTAGATTGCTCATAATCCACTCTCGGCATATAGAGCGGTCGACAAATACCGCTCGCCATGATCCGGAAGAATGACAACCGCTAGCCCGGATTTGCCAAGGTTCGGCAGCGCCTCGCGTGCTGCCACCAGTGCAGCCCCGCTGGAAATGCCTACGGCAAGCCCTTCTTGCCGCATTAACTGGCGAGCGGCCTGGATAGCGTCGCCGTCGTGGACCTTGACCAGTGTCTGGTAGATTTGGGTATCCAAAACGGCGGGGACAAACCCCGCCCCAATACCCTGGATGCGGTGAGGACCGGGGGCACCGCCGGACAGTACGGCTGATTCCTGAGGTTCGATCGCGATCAACTGCACATTCGGCTTTTTTTCTCGCAAGTAGCGGCCTGCTCCGGTAATCGTACCGCCGGTGCCGATGCCTGACACCAAGGCATCAATGGATCCCCCGGTGTCCTCCCAAATCTCTGGCCCGGTCGTTCGATAATGCACCTCGACGTTGGCGGGATTCTCAAACTGCTGCAGAAGGACGCTGCCGGGAATCGATGACTGGAGTTCCTGTGCTTTTTTAACGGCTCCGTTCATGCCCTCCGAACCCGGTGTCAGTACGACCTCAGCGCCAAAACCTCGCATCATCGCGCGCCGCTCGACACTGGCGGTTTCCGGCATGGTGACAATGGCCCGGTATCCCCGCACTGCCGCCACCCAGGCCAGCCCAATACCGGTATTTCCGGAAGTTGGTTCAATGATGGTGCCGCCAGCCTTGAGCGTGCCCTGAACTTCGGCCGCGCGGATCATCGACCAGGCGATCCGGTCTTTGACACTGCCTCCGGGGTTTTGCGCCTCCCACTTCCCATAGACATCCCAGCCGGTTTCTTCAGACAGATGATGGAGGCGAATTAGCGGCGTATGGCCGATCGCGTCCAACAGTGATTCGTACCGCATTGATGCACTTCCTCCCTTCTACGGCGCTTAAGCCACGTCCCACGATTCCTGAATATCGATACCGGCCTTTTCCAGAAGCCGGTGCACCGGGCAGCGCCGCCCTACCTCGCGCTGAACAAACTCCAGTTCCGCTTGGGGGACGCCAATGAGGCGCACGCTCAAAGTTACGCGCTGAAAGTATGGCGGCACCTCGGGGTTTCCCATCAAGCCGCGGGGATCGAGCTCACCGGTTACCTGGTAACTGGCGCTCACAGCGGTCCAGCCTTTTTCGCTGGCAACCATCTGCAAGATTACATTCATGCAACCGGTCAGCGAACCCAAGAGAAGTTCCAGCGGATTAGGCTTGTCGAGTGCTCCGCCCAACCGCTGTTCGACCGACCAAAACTCGGCGGACCGAGTGCGGTGATGGCCCGTGGCGCCGTCGCCTACAGTCTCAAGAGCAAAATTCATGGTTGGCACTGAATTAACTCCCTCTTTCCATATCGTGTTATTAGGAATTATCTCCGTTATCTCGCTGCCTTGTCAAGAGTGAGCCGATTGCACGAGCTAGTCAGTAAGCTTGCCGCCACGCCAGTGAAGAGGTCGGGTTACCACGGGAATGTGGGGGCAGAGTTGGGCGGCAATCGTGGTGAAGAGGGCGGGGTCGCCCGTAGTCCAGGCCGCAACCGGCGGCTGTGCTCCGGAAGTTTTCACAAGACGCATATCCCGGGACAAATAAGGGGCAATCTCTTCTCCCGGGTCCACAATGCGCACATGATCTCCCACCACGCGGTTGAATACCTGTCGCATGTGGGGAAAATGGGTGCAGCCGAGCACGATGGTGTCCACATCCTCGGCCAGCACCGGACTGACGCATTGCCTCACCTCGTCTTCAACCTGGATTCCGTCAACATGGCCGTTTTCCGCCATGATGACTAATACCGGGCATGGCTTGGACACCACGTAAACGGCGGGATCGCGATTTTGCAGGGCTCTGGGATAGAGGCCGGAGCGATAGGTAGCTTCAGTCGAGAGCACGCCGATGCGCCGGTTTTCGCTAATAGCGCTGGCGCGGTTAACAGCCGCTTCGACCACGCCAATCACCGGCACACTGGTACGCTGGCGGGCTTCCTCCAAAGCTGCGGCGGTGGCGGTATTGCAAGCGATTATGATGGCGCGTACTCCCTGGTCGTTGAAGAAATCAACAAACGCGAGAAACCAGCGCCGTACCTCCTCCAATGATTTCTCACCGTAGGGGAAGTGGCCGCTATCGGCGGCATAGAGAAACTTTTCCTGGGGGAAATACTCAACCAGATGGCGCAATACCGTCAGCCCGCCTTCGCCGGAGTCGAACAGGGCGATGGGTCGGGCGCTGGGCAAGGGCATCCGCATCACCTCTAAAGAGTTTGGGTTACTAAAGGCGCTTTGAAGCGGCCTCCATGCGGTTCATAGCCTCGATCAGGCGCTCCGAGGGACAGGTTAAGGAAATTCTTAGCCACCCTTCCCCGGACGGACCGTATGAAGATCCCGGGGCTACCACCACGTTGGCCTCTTGAACAAAGAACTGGCTGGCTTCGCTAGAGGTCATGTTGCCAGGCGTGGGAAACCAGATATAAAACGTCGAGAGAGGCGCGGGTATTTCGATATTCATTCGGTTTAGTGCGTTCAAGACAATGTCCCGACGCGCCTGGTACAATGCGTTCTGCTTTTGGAAGAATGGAAACGGTTCGGTCGTCAATGCGGTCTCGGCAGCCTCTTGAACCGCGGTAAAGACGCCGGAGTCCAAATTGCTTTTCATAGTGCCTAACGCTTCGACAGCCAAGCGGTTGCCCACGGCCGCCGCGACCCGCCAGCCGGTCATATTAAATGGCTTGGAAAGGGAGTAGAATTCCACGGCAACGTCCTTAGCGCCCTCAACCTCCAGTACGCTCGGCGCCCGATATCCGTCAAAGCCGATTTCCGCGTATGCCAAATCACTGCAGAGCAGGATGTCGTGTTGGCGGCAAAAGTCGACGGCGCCGCGGTAAAAGTCGAGAGAGGCCACGGCTCCGGTAGGGTTGTTGGGATAATTAATCCAGAGCATCTTAGCCCGGAACAGAATATCGGTGGGAATTTGCGTCAAGTCCGGCAAAAAACCATTCTCGCGCGTCAGGGGCAGCAAATGCACATCGGCGCCCGCCAATATCGCTTGCGTATAGTACACCGGGTAGCTAGGCTCCGGTACCAACACCACGTCGCCCGGACCGGCCATGGCCCAGGTCAAATGCGCGATACCCTCTTTGGACCCGATGAGTCCGACGGTTTCATTTAAGGGGTCCAACACCACCTTAAATCGCTGGTTATACCACTCGGACACCACCCGGCGAAAAGAAGGGCTGCCCAAGTAGTTGGGATAGCGGTGGTTTTGTGGTCGGGAGGCAGCTAGCTGCAGCGCCTGGATAATATGTTGCGGCGTAGGCTGATCGGGGTCACCAATGCCGAGATTAATGACATCATAACCTTGTGCCTGTTGCTGTTCGATAATCCGATCAAGTTCGAGAAATAGATAAGGGGGGAGTTGTTCCATGCGTGCGGCGAGCTTCATCAACCATCGCTCCTTTACCGATGTCACGTCCCATGCGATGCGAGACGACATGGTAAGGGTACACGAAAGTCCCTGGGAACGGCAATCAAATCGCCGCTCTGCGGGAAGAAAATTTACTTCACAGTTTCCGCCAGCATCCATGAATTGGCCCAGTCGTGCAATGCTTGCATTACCGGTGCCAAAGCACGGCCTTTGTCCGTGAGCGAGTATTCGACGCGCACCGGCGTTTCGGGATACACACGTCGGTCCACGATTCCTTCCGCTTCCAGCTCCTTCAGGCGTTCTGCTAACATACGGTCGCTGACATGGGGAATCGTTTGAGCGATCTCGGAAAAACGTTGTGGTTTTTGCAATAAGACTTCGATGATGAGACCGGTCCAGCGCTTGCCAATAAGCCCAACTGCCGCTTCAAACCGCGGGCATAGGTCAAATTCTTTCATCGGCTCGCCTCCTCTCCAAAGTCCCACCTTTATCGTACCCGCCAATATTGCAACCTTGAATCTTTTCCTCCACTAACCTATTATACCGTGCCGCTCTTGACAATTAAAGTCGGCGTAAGTTTTACTATACACCAGTTACTAACAAAATATTAGAGTCAACATCTAGGCGTATGTGGGGAACCCTGAATTGAGAGCGAGGTGTTACACGGTGCGGCAAGAATGGCTCGCGTTCATCGGGAGTCTTCGGAAAGGTTCGTACAACCGGGCATTGTTTGACGTGTTTTCGGGCATGGCTCCTGCCGACGTCGTATGGCATGAAGCCGAAATTAGAGCGTTGCCCTTTTACAATCCGGACATGGCGCCACCACCCGAGGCTGACCACTTTTGGCAACAGGTGAGGTCGGCCGACGCACTGGTGTTCTTTACCCCGGAGTACAATGGCTCGATCCCCGCCGTTCTCAAAAATGCCATCGACTGGGCATCGCGCGATCCCCAAGGCTCGCCCTTGGTAGGCAAACCGGCGGTGGTATTGGGGGCATCTCAGGGATTGTTTGGCACCTTGCGCAGCCAGTTGCATCTGCGCCAAATCTTATCCTTCGTTGGTATGGAACTGGTGCAACGGCCGGAAGTGCTTGTGTCAGAAGCGCATCTCAAGCTTGAGCCCCGGGGGCAACTAAACGACCCCGTGGCCGTTCGCCTGATGAAGACCTTGGCGCAAAACCTGTATGAGCGTGTTGGGCGAATGCTTGCAGTTTAGAACAGACAGACGAGATCACGAGGAGGTATAAACATGTCTGATGTGAAGATTGCGGTGATTTATTACAGTGCCACCGGGACTAACTACCAAATGGCTGTGGAAGCGGAAAGGGCTGCACAAAATGCCGGGGCGGCAACGCGACTGCGCCGGGTCCCCGAATTAGCTCCCAAAGAAGCCATTGCCTCCAATCCCGCCTGGAAAAGCCACACCGAAGCAACCGGGCACGTCCAACTGGCGACACTTGACGATTTAGACTGGGCAGACGGTATCATTTTTAGCGTGCCAACCCGTTTCGGCAACATGGCTGCGCAAATGAAGCAATTCTTAGACACCGCCGGTCCGCTGTGGGGGCAGGGCAAACTGGTCAACAAGACCGTAACGGCCATGAGTTCGGCCGCCAATCCACACGGCGGGCAAGAAGCCACCTTGTTGTCGCTTTATACCATGATGTTCCACTGGGGGGCGATTGTGGTGGCTCCGGGCTATACCAGCGAGAAAGTCTACGCTGCAGGCGGAAATCCGTACGGTACCACGGCTACTGCGGGAGACAAGGTGTCGCCCGAAGTGCTGGCTGCCGTGGGGCATCAGGCAGAGCGCTTAGTGAACGTGACCCGGAGACTGATTAGCGCACCCGCCATGTCGGGCGGACGTTAAATTGCCCGGAAAAGAGGAACTGCCCCGGCGGCAGTTCCTTCTTTTTGGGGTCAGACTTCCAGCGTGACACCAAGTGCGGAAAGGGCAGGCGGAATGAGGCTTGACGGCGGACCAATCGGCGGCGTTTCGGCTTGGGCATAATATAATGGACGTCACACTCTGCTGGTTATGTTACACGATTTTCCACACCCGAAAAAAGGGAATCTATCGCATTGCGCCGAAACGTGTATATATTCCCAAAAAGGAGGCGCATTGTGATGAGTTTGACATCGCAACGCAGTTGGTTGGACATCGTTGCTTTTGGGCATCGGCTGCGCTATTGGCGCACTATGCGCCGCTGGACCCAAGAAGAACTGGCACTCTTGGCACGTCAGGCCCAGCGGAGTCTGGGGAGCACCGGCCGCCCTATAACCGCCTCGTGGGTTCGCATGATGGAACGAGGAGCCGACGGCTTGGTGTCATCGGTTCGCCGAAGTCATCTCTCTGCATTGGCGCTCTCGCTAGATATTCCTGTGAGCTTACTGGCGCCCGATGTCGGAGGAGAATATCGAGGGGACGCGGACCGAGGGCATCCCTTGGCAGACGTTGTCTCCCGATACGCGGCTGATGTTGTCGTCTGGTATCGGACCGGTCAAGACCCCGATTGATCCCGGATACCGTCTTTTTTTAAAAGAGAAAGTCGGGTCCGGGCGGATTTGTTGGGCTATACTGCGCCGCGTCCGATGTATTTACTGACTATGCCGGCTAAAACTTCGCTGGCGAAGCAAGATTGCTGTCTCTTTTCTGGGGATCCAACGGCAATCTCCTGTGTCGATGCTGCGGGGGGAAAGCAGTTGTTGGACTAGCCATTTGATGCCCAACGACTGTGCATCGTCATGGGAAGCTCTGGGGACGTATCCGTCATCCCGGAAAGGTGGGTCCGTGGAAGAACTGACAGGAGGAACTGGGGGCCTCATCGAGGCCCCCACACGGATATTTTCAGAAAAACTCGGGTATCCACCACCGCAGATGGCATACACAATCGCTTTCGCATCGTCCGCACCCGCTGCATAAATGCTCGTTGCACAAACTGCCCTGGCAGTCGTAGCATTGGCCCACGGCGGGTTCCCCGCACGAACAGGTCGACTGTTCCATTTGAACCCCTCCTGGCGCTAGGGTTCACCGCTCGGACTGTTTTATGCGGATATGAACAAACCTGGGACCACGGATGGGTCAACGTTACCACCGCTTAATAACGCCACGGTGTGCTGTCCGATGACTGCGGTGTGAGACCGGTTCAGCAGAAACCCGGCGGTGACAGCTCCTGATGGCTCCACTACCAGCTTAAGGCGTGTGAATAAAAGAGTGAAGGCACGCCGGATCTCATCATCCGTGACCGTGACCACCTCGTCGACGTTTCTCTCGACAACCGGGTAGGTAAGATGTCCCAAAGAAAGTGTAATGAGACCGTCGGCAATGCTCTCGGTGTGTTCCAGTTCTACCCGCTGTCCCTGGCGGCGGGATTGAAAGGCTTTGGCGGCCCCCTGGGGTTCCACTCCAATCACTCGCACGTCCGGGCGGGATTCCTTAATCGCGGTGGAAATGCCGGATATCAGGCCTCCTCCGCCGATCGGGACTAGTACCGTATCGACCTTTGGCCAATCCTCTAAAATTTCCAGACCAATAGTTCCCTGGCCTGACATGATGGCGGCGTCGTCATAGGGGGGAATGAACACGTAATTCCATTTATCCGCCAATTCGCGGGCCCGGTCCAGCCGCTCGCGGCTGGTGGTGCCGCAGGTCTCCACGGTGGCACCAAAAGCCTCGGCGGATCGAATCTTGATAGCGGGAGCCGTGGTGGGAACGATGATGTGAGCTTTAAGGCCAAAGTAGCGTGCTGCCCAGGCGACAGCTTGCCCATGGTTGCCGGAGGAAGCGGTAATGACGCCTTGGGCGCCGGCGTCCGCCACATCAGCTACTTTGTTAAACGCTCCGCGAATCTTAAACGAGCCGGTAACCTGCAGGTTTTCCGCTTTAAACTGTAGGTCGGTGCCGGCTAATTCCGAAAGCGATTGGCTTGACATCAACGGGGTTCTGTGCACGACGCCGTTAAGACGTGCCTGAGCTTTCTGTATGGACGCTAAAGTAGGTTGGTTGTTCACGTTGTTCACGTTGTTCACGTTGTTCACGTTGTTCACGTTGTTCACAGTGAAAAAACCCACCACACCGGATGATCATGGGCTGGTTCCTGCTGCAGGAGATCCTCCACCCGGCGGCGCTGCTTGCGCACATTCTTGGAAATCCCGACGGAAAAGGCGCGGGTATCATATTCGACTTTGCGGCAATGATAGTATTCAGCCGTCTTTTTAATGAACTCCACCAGGTCGCGTCCAGCTTGCTGCCATTCTTCGTCGCTCAGGAAATACCAGTACTTTCCCCGCCACATGGCCAAGCGCACTGTAAACTTGTCAAGCCACTCGACCGTTTGGGACCGTTCCCCGAGACCATATTCCTCCAGAAATTCGGTGAGCTTGCGAGCGTCTTTTTGGTTCGGATGCCAAAACACCATATCCACCCAAAGACTGGATGTTCCGCTAGAGAGCGGCGGCTTGTCGTCGTGTATGTGCTGCATCGTTCTCCCTCTTTAGTCGTTTTCTGTCATACCGGTTCCTGTCGCGTTCTCAACGCTATTGTAGACTTTGTTGTCACTTTCGAAAACGGCGGCACACCGTCGGTAAGCCACACGTTCCCGCCAATGACGCTGTCGTGGCCGATGATCGTGGCCCCTCCCAGAATGCTGGCTTCCGAGTAGATCACCACGTCGTGTTCAATAGTGGGATGGCGCTTGGTGCCCCGGATTATACGGCCATCCCCGTCATGGGGGAAATTCAATGCACCTAACGTCACACCCTGATAGAGCGTGACCCGGTCTCCAATCTCGGTGGTTTCCCCGATCACCACGCCGGTGCCGTGATCGATAAAGAAATAGCGGCCAATTTTTGCGCCGGGGTGAATGTCGATACCGGTTTCGCTGTGAGCCAGCTCGGTCATCATCCGGGGTAGTAGCGGCACCTCCATGCGATGCAAGCGGTGTGCCAACCGGTATACCAACGTGGCGAAGAATCCCGGGTAGGTGGAGATTATCTCCGCCCGGCTCTTAGCCGCGGGGTCTCCCTCGTAAGCCGCGTCGGCATCAGTGAGCGCCTCCTTTTGCACGTTAGGCAGCATTTGGAAGAATCGCTCGGCGGTGTCCCGCGCCGCACCTACCTCGGGGCAGTCGCGCTGGCCGCATCGGTGGGGGCTGACGTCGTGGATAAAATCCGTGAGCCGGTCCACCAACTGTCCGGTCGCGGCGGTCAGGTCACCGTTAGCTGGCGCCGAGCCCGAGACGCAATGGGGGAACAGCAAACTTACGATATCCTGCAGAAATTGCCGGATGGGCTCGCGCCGGATAGGGCGGGCAGCGTCGTCGTCAGCCAGTCCCTGCACACCCGCGCGCAATTCTTGAGCTAAACGCTCCAGGTCGGGAACAGACATCGGTGTTTTAGCCATGGTTTTCTCCTAACTTTTGCCACAAGGTCGCGATCGTTTCCGCGCCCCGGTAGAAGTTCTCTAGGTGGAAGTGTTCGTTGGGTGCGTGAAAATTTTCATTGGGCAGTGCAAATCCGATTAAGAGCGTGGGCATGTTTAGCATTTGCTGAAAGTCCACCACCACCGGAATGGATCCCCCCATGCGGATATGGGAGGCGGGCGTTTGATAGACCGATTCGATGGCCGACTCCGCCGCCTTGACTGCCGGGTGGTCGAGCGGGGTAATGGATGCGGGCGCGCCACCCGTATGGTTGATGGTCAGGCGCACGCCCGGCGGCAAATGCATCCTCAAGTGGGCCTCAATGCGCTGAAGGATGTCGTTCGGTTCTTGGTGCGGTACCAATCGGCAGGTGAGCTTGGCGTGCGCCGAGGCTGGAACTATGGTTTTTTGCCCTTCACCGGTGAAACCGGACCACATGCCGTTAACCTCGAGGGTTGGGCGCGCCCAGGTGCGCTCGAGGACGGAATAGCCCTCTTCACCAAACAGCGCCGGAACACCCAATTCGTTTTGATACGCCTCTTCATCAAACGGCAGGCGGGAAAAGGCGTCGCGTTCCTCCGGCGTCAAGTCGTCGACTTGGTCATAGAACCCGGCTACGGATACGCGACCTGTGGCATCATGCAGTGAGTCGATGAGGTGCGCCAAGGCGTGAGCCGGGTTCATGACGGCGCCGCCAAATCCACCGGAATGAAGGTCTTGATAGGGTCCGTGCACGGCGATTTCCATTGCCGCCAGACCCCTCAGGCCGTAGCTCACAGCCGGGTATCCCTGGTCGTACATGGGCGTGTCGGAAATGACCGCCAAATCTGCTGCAAGATCGGCTTGATGGTCGCGAATGTACTCGCTCAGGTTCACGCTGCCGATTTCCTCCTCCCCTTCAAAGAGAAACTTGAGATTGACCGGCAGTTCCGCCACCGTTTGCCATGCTTCGGCGGCGATAAGCTGCATGAATACTTGACCTTTGTCATCACTAGCCCCACGGGCATAGAGAATATTTTTCTCCACCGTGGGTTCAAAGGGACCATGATGCCACGATTCGACTGGGTCGACCGGTTGAACGTCGTAGTGACCGTACACCAAGACGGTGGGTTTCCCGAGGCGAATGGCACTGGAGGCCACCACCACCGGGTTGCCGCGGGTGGCTTCCAGCCGTGCATTGGCAAACCCAGCCTGCTCGAGCCGCACTTTAAGCCATTCCGCCGCCCGCACCACGTCACCTTTGTGAGCGCTTAAGGCTGAGATGCTGGGAATACGTAAGAACTCCTTTGCCTCTTCCAAATGCTGGGCACGATACGCCTTAAGATGGGACAACACCTGATTCAGTGCAGATTTGGGCATGGAGGACCTCCTGCTTCCCATGATTACCTCCATCATACCGGAAAAATGAAAGGGGCGAGAACCGATTTTGGGCTTGCAGCGTCGCGGGCCGGTATTCGCCGGCCAGATCGGTCCGGCCGTTCTGCAGTCGAGTGTCTAGGGTTTGTGTATGAATGGAACGAAAAACCAGTGCGCTTCGACGTGAAGCGCCCAAGTCTCTGTTCCCACCGTTTGTTCATCCAGAAGACATTACTACTCTCGGAGGTATTGTTCAAATCGCCTCTGGAGCGTTGTCGATGAGTGATAGAGAGGTTCTAGATCTCTGACAGTGTACACCGTATTCAAGTGCAGAAAGTTGGGTCAATTAGCAGGAATCTTTGTCTTCAGTGGCGAAGTCATGTGGGGATGGAGGGAGGAATGGACAATGGCAGCTGATTCCGGCGGCTCGTCATGGACGCCAGTCACCATTACTACCGCATCCGAGGAAGTCTATCGCCGGCTGAAACAGGCGATTACCGATGGTGACCTACCCCCTGGCACGCGGCTCATAGAGTCTGCCCTCGCCAAAAAGTTGGGGGTGTCTCGGACGCCCGTTCGAGAAGCGTTGCATCGCCTCGTACAAGAGGGATTGGCGGCTCAAGACGGATCGCGGGGTCTCATCGTCGCCCGTCTGTCAATCGAGAATATCGCTCATGCGTACGTACTCCGAGAGACATTAGAGGGACTGGCGGCCCGGTTGGCGGCTAGCCACCGAAGACCCGACCTCCTCGAGGTTTTGAACCATAGTCTTCGTCAGATGGAGCACGACCCGGGCGATGTCGATGCCTTTGACCGGGCGCATTCGCGGTTTCATGACACGATTGCCGACATGACGGAAAACCCGTACCTTATTCAATCTTTGAAGAGTTTAGAGGGATTCCGCACGCGCATGGTGTCTTTGGATTGGGTGGCACCCGATCGCGTCCGCATCTCTGTACCCGAACACCGCCTCATCTTCGAGGCCATCGAAATGCGCGATCCAGACTTGGCGGACCATTACGCCCGCCTTCATGTTCGCAAAACCCGTGAAGGGCTATTAGAACGGTTGGGAACCCCTTCGCCAGATCGTTAAGGAGGCAACGCCATGATAGGGAAAAAGCTGGTGGTATTGTTGTCGTCGGCCGCGCTGCTGGGTGCGTTGGCGGGTTGCGGGTCGACTTCAAAACCGGTCGCCAATGGGGGCGGGTCTGGACCAAAGGTTGGCGGCACATTGAATGTGGGAATTGACTCCGACTTTGTCACGTTGAACCCCGCGATGTCTTCGGCCCTCATCGACCGCCAAGCGTACATCAACATCTTTGACCCACTACTAAAGTTGTCTCCCAAGATGACTATTGAGCCAAACTTGGTGACTCACTGGACTATCTCTAATGGGGGCAAAACGTATACGCTTTATCTGCGTCACGGGGTCAAATTTCAGGATGGCACTCCCTTCAATGCTCAAGCCGTCATCTATAACTGGAAGTGGGAGATGAACCCGAAGAATGCCTCTCCGCGCCTCAGCAACTTGAAGCTGGTTTCCAGCCTTTCGGCGCCCAACAACTACGAAGTGGTCGTGAATTTGAAAGCTCCCTTCGCCGCCTTTCTATCCCTGTTGACAGGGCGAACCGGGATGATTTCCTCGCCGACTGCCATGCAAAAAGAGGGCAGTAACTATGGGCTTCACCCGGTGGGAACGGGTCCCTTTGAGGTTGTTTCCTGGGTGAAGAACAGTCACCTGACTTTGAAGCGCAACCCTAACTATTGGCAAAAGGGCAAGCCCTATTTAGACAAAATCGTCTACACGCCCATCACCAATCCGCAGCAGGAATACAATGCGCTCACGACCGGGCAGGAGGATTTGATTGATAGTGTCCCCTATCAGGATGTGAGCCAACTGTCTTCGAACGCCTCGCTGCACTACGCGAAGATGACCGGATTGGGGTATACCGACATGGAACTCAACACCACCAAGTCACCGTTGAACAATGTGCATAATCGCGAGGCCATCAACTACGCCATCAACCGTCAAGCGCTGATAAAGCTGATTTACTTCGGGCAGACGAAACCGG
Source organism: Bacillota bacterium (assembly GCA_021820965.1). Lineage (GTDB taxonomy): Bacteria > Bacillota > Sulfobacillia > Sulfobacillales > Sulfobacillaceae > Sulfobacillus_B. The sequence continues at coordinate 52,785 of JAKACZ010000023.1, read as the reverse complement.
CCTATAGTCAATTTCCGCCCTCATCGTGGGCGTATGATCCGAACCTCAAAGTGCCCTTTTCCGATTCGCTTGCCAAAGAGCAGTTGAAAAAAGCGGGCAACCCCAGCGGTTTCTCGTTTACCTTGCTGGGTAGCAATGACCCGGTGACGGTGCAGGAGATGCAGGCGATTCAGAGTGAGTTGGCCAAGGTGGGCATCACCATGCACATCGAACCGGTCGATTTCACCACCTTGTTGACAGATGCCATCAACGGCAACTTCCAAGCCGATCTATTGGGTTGGAGCGGCAGGCCCGATCCGGACCAAAACTCCTATGCCTTTGATACGACCGGCGGCAGCTTTAACGATCCGCGGTATTCCAACCCAGAGGTGAATACGCTCTTGCTAGAGGCGCGCGAGTCTACTTCGCAATCCACGCGGGCCGCGTTGTACCAGAAAGTGGCGAAGATTATTGCGCATCAGGCACCTTACATCTACATTGCCTACACGCCCGTGATCCAAGCTTGGTCCACTAAGGTGCACGGGTACAAGGCCTACCCCGACGACCTAATGCGGCTTACGGATGTTTGGATGAACTAAGGAGGGTTCATGGCACGGTTCATTGTCCGGCGCATCATCAATGTCATCCCCGTGGCGTTTATTGTCCTCTTGGTGACTTTCAGCCTCATCCACATTGCGCCCGGCAACCCTGCCTATACTATTCTGGGAGAGCAGGCGTCGCCGGCGGCCGTGAAGCTTCTGGACCAGCAGATGGGGTTAAACCAGCCGCTCGGGCTTCAGTTCGTGGAATATCTGAAACATGTGGTGGAAGGGAATTTAGGCTACTCGCTACTTGATCACCAATCAGTTGCTTCACTGATTGTCTCGCGACTCCCGGTGACTTTTGAACTCGCGATCTTGGCGGTAGTCCTATCTCTTCTGATTGCCTTGCCGGCGGGCATCCTTGCCGCATATCGGCCCAACACCTGGATTGACAGTCTGTCTCGGGTGTTGGCCTTGGTCGGGGCGGCCGTGCCCAACTTTTGGTTGGCGCTGCTGCTGGTCTATATCTTCGCCGTTTCCCTGCATTGGTTTCCTTCCTTGGGTTGGATTCCTCTTAGCCAGGGAGTCGCTAGCAACCTTTGGCATGTCATCTTACCCGTCGTGGTGTTGGCTTTGCCGCTTGTGGCCATCACCTCGCGGGTACTGAGAGGCGAACTCATGGAGGTCATGCGTCTCATGTACATTCAGGTTGCGCGCTCCAAGGGGGTTCGCGAGTGGGGGGTGGTGATGCGTCACGGTCTCCGAAATGCGCTCATCCCAGTTGTGACGGTGGTGGGCCTTCAGGTCGGTGGGTTGTTAGGCGGGGTGGTCATCACCGAGTCCATCTTTTCATTGCCCGGAATGGGTCAACTGGTGGTCAACGCCATCTTCAACCGCGATTATCCTGTGCTGCAAGGATCGGTGCTCTTCATGGCACTGGTGGTGTTGGCGGCGAATCTCTTGGTGGATCTCGGCTACGCCTGGATCGATCCGCGCATCCGATACAACTGAGAGGAGGGGAATCGTGGCGGTCTTCGTTCCGGAGCCAATTTTGGAAGAAGAAGTGGTTCAGCCGGTCTCCAACAAGAAACGTGCCTGGCACCGGTTTACCAGAAACCATCTGGCCGTTGGAGGCCTGATCCTGATTGGGATGTTCATTCTGATGGCGTTGGCGGCACCTCTCATCGCGCCCTACTCACCCGATGCAACCCATTTCGGGGAGGCTTTTCATCCCCCCAGCGGCGCGCATTGGTTGGGAACTGATGAGTTGGGACGCGACCTCTTGTCCCGAATTATTTACGGGGCTCGGGGAAGTCTTCTCTCGGCCGTCTTAATTGTTGCTTTGGGATTAATCGTGGGTGTGCCCGTGGGGCTCGTATCGGGCTATTATGGGGGTTGGATGGATGAGGTATTGATGCGGATTGTGGACGCGGGGTTGGCGTTTCCGGGCCTGGTTCTGGCCATGGCCATGGCTTGGATCCTTGGACCGTCGCTTATTCACGCGGTGATTGCCATTGGAATCGTCACCATTCCTCAATTCGCCCGGGTGACTCGCGGACAGGTGCTCGAAGTGAAAAATCGGGAGTATGTAGAAGCCTCCCGGTGCCTGGGCGCCTCGTCGCTTCGGGTAATGTTCCGCCACATCTTAATTAATGCCGCGACGCCGATCATCGTGGTGGCCACGCTAAACATCGGGAGCGCCCTTTTAAGTGTGGCCAGCCTTTCGTTCCTCGGCTTGGGTCCGCCGCCACCCGCTCCCAACTGGGGCGAAATGCTCCAAAGTGGCGCCGAGTATCTGACTATGGCGCCGTGGATCTCGCTTTTTCCGGGAGCGGCCATTTTCTTAGCGGTGCTTGGATTTAATACCTTTGGGGATGGCATTCGCGACGTGTTCGATCCCAACCACCGATAACATCTAGAAAGGAAGTGGACATGATGGTGGACCCAAGAGACGTGAATTCCTTGAGCTATCCCTATTCGTCGAGGCGAACGGTGGTCTATGGGCGCCGAGGCATGGTCGCCACCAGCCAACCTCTGGCGGCTCAGGCGGGACTAGAGGTGTTGCAACAGGGAGGAAATGCCATGGATGCGGCCGTCGCCACGGCGGCCGCACTTACTGTTGTCGAGCCGACATCGAATGGTCTCGGGGGGGACGCGTTTTGCCTGGTGTGGACTGAGGGGGGGATTCATGGCCTCAACGCCAGCGGTCCGGCGCCAAAGGGACTCACCCCAGAATGGATTCGGAGCCAGGGATTTAAGACGATGCCGGCACACGGGTGGGGTGCGGTGACGGTCCCTGGGGCTCCTGCCGCATGGCAGGCGATGACCCGGAGATTTGGAAGGCTGTCTCTCGAAGAGAATCTCCAGCCGGCCATCCGTCTTGCCGAGGAAGGCTATCCGGTCTCGCCCACGTTGGCGTACTTCTGGGATCGGGCTTATGCCCGGTATACGGAGATTCTTACCGCGCCTGAGTACCAAGAGTGGTTTCGGGTCTTTGCTCCTAGCGGGCGGGCACCTCGGCCCGGGGAGGTTTTTTATGCCCCGGATCACGCCAAAACCCTCAAGCGTCTAGCTCGAACAGACGGGGATGCCTTTTACCGGGGGGAGATTGCCGAAGCAATTGCCACATTTGCTCGGGCTTCCGGGGGCACGATGACGGTCGAAGACCTGGCCTCCTTTCAGCCGGAGTGGGTGACTCCGCTATCCGTTTCCTATCGCGATTACGATGTTTGGGAGCTGCCGCCAAACGGTCAGGGACTGGTCGCCCTGATGGCGCTTAAAATGCTGGATCTCATGAAAGCATCTGACGAGGAAGAGCGGACACACCAGAAAATTGAGGCCGTGAAGATCGCATTCGCTGATGCGTTTCGCTACCTCGCGGACCCCTCTAGCATGCCTTGGCCGGTGGAGACCCTCTTACAGGATGGCTACATCCGCGAACGGGCCCATCTGATCGGGGATCAGGCCCAGATTCGCACCGCTGGCCGGCCGATGCCCGGGGGGACGGTCTATCTTTGCACGGCTGATGATAGCGGCAATATGGTGTCCTTCATTCAGAGCAACTACGCCGGATTCGGTTCGGGCTTGGTAGTGCCAGGCACGGGCATTGCGTTACAGAATCGCGGCCATCTCTTTTCTCTTGAAGAGGGCCATCCGAATCAATTAGAGCCGGGCAAACGCCCGTATCACACTATTATTCCCGGGTTCGTGACCCGACATGGGAAGCCCATAGGTCCATTTGGCGTCATGGGGGGATACATGCAACCCCAGGGGCACGCGCAAGTGATAGCGAACGTGCTTGACCGGGCGCTGAATCCCCAAGCCGCCTTGGATGCGCCCCGTTTCTATTGGGCCGTAGACAACCAGGTTAAGGTGGAGGCCCATATGCCTGAGGAAATCATTGCGGGGCTCCGCCGACGTGGTCACGAGGTAGAAGTGGTGCCGGAATTTGGCCCCTTCGGACGCGGTGAGATTATCTGGCGTCGGGACGACGGCGTGCTAATGGGCGCCACCGAGCCACGCGCTGACGGACAGGTGGCTGTGTGGTAGCCAATGGTGGCTAATGGGAGTCGTCGATGGATTCGGACGGGTGGGGGCTCCACTTGTCTCTCCCAAACTTTGGTTTTGCCGCTTTATTCGCTCACGCCAGCCTAAGATGGCACCAAGGATGACACCCAAAAGGACGCTGGCGACGATGACTAGTTAGAGCTTCGGAGATACGGGGAAAGCGCCAAAAGAGGAAACGGATAGCAAAGGGACGGTTGTTTTGTAGCGCAAAAATGGCCACAAAATGGCAAACACCAATCCCAGGATGAGACGTTTCACGGCTAATCGCCTCTCTTCCTCGCGGGTCTTAACCCACGTTACCATATTTTGGAGGCTGTCCGGAAATTCCCCGAAGACATTGCGGGAAAAATCTCGCATCTTCTAGCGAGGGGTCACCCGGTGCTAGGCGCCCGGCCCTTCAGACGGGCGGCGGCATTGAGACCGCTGACCATTGTGGCACGTCAATTCAGGACAAAGGCAAGAATTGCGAGGACCACGAACAGCAAGGTGATGCCTGCCATGCCTACCTGGCGGCGCCAGCGAATTGCCATGAGTCCCATAATCCGGCGGTCCTTGGCAATGATGCCCAAAGTGATGAGGCTCACCGGCATCCAGAGCGCACCCAAGGCCTGTGCCCAAAGTGCCACCGTGCCACTAGGGACCGCCATGGTGATCGCTGCCATGGCCGCCACCGCCAGTGTCACCAAGTGCAGTGAAAAGAGTCCGCCGCGGGTGGGCATCTCATGTCGTCGGCGCACACCCGGTATCCACGCTTCTCGCAGCATCCAGGCCGATGACAGGGAAATGGTGCAGGCGGCCAGGAACCCTGCGTTGAATATGCCAAGGCCGAATAAATCGCCGACGAGATGTCCGTCGCTATTGAAAATCCAGCGGATGGGATTGGTGAGGGCCCTGCTGCCGTCAGCGGGGGTCAGCGCACCGATTAGGAGCACCACCGTGGCCATGACGACTTGGGCTACCACCCCCATGATGATGTCGGCACGCCCCGCCTTTAAAGTCCGTACTTGTCCCGCCCAGACCGCATTTTGCTGCCAGTAAATCATCCACGGGGCCATCGCATTGCCGGCCAAGGAAAGCATCAGAAAGCCGATATTCGGATTAAAGCCTCCGCCTAAGGCATGTGCCCAGGCGCCTGGCGAGGGATGGAGCATCAGCGCCACCGGAATAAAAATCAGGTTAATCGCGGAAATCGCCAGCAGCATGCGTTCAACCGACTGGTACCGCGTCCAGGAGGTGATGGCCAGCACAATGAGAAATGATAGAATCACGGCCGCCGTCCAAGGGATGCCAATCATGTTCTCGCCCATGGCCATACCCAGAAATTCGGTCACCAGGATGACTAAATTGAGCGCGTGCAGGATCGCCCCGTTTAGACGGGACCAGCGTGTACCCAGTCGATCGCGGATAACTTCGCCATAGGGTTTTCGGGTGGCGAACGCGACTCGCAAAGCCAACTCCTGCACAACATAGGTGAGGGGCGCCATCATAAGCAGGGCGGCCACGAACCAGATGAGGTGGTGCGTTGCGCCGGTGACGGCATAAGACAGCATTCCGCCGGCATCATTGTCGGCGGCCAAACCTAAGACTCCGGGTCCGATAGCGAGCAACAAGAGCCACAACGGGTTGCGACTCCTGGGGCGAACTTTGGGGACCGGTGCTTGGGGATTATGCATGATCTCACTTCTTTGGCCAAGTTGTGGGCAATCATCGTAAGTCATGCTCATGATATGAGGGGCTTCGGCGGCAGGTGAATAGGAGCCGGGTCGCGAATCTTTCCCTATAAGCGATGGACGGAGTGGGAAAGTGACGAATCAGTGGATCGGTTTAATCGAAGTAGGGCTGGGAGTTGTGGGCCTGATTTTTGGCAGGCTTGGCCGTCTCAGCCGTGGCGCCTATCTGGTGGCGGTGGGACTGGTGGTTATCGGGATGTCTCATCTACTCCCGTTGTCTAATCCGGCGATTGTGACCGACATCGGCGGGATTGTTGTGCTGTTGGGTCTGGGGATGACGCTGGGCATGGTTCGCCGGGGCCGCAAGGACGGGGAGAACCCGCCCAAAGGGCCCGACAATCCGAGTTAGCGCGCCCCCTGCCACGAGCGGGCCCACTGCACAATGGGGCCGGGGTCGAAGCGAACCGGCTCTCCTTGATGGATCACGCGCTCGCCGCCAACCCAGACGCTTTGGATGGCGGTATCGGCCATGGCGTAGACCACATGCCCCAACGTCACCGGGCCTGGGAGCAGCGACGGATCATCCAACCGAACTGATACCGCGTCAAAGGGTTCGCCCGGAAGAAGTCTGCCCCCGTTGAGTCCCAATGCCCGGCTTCCCACCCTGGTTCCCATCAGGAATACCGTGCCGGCGTCAATGACACTGGAATCGGTCATGTGCACCTTTTGTAAGAGAGCTGCCATCCGCATGTCATCAAAAATGGAATGGCGGTCGTTGGTGCAACCGCCGTCGGTACCGAGGAGAACCGGGATTTTTCGGCGGAGCATGTCGATGACCGGAGCGATGCCATCGCCTAAAATCATGTTGCTGGCGGGGTTGTGCACCACAGAGGTCCCGGATTCCTGCAAAATCGCCAGATCATCCTCATCGGCCCACACCGCATGAATGGCCAGCGACTTCGGACCCAAAGCTCCATTGGCATAACACCATTGAATCGGAGTCTTTTGGTGGCGGGTTAGCATGGTGCTGCGCTCGTACTTGCCCTCGGCCACATGAATATGAAGGTAGGTGTTCAGCTCCTTTTGGGTGGACACGGCCGCTTCCACCATTGGCCGCGAGGCCCCGTGGGGGGAATGTGGCGCAATATGCAGCGTCACCCAGGTATCCAGTTTTTCCTCTTTAAGCCGTTTAGCCAACTCCAGGGTATTATCGTGGGCCGCTTGCGGCGATTCTCGATATCGCCTGGGAGCGCCCTCCCAGTCGTAGAACGTCCGCGCCAATAGGAGCCTGATTCCCACATCGCGGGCGGCCCGCGCAATAGCCAGGGCGTTATCCGAGCCCTGATCATTAAGGTAGAAGAAATCCGCCACGGCGGTAATGCCGTGGCGCAGCATATCCCAATAGGCTAGCCGGGCCGACTCATAGATCTCCTCTTTGGTCAGACGCTCGGATACGGGATACAATACTCCGCTGCGCCAGTCCATGAACTCCCGATCCTCGCCCATACCGCGTAAAAGGACCTGAAATCCGTGATTATGCCCGTTGACTGTACCGGGCAGCAACATTTCTCCGGTGAGTTTGACCACGGCCGCCTCAGGAAACTCGGCGCGCAGCGCATCCACATTGTCGAGGTGCTGAATATGTCCGTAGGCATCGACAAGAAATCCAGGACTATGCAGGATGCGTCCATCGACAACGGCAGCCGAAGGGCAATAGATGATAGGTATCATAGACCGGCTCCTTCCTCAGTGAGGATGTGGAACGCGGTCTGGGCTAAGAGCCGTGTTCCGTCCAACATGGCGGAGTCACTGGACGACTCCTCTGGCGCGTGGCTGACGCCGGCACGGCTGGGCACGAAAATCATGGCGGCGGGGATGACGCGGCCCAGAACGCTCGCGTCGTGTCCAGCCCAGGAAACCAGCCGGGTCGTGGATAGGTGCAGATCCCCGGCGGCCTCTTCAATGAGCCGCATCCACGGTTCTGACATTGCGCACGCCGGCACGTCGTGGTAACCGTGATGGCGCACGGTGACCTGAAAAGGTTGGGCAACTTCGTTAGCGATGCTAGTCAAGCGATTGACGGCCTGATCCAAAAGCGCCGGATCCGGCGAGCGAATGTCCCAATCCAATTGGGCTTCGCCCGGCACTACGTTGGTTGCATTGGGGTGCACGGTAATGTGCCCCGGATTGGCCACCAGGTTATCGGTGTTGTCTACCCAGCGACTGAACGCGGCAATAGCCTCTGCGGCTGCCCTGAGCGCGTTGCGCCGTTCGGGCTTTGGTGTGGTTCCGGCATGGTTGGCCTGGCCAAAAAATTCAAGTCGAAGATGGCGAATACCGGTAATCACACTGACCGCCGCGGTGGCGATGCCCCGCTGCTCCAGCCGCGGTCCTTGCTCAATGTGCAGTTCGAGGTAGCCGAAAAATCGCGGGAGCAATTTGTGTGTGCTCGGCAGCGCTTCCAGGTCAAACCCGTAGCGTGCCATGGCGTCTTTGAGCAAGATGTTGTTTTGGTCCGCAGCCTGGCGGACTAAATCCATATCGAGCGCGCCCGCCAAAGCTTTGGAGCCCAAGAGGCCGGTGCCGAAACGCGCACCTTCCTCATCGGTGAAAGCCGCCAGGCGCAAAGGGCGCCGAAGGGTGGCGCCTTGATCGCGTATGGCTTTGGCCGCGACCAGTGCCGCCACCACGCCCAGTCCACCGTCAAAGGCTCCCCCAAAAGGCACACTGTCGAGATGAGATCCGATGGCAAGGGCGGGCTCGTCAGGGCTGGCGCCGCCGGAAAAGTCGGCAAAACTGTTTCCGGCCGGATCGGTCCACGCCTCAAAGCCCAGTCCCTGGGCGCGTTCGCGAAACCATTGATGGGCGTCGCGCTCAGCCTGTGACCAGGCGAGCCGCTGATATCCGCGGCCACTGGGGTTGCGGCCGATGACACCTAGCTCGGCAAATGCCCGGAAGAGAAAATCGGCATCAAGATTGAGACGCTCGTGACTCATTGCTACCCCCAGGGAGTGCTGTCGTACGACTATTCTACAGGAGGCGCGGTGACTCATGCTACTATCGAGATGGACAGGAGGGATGCTCCGTGGGCATGAGTGAAGAGGAAAAAGTTTTTAAGGATCCGGTGCATGGCTATATTTATGTCCACGACCCGGTGATTTGGGATTTAATTAACACTCGGGAAATGCAGCGTCTTCGGCGGATCCGCCAACTAGGGGCAACCTACTTCGCCTATCCAGGCGGCGATCATAGCCGATTCTCCCACTCACTGGGGGTTTATGAAGTAATCCGGCAAATGATTCAGGCATTTGATCGCAATAACTATGCCTGGCCGCATCAGTATGACCGATTGGCGATGATTTCCGGACTGCTTCACGATGTGGGGCATGCGCCCTTTTCCCATGCGCTTGAGAAGTTAATGGACATGCGGCACGAGTGGTGGAGTGTCGCGATTATCCGCGGCTCCGGCACTGAGGTGCATCAGGTGTTGGAGGGCGTCTACCCCGGGTTTTCTGAGGACGTGGCCCAGGTGATCCAAAAAACTTTTGCCAATCGTCTTATTGTCTCCCTGGTGAGCGGGCAGCTCGACGCTGATCGCTTAGATTACTTGATGCGCGATTCCATCGCCACCGGGGTTGATTACGGTACGTTTGATTTGGCTCGCATTATCCGTGTGCTGGAACCGCTGGATGACCGCTTGGTGGTGCGCCGTAGCGGACTGCATACCGTCGAAGCCTATCTCTTGGCCCGGTACTTCATGTACTGGCAAGTGTACTTTCATTCGGTCAGTCGAGCCGGTGAGGTGCTGCTCACTACCGTATTGGAACGGGCACGCCAACTGATTTTTGACGGACAAGATCCGCCCTTGACGCACCCCGCGCTGCACGCCTTTTTGCAAGGCAAGCCCACGCTGGAGCAGTATTTAACCCTGGACGACTCCACTTTGTTTAATGCCTTTTCTATCTGGCGGGGCGGTCAGGACGCGGTGCTGGCAGACCTGAGTGCCCGCTTTTTGGACCGGCGGCTGTTTAAGGATGTGGCGTGGCCTGCGTCGCGCGACCCGCTCCTGTCGGACGTGGGGAGTGTGGTCGCCCACTGCGGGTATGATCCCAATTACTATTGTATAGTCGACGAAACCGGTACAATTTATTATGATTATTATTTAGGGAGCGAGCGGGCTCCGGATTCCGAGAGTGCGATCTGGCTATACGATAAGGCCAATGATCAGATGACAGAAGTCTCTAGCGTGTCGTTGCCCATTCAAGCCATTGCGCACGACCATCACGCGGTTCGCCGGTTGTATGTGCCGGACGCGGTATTTACGGACCCACGTTTCGGCAAAATATTGCAAGACGCGTAAACGGAGGATTTGAGGGTGGCATATGAGTCGGCAGACGGTTTCTTTCGTTATGAATTGAGAGTCGGCACAATTGTGGAGGCCGGCCTCAACGAAAAGGCGCACAAGCCAGCGTATCGCCTGGTGATTGATTTCGGACCCTACGGGCGAAAGCTGTCATCGGCCCAGATTACGCACCATTATCAGCCCGAGGATCTGATCGGTCGACAGATTGTGGCGGTGATGAACTTTCCTCCTCGGCGGATCGCGACGGTTGACTCCGAGGTGCTCGTTTTGGGAGCGACGGAAGACGATGGCGCGGTGGTTCTTTTGCGGCCCGACATGACGGTGCAGAACGGAACGGCCATTTCTTAGGGCCAGCTAGAAAGGACGAGGCTATGCGCATTGCTCTGGTGATTCCTGAAGATACGCCCGAAACCGGCGGCAATAATATTTCGGCCCGACGGCTTAAGGCGGGACTGGCGGAAGCCGGCCACCAGGCCGACGTGATTTTATACGAGCCCGGAATTGGGGATTACGACGTTTATCATGCCTGGAACGCCAATCGCGTGGGTTCACGGCTGATCGCCGACGGGGTTGACCCCGAGCAGATGGTCGCTACCTGGACTGGCACGGACTTGTGGCAGGACTGGGTGGCTGATCCCAAAGGGGTTAAGCGGCGCATTGACGCCATTCGCTATCAGGTCACCTTTACCGAGGACGCGCGAGCGCGCCTGTTAAAAGATGCGCCGGATTGGGAAAACCGTGTGGTGGTTATTCCGCCTTCGGTTGATGTCGAACATTTCGAACCGGAGGGCCCGGAAGTTGAGATGGACCACCCGTTGATCTTGGTGGCCGGCGGAATCCGGCCGGTCAAGCGGTCGGCGTGGGCCATCGAGTTGGTCGAAGAGCTGCGCCAGGTCCGGGGGCGGGACTATCAACTGGCCATCGCCGGACCCGTGCGTGAGGAGACCGAGTGGCAGCGCGTCATGAGTAAAGCTGCCGACCGGGGCTGGGTGCACGTGTTGGGAAATCTATCCCGAGACGAGATGCCCGAGTGGTATCGCGGCGCGGACGTCTTTTTGAACACGTCGGCGGTCGAGGGCGTGTCCAATGCCATGATGGAGGCGATGGCCTGCGGGGCGTTGGTGTTAGCGACCGATATACAAGGAAACCGGGCCCTGGTGACGCCGGGCAAGACCGGACTGCTCTTTTCCGGTGCCAAAGACTTTTTATCCAAGATGGACGAAATCGAAGCGGACCCCGATATGGTTGCGCAGATTCGCCAGGCGGCGCGCCGGCAGATTGTGGCTCGCCATTCCGTAACCCATGAAGCTAAACGGTATGAACGTCTGTACGAGGAGTGCCTTAGCGTCCGGGGGTGCTGCCGCTGACGGCGCGGGGCCTCATTCGCTTTGACGTCGAGGATTTCTTGACGCCGGCGTCCGACGATGCGCTCCTGTATATGATGGCCGCAATGCGCCGTCAGGGCATGCCGGGGTCGTACGGACTGGTCGGTAAAAAGGTCTGGGCTCTGGGCGAGCGCGGTCGGGAGGATATCCTTAAGGAACTGAGGCAGGAGCGCTCGCTGGGATTTCACTCCACCAGTCATAGCGAGCATCCCACCATTGCCGAAGAGTTGGCGCCGCTGGATTACCCCGCCGCGGTCCACCGCTTTTTGGAGCGGGAACGACCGGGCGTGGTCGCGGTGTCCCAGGCCGTCGGTGCCCCCCGCTATTTCACCCAGCCCGGTGCCAATTGGGTTCCGGAGGCGGCAGAGGCGCTTCCACAACTGGGCATGGATCTGTATTTTACCGACTCCTTTAATAGCTATGTGGTCGACCTTACGGCTCCGTATTGGTATGGCGAAGTGCTCTTGCTTTCGTTTCCGGTCGTGAACCCCCGGCCATTCGGACTCGGGCTTCCGGGCAACTTGAAGCAGGCCATTGAGTTCATCGAGTCATGGGAGGGGAAGCCGGGCACCTTCATGGTGATGCTGCACCCCACCGAATTGGTCACCTATGAGTTTTGGGATGCCGTAAATTTTGCGCACGGCCGAACACGCGAGGTGCTAGTGCCGGGCCCGGTGCGGACCGCTTTGGAGCAACGCCAAGCGCTAGAGAGTTTCGCGAGCTATTTGCAGGAGATCCGGCATAAGAATATCGAATGGTGTGACGCACAGACAATCCGGGAAATGGTCGAGCCCCGAAGACCGGTGAAGGTGAGCCGCCGCGAGCTTGAGCACGCAATTTACGCGCACGGGGTGGGACCCGTCCAGGTTCGCGATGGATTTTTGTCGGCAGCCGAGGCGCTCTACGCATTGGCTAAACTTTCCCGATCACCGGCCGAAGGCCAGGTGGCGGTGAGCTATGTGGGCGCTCCAAGCAATTGGCGGGCGGACGACGGGGAAAAGCCGGCAATAACCGGCCATCGGCTGCGCGGGTTTTCCCGCGCAGTGGTGGAAGCAGTGGAAACAACAGGACGTCTGCCTTCGGGACCAATAGGGGGCGTATCTCTGGAACAGGGGATGTGGGCGTTGCTGGGGCGGCGAGACGTCCGCAATGGACCGCCGGCGTTCTTGCGATACATTAAAGATCCCGACGACCTTCATTGGGACTGGCCCATTTTCCCGGAACAATTTCGGCCCATGCGACTTTGGCAGGATGCACGGCGGCTGGCGTGGACGCTTAAACCGGCGGCATTGAAACTCGATGAAGAAACAATTGCAGATTTTGGCGGAAGGGGTCGTTGACAATGAAAGCCATACGCATTCACGAACCCGGTGACATTTCGGTCATGCACTACGAGGACATAGATATTCCCCAACCGGGAGTGGGACAGGTTCGGGTACGGCTTCGCGCAGCCGGGGTCAATCACCGGGACATTTGGGTGCGGCGGGGAAACTTCGGGGCGTTCCCGGACCCGGTTATACCCGGCAGTGACGGCGCGGGCGAAGTGGACGCCATCGGCGCGGGGGTCACTCGCTGGTCGGTTGGGCAAAAAGTGGTGATTAACCCCGGCCTTAGCTGTGGCGCCTGTCCGGCCTGTTTGAAAGGCGACCATCCGGCGTGTCGTCAGTTTCGCATCTTTGACGGCACTTACGCCGAATACACGGTTGTACCCGAAGAAAACCTTGTCGCCATGCCGGGCGGATTAACCTTCGCGGAGGCGGCCAGCGTCGGTATTCCCTACGTGACGGCCGAGGACTTTCTTATTCGGGCTAACGCCCTGCCGGGTCAATCTTTGCTCTTATGGGGAGCGACCGGGGGACTCGGTTTGGCCACCCTGCAATTGGCCAAGCTCCGGGGTCTTCGGGTGGTGGCGGTAACCCGGAGCCAAAGCCGTTCGGAAAAGCTGCGCCAATATGGAGCTGACGAAGTCCTCATCTATACAAGTGGCGACGACCTGTCGGATGCCGTTATGAGTCTTACCCACGGTCGCGGGTTGGATATCGTGGTGGATTCGGTGGGGCGTGAAAGCTTTGTGCAGTCTCTCAGCTCGATCGCCCGTGGCGGCGTGCTTGTCACAGTGGGGTCGACAACGGGCGGGCAGATTTCGTTTGATTTGGGGCGGCTTTTTCGCCACCGCGTGACCTTGTTGGGTGCCTTCATGGGAAGTGCGTCCATCTTACCCCGCATCATGCCACTCTTTTCCCGGGGCGTACTAGTGCCGGTGATTGACAACAGTTTCCCGCTGGAACAGGCGGATCAAGCCCACGACCAGATGGAAAATCACGGCGTCTTCGGAAAGCTTATCCTGACAATGTGAACGAAAGCTAGTGGTGGGGATAAACCGTAAGGTGTTCGACTTGGCGGTATTACCCAATGGGTCAAAACCCCCAAGCGATTATGAGGTGCGGCGGCTGACCTGGAGCTGACTGCGCAACTCGACCCGCTGGTGCGACGACGGAACTCTATTTGCGAACGGGGATCAACTTCTGGCGTACGGTGCGGAAAATAGGGCCTTTGGCAGAAGTCGTCGGGCTATCGCATAGTTCCGATGTCGTGGTACCGGACTTTTGCACGGCGCTCAAGTCTTGGCGCAAGCGCGCCAGGATGATCTGCATGTCAAGCCGTGGCATCGTTGTCGATGCTATCGCACTCAGTCAGTGGAAGTCATCGGCAATTCGGTTATTGGTGTTGTCGAACGGACACGGCAACACGCCGCCTATGGTGCCGTGGCGCTGGGAGACGCCGACATTGGTGGAACGGGGCGGGCAGGCATTATGAGCTCCGAGGCGTGGGGCTCGGGCCAACGGTGGAGCTCGCGGATCCACGGCGAAATGATGGACATTGATCTAAGCGAAATCCACCGTGCGGTGGCTGCGATGGGCACCGCACGACGATTGACAACCGACGGCCCCTGCGGTCCAAGCGCAGTAGCAAGAGTATTATTCTGTGAACGCTCCTTATCCGGCAGGGTTTCAAATATTGCACTATTGCTTCCAGAATCGAAAGCTTCCCATACCTGAGCCCGTACTGTTTATGGTGTTGGTGTTGGCGCGGTGGGGCCTCCAGCACCTTCTTGGCTAGGTTTATAAGCGGGGAGGGCTAGCTACGCGCGTTCGGGGACCTTGCGGGATGCGCTCGTCTCTCAATCGCGGCATGTTCTGCCGTGCCGCCGATCCTGTTGCGTGTAGCCATGCCGCCTGAGCCCGGTGGCGTGCCAAAGCCGCCTCCCGGAACGGAAGGCGGCCCGGCCGTTCGTTACTTTTCCAGTACCATGATGTTGAGGCTGCCGTCGTTATTTCGCAGCACAATGACCCGGGCTCCGGGGGTCAGTTGACTTACCTTGGCTTTGTCGTGTCCCGGCCACTTTAGGGTGGCCTTGTGGTCCAAGGGAATGGTGACCGTACCTAAGCGATTGGTGAGCGTGAGATCTTTGGGTGACACCGCCACCACTTTTCCAGACGTTCCGCGTTCCAGTGTGTGGGCCCACTTTTCGACGCGGTTGGGCCAAACCATGAGCACCTGGCGGTTGAGCGGATTAAGGCCCGCTACTACCGTTTGCCCCGGCGTCATGGACGCCAATTTATGCCGGAATGCTGAGGGAACCTGGTTTAGAGCATAGGTGAGCATCCCGTACTGCTCAGACTTTAATGTGAGGGTGTCGTTGGAAGCGGAGCGGACGGTAGCGGGCGCCAGGATCGGCCGGGCGGCGACAGCAGCCGTGTCCAGCTTTTGTTGGCCCAAAAAGGCTCCAAACACCATCACTTTGGCTCCCTGGGTGTAATCCTTCATACCCAACAATTGGGGATTGCCTCCGCTCAATCCAAGTGTGCCGTGATGCTTGGAGATGAGGCTCCAGGCAACACCCGTGCTTTTTAGAGTGCCGTAGGCAGCCGGGTGCACCACCACGAGCGGCTTGGCCGTGCCGTCCTGAAATACGTTCACTCGTTCACCCGGCCGCAGAATAGACGGCGACGCCGGATACATCGCAGCTTGGACCTTGAGATTGGACGTCGCTAGCTTCTGCTCGAGTCCGGTTTGGTGCTTGACCACGATAGTGGATGGGCTTACAGAACGGACTTCTTCGAATCCGTGGCTCCACAGCGGGGGTCGGCTGTGAGCCGAAACCGGTGCGGCCAGGGCCAATATCGCGCTGGTGAGAATTACCAACAGGTTTAGACGCTTCATAAGTGGTGCCTCCTTCGGGATGGTATACGGGGTAGTGTGCCCGAACATCTCGAAAAAATTGGCACTATTGCTGAAGACTGGATGAACCGCGCCGGCCTTGCGAGGCTAGCGGCAGGGTGACGATGAAGCGGGTGCCGTGCGGCGCAATCGGCTCCACCCGTATTTGCCCGTGCTGGGCTTGAACGATGCTTTGTACGATGGACAGACCGAGTCCGCTGCCTCCAGATTTCGCGGTGCGGGCGCGGTCACCGCGATAGAAGCGGTCAAAAATGTGCGGGAGGTCTTCGGATGGAATGCCGGGACCGGAGTCCGCCACTTTGAGCACGGCTTGCCCTTCTAGCCTGCCCACGTAGATCTGCACCTGCGCTGCGGGCGGGGTGTAGTGCTGAATATTGTCCAAAAGGTTTACCAGCACTTCGCTGAGGCGGTCCGGGTCGGCGTTGGCGGTGACGGGGTGGACCGTCACCGTGACCGGTCTGGGGTCGACCAGATGATGAATCTCCGGTGTGAGATCCTTTACCCAGCGGTCCAATGCCAGCGGCACTAAGGATAACTGCGCCTCCGGAGCGCTGTCCATACGCGAGAGCGTCAAAAGCTGGTTGACGAGCCGTCTCATGCGGTGGCCTTGGGCGCCGATGGCCTTAAGGCCCCGTTCCTGTTCTTCCGCGCTAAGTTCGCCTCGCGACATTAAATCGAGGAAACCGGTAATGGCGGTAAGCGGCGTCCTCAGCTCATGCGAGGCGTCGGCCACAAATCGCCGCATCTGCTCCGACAGCGCTTTTTCCTGAGCGAATAGACTTTGAATGGCTTCGGACATGCGGTCGATCGACTCGCCCAAATCTTGAAGCTCGGCCGGGGCGTCCTCCAGGCGGGTGTGATGGCCAAATTCGCCCGAGGCAATGCGCTGCGTGGTCGAACGAATTTGCTCCAGCGGGTGAAGCGTCTGCCTCACGGAAACCGAGCCCAGCCACCCCGCGATGATGAGCGACAGTAGTGCGAGAAAGACGTAAAGCTCGGCGTCGCGGCGAAGGATGGCGTGAATGGGGCGAACGGACGACAAAAGCCACACATAGCCGCTCGGGTAATAGGGGTTGCCGATGACGGCGTCAACCACTACGCGATTGCGCCATACGAAATAGGGGGTATTATATAGCGGTGGAACTGTGGCGTGCAAGGAGGAGGATGCCACGACGTGTCCCAGCGCGTTGGTAATCACCACTTCGACCCCCGGCGACTGCAGGCGTTGGACCAAGACGTTGGCCGCGTGACTGAACTCGGCAATACCGTGGCGGGCCACGGTATGGTGAATGATGGGAGTTACAACGGCGATCTCTTTGGTCAAGGTGGCCGCGGTGGATGAGAACAGGACGCGACGCAATATCAGGTACTGGCTTACCCCGACTACGAGCAGCAGAATCGCCAGCAGGAGCACCTGGCGGCCGATCAGTTGACCGCTGAGTGTTCGACGGTTGTTGCCGCGCACCTTAATCTCCCAGCCTATAGCCAAAACCTCGTACAGTTTGGATTATAGATTTGTCTCGATCACGGATTTTATCCCGCAGGGAGGAAATATGAACTTCGACCAGGTTGTCGTCCCCCGGAAAATCATATCCCCAGACATGCTGTAAAATCTGGTATTTGGATAGCACTCGGCCGGGATTGAGCAGCAAATAGCGGAGCAGTTCGTACTCTTTGGCGGTGAGCTGGATTGACTCGTCATCCACGGTCACGCGGTGGCGGAGGTCATCCATGCGCAGGTTTGCGAAAGTCCAAACGTTGGTTTCGTCCTTCTGGATGCGACGAAGACCTGCCTTGAGCCGGGCTACCAACTCATCAAAGTCAAACGGCTTGACGAGGTAGTCATCGGCGCCGTCGTCCAGACCTTGCACTCGATCACTCACCGCATCGCGGGCGGTGAGCATGAGAATATATAGATTGGGGTCCTGGCGCAGGCGCCGGGTCAGCTGAAATCCGTCGTCGCCCGGCATCATCACATCGACGATGGCGGCATGCGGAGCAAAAGCACTGACCTCCGCCAGTGCCTCGCGGGCATCACAAGCGGTTTTTACCTCAAAGCCGCGGTGGCTCAAGCCAATCGATAAAAGGTCGCGAATCGACTCCTCATCGTCGATTACCAATAATCGCAGCTTTTGCGACATTACCGTGCCTTATCCAGCGGATGCGGCGGCAAGAAGTACTCACCGACATCCCATCCGGCGCGCGCAATGACCCGGTCCAGCAGACGGCGGTCTTTATTGAGCCATTCTACCTCGTGAGCGAAATCCGGAGCTGGATCCGGAAGGTAGTCCTTAAAGTGGGTGTGCAACGCAATGCGCACATTCAAATGGGCGGCCACCCGATTGGCTTGTTCGACCGTCATTTCGCTAAAGGGCTTCATTTCTCCCAAAATGGCCTCAGTAATGTCCAATTCATCTACAAAATTTTGAGTCTGCACCGCGTGATATTGATCCACCAGCTCATTTAAGCGGTGTTCCTGATTCGGCATAATGGGCCGGTTGGGCGCGTAGCCCCACGAACGTAGGAACGGCATAGGAGTCCTCCTCCGATAATCAAGCGAGTTTCTCTTCCCGTATATTGTGCTATTTCCGCATTCTCATGTCTAGTACGGTACGATGCCATGGCGGCATGAGGGCATTGCCGGGATGCGGCCAATATGTGTTGACGCTGCCGTTAGTGATGGCACAATAACCTCCAAAGGACAAGTCACGATTCCCGAGAAGATTGGCGAGCGTTTTGATATTCAGGCCGCCTCGGAGTGATTGCGGCGGCCGAAAGCATCACTGAGGAGAATGTCGGCATGGCAATGCGGTCGCGGTGTTGGTCGTGTACTAGCCCGAATTCCCGGCTTTGTTATGAACTAACTGTATCACCGACTCCGCATCAGCCTAGATAAGCATTTGGTCAACGACGAAACTACACCCTACTATCTATTCTATTTGGGGAAATGGATAAGGTAGCACATGTCAGATTCCGGGACTCTCATCTAAATCCGAAACCTGATTTCATTTATCACGTTCCGGGCAGCGGAGATTCTCACAGTAACGTGGCCGTCATAGAAGTCAAAAAAACGATAGAGGCGTAGGCGATCATACGGCAATTCGCAGATCGCTTGATATGTTATGCCGAACGCAGCAAACACTGCAGTGTCGATACAGCATTCTATCCGTCTTTGGCCACAACCGAGATGGGCAACAATGTGGTGATTTCCGGCACGTCTTTGGTGAGTGTTTTGCTGGCAAGCGTTGGCGTTCCATTCACCAACATGCCGAATGATCCGCAAATCGAAGCGCGGTAGACAAAATCAAAACGAAACGTGGAGTCCTGTTCCTCGCGCAGTTTGTTGAGGACGATAAACAGGGACATCCCTGATTCCTCGGACAAACGGAAGTCCCGGAGTGTCGGTTTCTTCTTCGGCTCCTCTGGATTGCACGCATGATGCGAATCGTCAAGCGGGTCGTTGACAAGTGTCTCCTTTCCAACAGGAAAAGGCCAGAACCCCGATGACGCGGGATTCTGGCGCAAGATGGGCATAGTGATGAAACTTATGCTCGTTTCTTCTTGGCTTTGGGCGTTTCTTTAAGCGGCCTCCAACGCCTGCAAAAAGTCGCGTGCCCGGCCCCGTGATGTGGCGCCCGGCGCGCTAGCGGTTGTCGAGAGGCAGTTGCAACTGATGATTGAACGCCGTGGGTAAGGTCACCTTGATTCCTTCGGCATTATTGTCAAATCGCCGAATAAAGCGTTCGTCCGTCGTGAAAACCCATAGAGATCCTGCCAATTTGGCGGTGGCCATAAACACCGAGTCGTGAGGCGTGTCTTTCGTGGTTCCTCGATATTTCCGTGACAAATGACTCGATTCATAAGCCACGCTTTGTTAATTTGCCACATCGTCAGCCACGGGACTTCATAAAATGTCTTAATTCGGTGTCCCACATCTTCGTCCGCCACCTCGGGCTTCGCGAGGTGAACCGTCTCCACAATCGCCAACGTGGAGGTGATGGCTGTAAACAATCCGCTCTGGGCCTCGCGTAAGACATCACGGCATACCGCGCTATGGGGATCGTTCCCTTTTAAAAAAGACAGGAAGATGGACGTAACCAGGCAAACCAGCGGCCCATCCCCTTAGTCACTGTCCCACGCCCTATGGATGAGGTTCCCTGCTGGAATCTCGTCAAACCAATCTCTTCCCATGCCAAAATAGGCGTCAAGGGAAATATCCTGGGGGTTTGCCACCTGCCGCAGCCGCTCAAGCCGTAACGAATCGACGCGTCCAGCAAGGGCTGTGATCTGGCCTTCGGCAACCACATGCTGTCCAAACAGGATGAGGAGTTCCTTGAGCATCGCCTCGTCAAAGAAACACCGCACACGATTAGTTAGATCGTCATACAGGCTGCACTCCATACGGCCCCGTATGGTCACCATTTCCAGATGCCCCTCGACCGTGCCCTGCTCATAGGTCGCCGCGTGTTTAAAGGCTTCCAATGAAGCCTGGGTCTGGAGGGTCACCACGACGTCTTTCGTTCCTTCCACATTCAGACGAATTCGATAGCGTGATGCATACGCCGTCAGCCGACTCAAAGAATCCTCCTCGGGCTTTGTTAAGGGCCGTTCCGGTCTCTGCCCCGTTTCCAATCGCCGCAAGGTATCCATCACAAACTGTGCCGCAGCTACCGCAGTCTCCGTGGCGGGGTCGGGCGCCACCACCACGGTCGGCACGCTATGATGCAGCGAAACGACGCGCCATATGGTGCCGGACGACTCTCGCTCGCGTCCGCGGCGTTCTACCGCGCGAAGGAGTTTTGAGAGCGCTTCCAACGTTCCGGAAAGGTCCTCAAGCGCCAGCACGCTCTGAATTTCTTCTAGCGACAAGGTTAAGCCATTCTCCATTGACGGGCCTCCTTCCGTGTCAAAGATGCAAGACGTTTCCTGAGATAGTCCCCTTCCCCTATCATATCCTTCTTTGGCGAACCCGATAGAAAAATATGTTCAGTCGGCCGAAGACTCCGTCCCGCAAGAGGTATTCGACATATCGCATTTGCTGTGCTTCCGTCCACACATGTCCGCGCTGGAAGTCCGGTTCTCACTGCAAGCCTTGTCGCACGGAACTTGCTCACCCAAGCCCACGTCCACTTTGTAGTGGGCCATGGTAAACGGCCGAGCATCGCGAAATCGCATGGGTCGATTCACCGCTTTCGCAAAAAATCTGAGGCGAAGGAGGATTAACCCTTCGTCTGGCTGGCTCACTCCGGTGGGCGCCGGCT
The DNA here is from genome assembly GCA_021820965.1 of Bacillota bacterium. Lineage (GTDB taxonomy): Bacteria > Bacillota > Sulfobacillia > Sulfobacillales > Sulfobacillaceae > Sulfobacillus_B. The sequence goes on along the minus strand of JAKACZ010000023.1, from coordinate 31,776 downwards.
GTCCAGTGACCGTGTGTTTCTTTCAGTGGTTACGCATTAACGCCATCGTGTACTAGACCCTCGACACACTCATACTGAGGCGCTTTTACGTAGACAAACCCCGAGAATTACGTTCCACAGGAATCTTTTGGAAGGCGATACTGACCGTATCGTATTGGAAACTCTTGCTGAACGTCTTCGAATCCCATTTGACGGGGCGAGAATAGCTTTGATGCCCATGAACGGAAAGGCCAACATGCATATACCCTACGTTCTGCTCCGCGAGTTGGGCATCGATGTTTACGTCGTGGCGGATAGAGATGCAAAAGGGGCTCAACGAAAGCACCCAACAGATATCGGAAAGCGGATGAAGGCCGATGCTTCCCACAAACGCGCAATAGAACAACTTCTGTCGTGGCTCGATACCACCGGAAGCTCATATGCATATGCGGATCCCACAGTCGTCACAAAAGATGGGATTATCTTTGAAGACGATATGGAGGAGGAGCTCGCACAATGGCCCGACTTTGTGGCACGATTGGCTGGCGCAGGCGGAACGATCCGTTCGAAGAATGTTTTGCAGTACCGCTCGGCCGTAAACGATGCCTCGATGAGTGGCTATCCCGCTAAAATTTTAGCGCTTATAAACGCGCTACACGTCATGTAATTGCCAACCTTTAGAACATCTTGCTCAGCGCATAAATGCTCACACACAACACACGAGTCCTTGTGGACAGACCTAGGAATGCAAATTAAGCGGGAGGAGGAGCGTTTTCCTTGCGGGAAAAGGGAATCATTTGCCCGTTTGGGAGGACTCTGGTCCCAACCTGATTAAAACGCGAACAAACCAGTGCCCACCGAACACCACAACTTAGCCGACCTTGAGAGCCCGTGTAATGTTTGGTCTGCAAATTGCCCACGAAGGCGGATCGGCAAAGCAGGGATCATCTCTGACCTCCACTAGTAGAGAGGCTGCACCAGGAGCATTACCATGGCACGAGATTGAGATCTTGTCGCCTTACGTTGACGGGTTGGCGCTGCATCTTCCCGATATTTGCAATAACCGTCTTGCGCCTCTCGAACTCTCCGAGCGCGGCAAGAGCCGATTTGCCACCCGTTTATGCGTTTAAAGGCCTCGAGGCTTGGGTCATAATGCTCACCGATTATAGAGTTCGACATTAGTGCACCGGGCGCTGTTGTATACAGATGCGACCCGACCCCTGTTTATGCTACGCCGGCCTCAGCCGCTCACTGCCGCGTCAAGAAAGTCAAGCGCATCGAAAACCGGACCCCTCCGGAGTTCGTGGTGAATCCATTGGTTACTGTAACTACGAAGACACGCATAGCAGCTGGAATTGGCGTCGCATCCACAATCGCCCGCCACCCGGTCTTTGGCACGACGAATCGCCTGCTTCAACATATCCGGGTCCACCAGTTGTGAAACCAACCCGGCGCCACCGGGAACGTTGTCGTAAAGCAGAACGCTCGGTGAGTCAACGTCATAGGCTAGTGCCTGAAGGTCGGTGATGGGAACGTCTAGCACGTTCGCCGCACCCAATTGTAGTGCATAGGCGACACCCCAGAGGGTGGCGAATGACGACAAAGTAGGGGCTGTAAGGTCGAGTCGTAGTACGTATGTCGTAAATTTATGAGCCAAGGAGGTTGCGGTGGCTGCAAGCCCCTCACATGTTCCCCCGTACGGCGTTTTGTGTTTGGGTTTCAATATCGTTGAATCTGCGGTTCCGCATATTTGGCAAATGTAAAAACCCTGACTGCGCTTTCCTTCAGAAACCAACATGATGGTACCCGGCCGCACATCATAGGCGCTGACAACCGGATCGATCGAGGGAAGATGAAGGACAGTAGTCCACGCAGACTCGTCGTTTATTCCAACGAAAAACGGTTTGCTGGCAAAAACGCGCTCAACTCCTTCGTGAGGATTCTTGGGCAACTGCCGGTCCGTCGTGAATCCCCATAGAGGGATTAAATATTGTCTCGCTTGAGCACCCCAGCTGCAGCACGGTGGTTTCTGGAATTCTTCGCCTTCTTTAGCCAATTCCCCCGTGTTGTGAACCGGACAACGTCGATATCGCCCTCTCGGCCATACCCGTTCTGGGCCGAATTTCAACCCTCTTGAAGTCCAAACTTTCTTGTTGGCGATGATTTGTGCCGAGGGTGCATATTCCGCAATGGCGACCGCCAGGTCGCGGCTCAACGCAATGTCTCTTGCTTCGGGGGCGTCAGAGAGAACTTCTAAGTCGACTACGTCAACGGGGAACCCATACTTGGGGATGACTACATTGCGCGATAAGAAACCAATGACATCCTGCTTCGCTATTTGATCAGCTCGACGCTTTGCCCAGTCGGCGTCCTGATACTTTCTGTCGTCCCTGAAGCGCATTTCGAGGTCTTTAGCCATCTTCCAGTCGCTGACCGTGGCAGACACTGCTTGACTTAGGGCGCCGTCCGGCTGCAAAAGGGCGTCGATCCAGTCCGATGCCCTATCTTCGCCACGAAGGTTGTCCGGAATGATGCTGCCAAACATGTCGTCCCAGTATTCGGGGTCTTGGCCCGTGAATCGGCGTAAGGCGGGAACGACGTTGGGAGCGCCCATGTCGCCACCGACGAAGTCAAGAACGGTCCCAAAACGCTCAGGCTCACCGTTTCGAAAGAAGGCCGAAAGAATCAGCGCCGTCCAGTGTCTTCGGACCAGGTCGTGGTTTTGCATGTTAATGACAGGGGGCTGGGTTTTTCCGCTAATCATGGCCTCAGGGTGTTCGAAATGATACAGATCATGCGGGGAGCGTCCGCAATAGGTGATCGCGATGCCGGGCACGCCGCGCCGTCGGCCAGCCCGCCCCACCCTCTGAGCGTAATTGAAATTCTCCGGCGGAACGTTGCGAAGAAACACGAGATTCAGGTCTCCCAGGTCGACTCCCAACTCGAAGGTTGTGGAACTACTAAGCACGTGAATGTTACCTTGCTTGAAGTCGGTTTGAAATTGCAGAGCTTTGTCACGCGCTAATTGAGCCGTGTGCTCCTCCGCCCGAAGTAAGCCCGGCATACTCGATAGGTACAAGAATCGATAGTGGTTGTCGTCTAGCGTGTTGTCTGGTAGTTCTAAAAGCCCGCGACAGTCCCATGTAGGACAGACATTGCCGAGACGCCATGTGCTCAAGCGATGACAAATGGGACATTGTCGGAGGTCGGGGCCTGGTTGGGAAATGACCGACCAGCGCCACCAGGCTAAATTGACCAGGTATGAATGGCCGCTTTGATTGAATAAACGGTCCTCAGGGCCAACTGACGATTGCAAATCCAACGTGTGTTGAAGTAAATCGTACACAAGTTGAATGGCCTTCGGTTTATAAGTGTTCCAGCGCGGCGTCTGGCCATCGACGGTCGCTAAAACGCGGGCAATGACGCGGATGCGATTGGATCGTTGCCCATCGATGGATACCATCGTTTTGTTAGGTGCTGGTCCCACCACGAACCCCTTCGGCTCCATGCCGTAGCCGAGGTCGGACCAATCAAATCCGATGTCGCTAAGATCCGCCGGGACGGCGACCGACTTTTGTCCCACCAGCGAGAAGAGGAGCCACCGCATCACTTCCTCCAAGATTTCCTGGCTAAGACCGTATCGATCCGCCAGACCCGCCGGGGTCCACCACCACTCGGGAAGTACAATACGACCGGTGATCAATCCAGACGCCTCCAGTCCACGAGGGTCTCCGGCCCCGACGCATTCCCGAATGAGCGTTGTCCATGCCTTTGTGCGCGCGGTGTTGGTTGTCGCCGATAGCGGCACCATTTGCTCTCGGCGGAATTTCTTAGTCAATATCGATACGACATCGTTGTTAGACACTCCGGTGTCGTCCGGGATTAGCCCCTTAATTACCGCGTACAGGCGATTTCGTTGCGCGAAATTTTGGTACGTGTCCGGGAGGAACCAGGCGAACGTGGCGGCCCGCTGACGACTGTCCGCAAAAGCAAGGACTTTTCTTCGGTCGGCGGGCATGTCAGTATGCAGAGCTGTCGCAATCACGACATGGGGACCGTCTCCCCCGTGTACCATCTCACGGATTTGGCGAGAGTTTCGGTTTTCGCAGACGAGGCACTCCAGCTGTTCAGTCTTCGGGTCGGCTCGCACCGGGATGAGTCGCATGGGCGTTCCGTGGCCGCACACACTTGGACCGCCCATAGTACCACAAGTGGTGCACACCGTCAGTGGTGGGCCCCAATCTCGCGGTAATTGGTCTGACTCTTCGTTGTCTGTCGATATGGGTAGATAAAACGCCCGGTCAAAGTCGTGATGCGTGGGGTCAGCAATTGCGGCGACAAACTGATTGTTTTCGACGCGCCCGGATAAGTAGTGCTGCCCGCAAAAGGTGCACAGCGCCAAGTCAAAGTGATGTCCTTGGCCCGCGTGTCCACCCCCGGTCAGACGGGCGGTAGGCGAAGGATCGAATGTAACCCGGACTCCTTCAAGCGCCCTCAAAAAGAAATGATAGCGAAGGGGAAGCAACGGCGTCGCATCCGAGGCCGGTGCAGCCAACGAGGCGCAATCGACCAAATCGTACAGGGGCGCCGGGTCATCCGACTGAAAGACAATCCGTGCAAGTTCGTCCACCGATTTTGGTCCTTCCGACAACGTATTCATCAGTCGGGCAAAATTGGCGTCTTTGTTCAAGAGAATGGCGATCTCTGATTCCGTGACCTGCCCCTCTCGAACCTGCTCAAGATACCGTTTATACTGAGATGGCGGGAAATTGGTGTCTCCCTGAGCGTTGACAGGGTCTAATTTGCCGAAGGAAACATCCGCAGAGTCGAAAGGCTCTCCAAATAAAGTTTGAGCAAATTGGGCTACACGTTTTTGTGACGTTTCGTTGTTGTCCCCGAGACTAGCGCTGGTGGCGATGCATGTTATGGGCCCCTCACGACCGCCAGCTCGAAGCCGCTCCTTTAATCGTCGTAAAAGCATGGCCATTTCCATACCTTTGGCGCCACGATACTGGTGGGCCTCATCTAACACCAGAAATCTCCACTGCCGGGCCATGCCCTGGTCGAACAAAACGCTGTCCTTTGGGCGAATCAGCAGGTATTCTAACATGGAATAGTTGGTAATGAGGATATCCGGTGGCGTGTTTTGCAGCTGATCCCGAGTCAATAGTTCGCCCGGGACACTGGGTTCCGATACCGGACCGGTGTCTGGCGTCGCTCCGATATACTGGCCAAACGTGAATCCGAAACCTGACCCGCCCCGAGCAAGGGCATCAGCGACTGACCTCAGGCGATCGCGTTGATCGTTGACTAAGGCGTTCATGGGATACAAGAGAAGCGCGCGTACCCCAGCAGCGGCAGGTTGGTTTGCCACTTGGCGCTCCCGATATAGATGGATGAGGATGGGAAGGAGAAAGGCTTCCGTCTTGCCGCTACCGGTGCCAGTCGCGATGACGGCGCCTGAACCCTTGGCAAAGCGTCGGATGGCGTGCTCTTGGTGTGCGAACAGGGGCCGATCAGCATCGAGGGCTCTGAGAAACGGTTCATCCCATGTCTCTCCTGGGTACAACTCATTGAGAAGTTGCCGTAAGTTCCGACTCCGAATAAATCGTGGTGTAGCCTCTAAGTATGGCCCTCGTGACAGCGTTTCACGCGTCAGCGCGTCGTCGAAGGAATTTCGCAAGGAGGCATCGCGTATGTAATAGCTGGTCTTGAGATACCGGTAGTATCGGTGCTCGACATCCTTTAAGAGATCGCGGACATTCATTTCGATTCCCCCCAGAGTCAACTTCGCATAGTCCATTCGGCATGATGCATGTCCTGGTGTTTTTTCCATTCGGTGGGTTGGTTTACGCGTAGTACGGCTCGGCATTCGCTGCACTCGCCAAGCGGTTCGAGGACACGATCGAAGAGCTGGGCAATTTCCGACGTGTCATGGACAACATTTAGGGAGTGTCGAGTCTCTCCCCGGTGCACCTGGTTAAAGTGCTGGCTCATGGCGGAGGTGGCGTTGTTCACATACGGGTTATCGGCAATTTCGGTGTGTCCACAACGTCGACACTTGTATACTTTGGCTGGCAACTCATCCGCCAACGCAGCCTTTTTTGCCAGTGCATAATACGCTTCATAGGTGGAAGCGTTCTTGAGCTCGATGGGGTGGGCATCCCAGAAATGTTGACGCAGCTCCGGAATTGAATCGAACGCCTGGGAACAGCGGCCGCACGCCGGCATCGACTTGAACTGTCCCAAGGTTGTTTGCTCACCCACCTGATGGTTGGACGCCACAGCAAATTGCAACGGTTGCGGCCGGTCCATCGCGGTGGACGCATACGAAGTCAGGTTACGCAGGGGTATCGTAGCAAGACCATCGTCTAGCCGGACAGATGCCAGACGGTCATGGCCGACCCACAGTATTAGTGATGGACTACGGACGGGTTCCAGTGTCGACACAGCGACATAGATCGCCTGTGTCGAGGTGGCCTTGACGTCACTGGGCCGGAGGGTGAGAGGTTCTTGCGTCCACTGGAGATTCTGTCGGGAGTCTTCGGGACCGAGGGCCCACTGAATCCGGGGAACGCGAAGGGGCAACTCAATGTAGTCACGTACATCTTCGCTGTCAGAAATTCGCCACCAGGTTCGATTATATTCAGGTCCGAGCGGGAGCGTGCATCGAGTCGCGTCAGGGCTGCCGTCAACATGTACCCCTTGGCTCAAGGCCTCAACGATGAGGCTTGAGTCATGCGAAAGGGTTAGTTCCGAGCGAACCGCATCCCACGATAGGTGACTAACGTCACGAACCCAACGGAAGTCCCATCCTCGGAGCAAGATGTTACCGGGGTCGTAGCACCGAACAAAAAACCATCCCAGTTTGCCTGGCGGGTCGGGAAGATTGGTGGTGACTCCATCGAATGTCATTTGCGCCCGCCAGTTTTTGCTGGCTGTGCCTTCATAGCCCACGATGATCCTCACAGGTTCGGACGTCTCTCCGGTCAGGGCGGGAAAGTCTCCGATAAAGAGCGGGGTGTCGACAGAGTCAAGGTCGCCTTTCTTCCCAGTTAGTCTCAAATCCGCTATGGTCCGGCTTTGCATCCTCAGGAGGTCTGTTTTGTCCGCCGTCAGTACGCGAATCGTGCTGTTTGGGCCTAGCAAGACCGCCTGATATCCGTCTAGGTTGAACACATCTGCAGGTTCTCCACCTTGTGTCGTCAATTCCTGGCTGGCAACCAGAAGATGGAACGAGTCTCGAGAGATATTTTCAACGCGTCGGCCTCTTAAACCGGTTGCCGTGTCGGATAGGCGGAAAATCAGAACTTGGTCGTAGACCGAAACCTGTCGGCCATCTACCAAAACCGTTTCAAGGCTGCCTAACAGCCAAAGACTTGGAGCTACCTGCTTTAGCGGCGCACCGTTTTGCCAGACCTCCCGTGCTCCTTCTGCCCGCAAAAGGGCTTGCCAACCTGCACTATATTGGCGACAGGCGAGCTCGACACGTGCTTGTTTTTGTCCCTCCGCCGGTTCCCGCCTTCGAGAAGCCGTGTGATAACGTCCGCCAGTCCTTCGGATTGGTGCCACAGTCTGGCGCGTTCCTCGCGTACTTGCCGCGTTGTGAGACGGCGGCATGGGAAAGCGTCCAGTTTCCCGCAGCGTGTCTTGCCTGCGTTGAACGGTTTCCAGTGCCTCATGTGCACTTCGCCATTCGGAGAGAGCCGCTTCAAGCTGGTGACGAAATGGTTCGGGTGGTTGACTACTGGAATGAGCAAGAGCACGATCCGCGGCCAACTGGAGTTGCACTACCTTGTTTAGGGAGATGCGACCTCGGGTCGCGTGCGTCACACCGGCAGCAAGTTCCGTTGTCGAGTGGGTAAGAATGTCGGTGGGGGTCGGATGGTTTTCTAACACCCACAAAGCGCCCTTGGTTCGCCAATTGCGGAACACCTCAGAGAACTCGGGGAAATTTTCGTTCAGGATCTCGCTCACTTTGTGTCGGGCTTGCCGGACGGAATCGAGTTTTCCGAAGAAATCGAGGGCTAGGTCTTCCGCATCAACGATTTTGTTCTTGGCGACAGGGTGTCGAGACTCTCTAACGTGGACAGCGACAGACCGAAGCTCCTCAGTCCTCTTGTTGCGTTGGTCCGCGGTTCCCGCCTTAGGAAGGATAACTAGCGCCTTTTGAAGTTCGTCAGGTAAGAGTTTTGTCAGCGGCACCAGAGCGAGATCTGGCCAGCGAACCGCTAGCGTCGTACCTTCAGCATATTTTGCAAGCCTTGCCACTCCTCGATGACTAATAGCATAACGGTGAATGTCGGACAAGACCCACACATCCCGGGAAAACTTTTGTGCATAAAGAAAGTACCTGGCTGCAACAACGCTAGTGAGCGCCATTTGTCGCGGCCCGGCGACGGTAATCCCCAATGCTTGCCGGATAGTTTCCGGCGGATTCCAGTCGAGTATTTGCCACGTGAAGTAGACTGGGCACTCCTTTTGCGGGTCGTGGTTGACATAAGCCAATCTCCCGAGGTACCAATACGGACCGGGTTGTTGCGTTCGCAGGAACAAATAAATATTTTGCGCGCAGGGATCGTGGTTTATCCAACTTTGAACAATGGGATCGGCAAGTGTTTGTCTCAGTTGCGACTGCCATTGAAGGAGCCCCTCGGGGCTGAGGTGTTCGTTGAATGTGTGGTGAGCTTGACGTTTTCCAAAGGTGACGAAAAACACCCAATCCCTGGGGCGCCCGGGTACCGGCACCACTCCGTGAAGTCCCCAGGTGCCAGCTTGAGGAATGAATCGAGTTCCCGCGGCAAAAATGTCGTGCACCTGCTCACGGCTATAGGTCTGAAACGAATCGGCCCTTGCTTTATGTCTTGCATCTCGAGCCTCATAAAGATCGTGTTTATTCGAGTTATTGCGACAATAATGCACTTAAAGTTTACCAAGTCTATTGCAATCGGTAAAGACACGGGGGAGAAATTGTCGGATTCTGTAATAATGTCGGTATCTGGAATGAAAGTGATGAATTGTTATGGGGAAGAGGGAATGATTTGCACGTCGTTCCGAACGGCATTCGGCGTCTACGGACGTCTTCAGCAAAGTTGTTTTCGTCAATTTGTCACACTTGGCAAAACGTTCTCATGAACCGGGCTTGGGAGTAACGCGGCCATCAGCGACTCGTCCGCAATGCGCCGCAGGCGTTTCAGGCCAGGACCCCAAGACGGCGTTCCACAGACTCGCTATCACGCGTGGGGTCGCCCCGGTGCGAATTTTCGAAGGGCCTTCCCGCCACGCGGTATCACGCACCGAATGCACATGATTCTCAAGTCTGTGCCTGGCATCCGCCAGTTCCTGGGGACTCGGGTGAAGGGTGGAGCAGGCATGGTTCATGCCGTCGCTCCGACTAATTTCATCGGTATCGGCCGGTGTGCATAAGCCTTGTCGCTCATGCCGGCACACGATATTGCATGCCTTTTCTTCCCAGGTCGGGTTCGCTATACTAGTCCGTGGGACAGTCCCACAAATTCCGGGGGAGGGTTAGAACATGGCCGACAAGCGTGACTTCAGGGAACTCAAGAATTCCTGTCTCACCATGGACGGGATTAGCAAGGAAGAAATTGACCAGCATTATGGGATTTTGTACAAGGGGTATGTCACCAAGCTGAACGAGATCCGCAGCAAGTTGGAGACGGTGGACTACTCGGCTGCCAACCAGTCGTATAGCGACCTACGCGGCTTGAAGACGGAGGAGGTCTTTTGCCTCAACGGAAGCAAGCTCCACGAATGGTACTTCGACAACCTCGGAGGCCGGGGCGGAGAAGCCACGGGACGCATCCGCGAACTAATCGACCGTGACTTTGGCTCCTACCAAAGGTTCGAGACCGAGTTTAAGTCAACCGGATTGGCTGTGCGCGGCTGGGTGGTTTTGGCGTACGACCTGGATGACGAAAAGCTTCACATTTACGGTCAGGACGCACACAATGTCGGTGTGCCGTGGGGCGCCTACCCGCTCTTGATTTTGGATGTGTATGAACACGCCTACGGCATCGACTACGGTGTCAAGCGCGCCCCGTACATCGACGCCTTCATGAAGAACCTCGACTGGAACGATGTGAACGAGCGTCTGGCAAAGTACCACATCTAAGGCACGTGCATAAACATATAAGAAATCCCGGGAACCCAACCTCCCGGGATTTCGTTGGTCTATGAATCTTTGAGCCCCTGAATGGTGGTGATAATGCCGGCCAGATTCTGAAGCTCGGCGGGCAGAACGATTTTGGTTGAGGGCGACTGCCCAATCGCCGCCAGCGTCTCCATCTGTTTTAACTGTAGCACCGTGCGGATGCGGTCCTCGCTCCAACCTTCGCCGGCCGCTTGGGCCAGGTTCAGCACTGCTTCATTGACAAGCTTTACGGCTTGAGCCTGGGCTTCAGCCAGCCGTTGGATTGCCTGTGCCTCACCTTCTGCCTCCATGACTCGGGTTTGCCGGGTGGCCTCCGCTTTCAACAGCATCGACTGTTTTTCTCCCTCCGCCTTGGCAATGGCGGCCTGGCGGGCTCCTTCCGATTCCAGGATGGCGGCTTCCTTGGCTCCTTGGGCCTGCTCTATCGCTGCCAGTTTGTTGGCGTCCGCCTTCTTTTGAGCTTCCATCGCCTGTTGCATTTCCTTGGGCAGATCGACTTGGCGGATGGAGGCCTGAACAATGCGAATGCCCCATCCGCCAGTTGCCTCGTCAAGCTCCTGCCTCAGCTTGGCGTTGATTTGCTCTCGATGGGTCATGACGTCCGCCAACTTTCGCTGGCCGACCTCTGAGCGGAGAGTGGAGGATACAATGTTTTTGATGGCGACTTCTGGGTTGGCAATTTCATAGGCGAACAATTTGGCGTCGACAACTTGATAGATGAAATAGGCATCGATGACGGGTGAGACATTGTCGGCGGTAATGACAGGTTCAGGGGAGAGATTGATAGTCACGGACTTGGTGCTGATGAGTTGAATCGTATCGACGATCGGCGTTTTTATAATCAGGCCGGGCCCGGCTTCGCGCTGAAAGCGCCCTAGGCGTTGCACCAGACCCAGCGATCCTTGGGGAACCACGCGAAACAGCCCGCGCGTTAACGCGGCCACGATCACGACGGCAATGGCAATCTCAACGATTGCCCCCATTATCATCAGATCCTTTCCGGAAGCACCGCGAGGATGAGATTGGTGCGGCCCATGACCAAAACGGCCGTGCCGGGTGCGAGCTCTTCCAGCCAGTCGGTTTCGCACGACCAAAGCTGCCCCGCCACCTTGACAACGCCAATGCCCCGGCGTTCCGGGGGAACGGTATCCACGATGATCCCGTTTTGCCCGTTAAGGCGGTCTAACGACGACTGATATGACATGGTCGATCCCTCGCTCACCTTCATGATAGCGTGTGGCGAGGTTGGCTTCGAGTCCCTGGTGGCATTTACCGTGGTTTGACTAAACTACCCAATGGCACCACGCTCCGGGATTTCGCGTGCCCGATATACGAGAGACCAAATCCAGACTCGATGGTCTTTAGGAGGTTGTAGTGATCGGCCCACAGTGCGATATGGGGCGGCTCTTTGGTTCCCGGGATAATCGTGATGAGCGGCACCGAGCCGCCGCCGACGGGTATACCGAATTCACGCGGTGCCGCCGGACCCGCTTCAAGCCATTGCTTCCACTGCGCGAGACTCCAGGCGTGCGCCGGCATCTGGGCTTCGTCCCAGGTGACGAAAATGACCGAATGACCGGTAAAGGCCGGAGAGCGCTTTATTTCCGGAATCAACGAGGCTAGAAACCGATTGCCCAGGCGTACCAACTTTTGCGGGTCGCCGGAGGGGCAATCGGCAGAACCAGCAGGCTGGCCGTGCATGTCCGAGCAAAGGTTCGGGGTGATCCAGACAAACCGGGGAACCTGGCCGCTTTTCAGCTCCGAGGTGAGGGTGGCCAGCGGAACGATGTGCTGCACGTCATGTTGGGCAATGGCCGGAAACAGCATGAAAGGATCGTGCTTTTTCGCGTAGAGCGCGTTTTTTGGCATGAGCACCGGGTTGGTTCCCGGCTTTTCCGGGTACCAGTTGCCGGTGTATCCGACGTGGGGCAGGCTTTGCATCACGCCCTGCCAGCTGATGTGGTGGGCGTCTAGTTGGCTCACCAGGGTGGGTCCGGAAAAAGTCTGATCGGGATTGTCGCTAAACGTGCCGTGGGTGCTTCCCGACAAGAGAGCCACGTAATTGGGCAGGCTCACATGGGTGACGCCGTAATAGCTAAAATCATAGCCGGATGTTCGAATAAGCTGATGGATATAGGGCGCGTTACGACTGGAGAGTGCGTCTAGCGAGTGATTTTCCATCATAATCACGAACACGTGGTTAAGAGGGGGCACTGCCGTCAGCGTCTTGGGTACGGACTCAGCGGGACGAACGACCAAGTATCCGTACAGCGCAATCAGTGCCAATACCACAACGCCCAGAATCGTGGCTAATCGCCGAAAACACCTCACCAAACCTTATGCCTCCTCGGTACTCAATGCCTGCGCAATCGCAAACGGCGTAAAACCGGCATTCGCTGGTGTGACGCATCGGCCAGCCTTTGCAGCGACCGGGGCAACGCGCTCCCGTGTCCGTTCAACGTACGGCCGCGCCCGTGCAAGGCTTGATCATGCCGACCAGGGCAGATGACCAGCGGTCATCGCCCTCATGCCGGCCCGGCGGTCGGTCACCAGCACCGTTTTCCGCGACAGCTTGAACAATCGTTTATCTGGATCGTCTTAATCTTCCATTGCGCCCCAAAACCGGTATCTACTTCAAAAGGAGCTCCGATTCCGGGAACCGGCGACGACAATCTGTCCGTCGCTTCGCTAGCAGCGCCCGCGTAAAGGCTGCCGGTGGTCTCAAAATCGTTAAGTGGCGCCGGGTCATGCCATAAGCCCATGCAGCACTATTCATGCCATATCGCCATCATACCTGTCCCAACCCGGATCGACAATGTAGACGTCGTCATTGTCCTTTGTCAGCAAGCCAGGTACGATAGGGGAAACTCTCCGGAGGTGTGCATGGCAGATTGGACCATAGCGCAATTAGAGGCGCATCTGGAGTCGGAAATGCATCACGGCAAGCCGGGTTTGTCGGCTGCCAAAAAGCAGGCGCTGGTCCGGGCGCTTCGACCTGACGCCCGGCATTGGATACCGATTTTAGCCGAGTCGCCGGTGCCCGGTGCGCGAGAAGTGGCGGCTTCCCTCATTGGACCGCTATGGCATGATAGCCAGGAGCTGGACGCGGTTGTATTTCGCTTGGCGCAGGATCCCCACTGGGAAGTGCGGGAGTGGGCGGCGGGGCCACTGGTTGATCGATATCTCGCCGACGCGGAGGGATCCTGGGCGCTATTCTGCGATTGGGCGGACCATGCGCCGGATGAGGTGAAGCGCGCGCTAGCCGTGGCGATAAAAAGTCTGGCCCATTCGAACCAGGTATCGCCCGACGCGCTGCTTAAAATCGCCGACCGGCTGGTCAGATTCGAAAACGACTACCTGCGAAAAAATTTAGGGCCGTTTGCCATTGGCGATGGGCTGCTTCCGCTCTATCCCGAGCCCACCCTGAGCCATCTGGCTCGATGGGCCCGAAGCCAGCAGTGGGCCGCGCGCTGGAACGCGGCAGCGGCATTTACTGCTAAGAAGGCGGCGCCGTGGATTGAAACCGCACAAGACATCTTGGCTTCGTTAACAGGCGACCAGCATCCGCAGGTGCGGCGCGTGGCCGCGCGAGTGCTAAAATCGGCAGCGCCCAAGAACTTGTGATGCCCGGTGCAGGTGGTTGGTATAATAGGTCGCAATAAGCGGAGGTGGACAATGCAGCCATCAGTGACCCAAGAGCCCTGGCCGTGGCAGTCGCGTCAGGGGTACCCCTGGGAAGGCATTCAATTTTTTCACGGGACGCAGCCCTTGGTGACTGAGGGCGGCGCGGTTATTCCCGATTGGCAGCTGGCCTATGAAGAGTGGGGGCCCAAGTCGGGGAGCCCGGTGGTAATTTTTCACGCGTTGACCGGCGACAGCCACGCGGCGTCTCACCCTGGAGAGGGGCTGCCTGGATGGTGGCAAGGTGTGTTGGGGCCCGGGATTGGCCTGGATACCAATATTTATCACGTTCTCTGCTTCAATGTGTTGGGTGGTGCTATGGGTTCCACCGGCGCATGGTCGCTGGATTCCGAGGGGAGGCCCTGGGGCAGCCGCTTCCCTGCACTGAGTCTTTTTGATATGGCGCATGCTGCACATATGTTGATGTCGCGCTGGAGTTCCGACCCGGTGCGCATTATCGGCGGGTCAATGGGCGGGATGCTGGCCTATGCTTATGCGTCGCTCTATCCCGAACACGTCAGAGCCATCATGACCATCGGCGCGCCAATTCGCCACGAACCCTGGGCGATTGCCTATCACACCGTGGGCCGTGCGGCCATCATGAACGATCCTCATTTTCAAAGTGGAGACTATTATGGCGGTCCGTATCCGGAAAAGGGTCTGGCTACGGCTCGCATGGTCGACATGATTTCGTACCAGCACCCGCAATCGATGGCGAAGAAATTCGGCCGCAAGCGGCAGCCTCCGCACTTCGACGACTTTGAAGTGACGTCATACCTGGGGTACCAGGGGCAAAAACTGGTAAACCGGTACGATGCCAACACCTATATCACACTGACCCGTGCTATGGATGAATTCGGCCTCACACCGCAGCAGATGCGGTCGCTCAAGGATACCTTGGTTTGGATGGTCGGCATGGAAAGCGATTTGCTATACTTGCCTGAAGAGTTGGAGGCCCACCATAATATTCTGGTCTCCGAGGGCGTGCCTGCGCGGTTGGATTGGATTCCGGGGCCGTGGGGGCACGATACCTTCTTGGTGGAACAAGCCAAGTCCGGTGAACTGGTGGCGGCGTTCCTTCGAGACACAGAAACTTGACACTCCCTGCGGCTAAAGCCGGGGGGTTCTTGCGAGGAACCGACTTGCGTCAGCTTTACTCGCAAGGGGCGAGCCAAACGCCCCCTATCCGGTCGCCCGCAGGTCTCCGGTTACTTGGAAAGATCGTTCGCCAAATCCTGTTAACGTCTGGTCTTGACGTGGGCGATTTCCTCCTCCTACTGCGGGATGACCGCCCTTCATGTGTTCATACGGCATCGCTTTATGCTGCGACGTATCGGCTTTCCCTGCGTCCCACCCGAGAGCACGCTGTGACGCGGATACCAGTTCAAAACGGGCGGCGTGTCCAGTACTGCGCATTCACCCCATTTTCATTACGTCCCGCGAGCCCGGCGATGATGTTGGCCACAGCATCGTGGGTCATCTGAACACGCGTTTCCTCCGTGAACGTTCCGACATGAGGCGAGAGAATCACCTGGGGCATGTGGATCAATGCCTCGCTGATTCGCGGTTCGAATTCAAAGACATCGAGAGCTGCCCCCGCAATCTGCTGTGTCTCCAACGCGTCGACCAATGCTGATTCATCAATGCACGGCCCACGGCTAATGTTCACAATATACGCGGTTGATTTCATGCGACTTAACGTGTTTTCGTCAATAAGGTGGCGAGTTTCCGGAGTAAGAGGTAGAGCTAGCACCACGATGTCCGCCACCTGTAGCAAGCGATAGAGTGTGTGATAACCGGGGTGTCCCTCGAGGGGGCCATGAGCGCGGGTATAAAGAACCCGGAATCCAACCGCCTCCAACAGTTGGCGAAGACGTTGGCCAATGCGGCCGTAACCGACCAACCCCACGGTTTGGCTGGAGGCGTCATGCGCCATGGCCGCATGCCCAAACAAGGGGTTGGGGCCGTCACCCTCTTGATCTCGCATTGCTAAGTCATGCGCGATGATGTGGCGCATCAGGGCCAGCACCAGCGTCAATGCGAGTTCTGCCGTGGCCCCGGTTACGGCGTGCGGTGTGTGCGTAACAAGGATGCCTAATTCTGAGGCCGCTTTGATGTCAATGTAGTCATAACCCACACCGTAGGCCGACACCACGACCAGCTCATGCATCGACGTGAGCCGTTCACGAGACAACGGGTACGAGGGATTGGTGATAAGGCCGTGAATAGTCGGCATACGGTGCGTTTCCGGGACTCCAAAGGACCACTGGGCGGGACCCGCGTTCGCGACATCCCATCCGACCAGCGGTGTGACAGCGTGACAAATGTACACTCTACGCGCCCCTCCGTTATTTGCCAATCAGCCTTTGTTATATTGCGCGATCAGCAGGATAGCCGGATGCAGTTCCGGTCTTCGCATGGACCAACATGGTCAAAACCGCTGACAAAACCAGGCTCAACGACATAAATAGAAATCCGTCGTTGGGGCTTCCCGTTCCCGCATTAAGAAACCCCACAAAATAGGATCCGACGAACGAGCCCAGGGCCCCCATGCTGTTAATCATCGCCATCGATTCGCCCGAGCCACTGCGAGGCACAATGTCCGGAATAATTGCGAAGAATGGTCCGTATGGCGCATACATCAATCCACCTGCAAGAACCAGCAAAATCATGGCCGGAACAAACTGGTGCACGCCGATAATAAACGAGCCATAAAGCGCGATGCCCGCCAACACCAAAAACGGCCAGACATAGACCTTGCGGTTTAATCGCTTATCGGCGAAATAGGATGCCCCCACCATCAACACGATGGCCAGCAAATACGGAATGGCGCTAATCAAGCCGGTTACGCCGATCCCTAGGCCCGATGCATCCTTAATAATTGAGGGCAGCCACAAGACAAACCCATACACGCCGATGCTCCAGAAGAAGTATTGACCCGCTAGCAGTAGCACGTCACGCGAGTGTAATGCCTTCCAATATTGGGGCTTTTCCCGAAAGGCGTTTTGTTCGGCGCCCAGTATGTCGCTGAAATTCCGCTGTTGTTCGAGATTGAGCCAAGCTGCGTCGCGGGGATTGTCATCAATTAACCACCACCAAATGAATGCCATGACGATAGACGGAATGCCCTCCAAGATGAACATCCACTGCCATCCAATGGCGGCAATCAGAAATCCGGATACCACCGACATCCAAAGCACCGTCACCGGATTGCCCAGAATCAAGAAGGTGTTGGCTCGGGCGCGCTCGGGTTTTAGAAACCAATGGGTGTTGAAAACCAACAACGAAGGAAACAGGACGCTCTCCACCACGCCCAGCAGCAGTCGGTCCACCATCAGCCACCCAACACTGGTAATGACGCCGGTCAGCGAAGCTAACACACCCCACAAAATCATACCCCAAAAAACGATTCGCTTAGCGCTCCGCTTCTCAGCGTAATGGGCGCCCGGAATTTGAAAGAAGAAGTACCCCAGAAAGAACAAAGAACTTAATAGCGCGGTGGCGCCTGCGGTGATGTGCAATGTCGTGGCAAGCCCCGCTGCTGCACCGAATCCAAAATTGGCGCGGTCCACATAGGCCAAACTGTACACAATGAAAATGATGGGTATTAATCGCACCCACCGTTGTCGAGCTCCAGTCGACTCCATCTTGGTCACTCCTCTCGTAATGGACACATCGTTGAGTTGCGTATCATCAGCTGGCCAGGCAACCGGGTCTCCAGCGGCTTTGTGACCGTGTGGTGGATGCGGTTCAACAAACGCTGTGCAGCGCGATTCCCTAAATTGAAGGTAGGCTGTGCAATGCTAGTGATGCCCCCTAGCACGTAGGGCGCCCAAGTCGGGTCGTCAATCATCATCATTCCGAGGTCACCGGGTACCAGGTACCCGATGGTCCGAATCGCCTCCAAAGCGTACAATGCGGTCATGCCATTGCTGCACAGCACTGCCGTATGACCGCCTGGCACTATATCCACAGCCTCCTTTAGGACACTGGTGAGTGCACCGGGATCGTTGTGGGTTCGAACTACCAGGCGGACAGCACCCCATGCGGATTGATGGGCCAGGACGGCCTGCTCGCGCTCGTGGCGCGAACTGACAGCATCGGGTGGGTCGGTGACGTACACAATCTGACGATATCCTCTGGCCTGCAGGTGCTCGAACGCCATACGAATCGCACCACGATTATCCAGCCCCACCATATCCAGGACGAGCTCGTCATGAGTCAACCGGTCAATCAACACCACCGGCACGCCTTCCGACACCAGTGCACGCAAGGGCTCGCTCACGTGGTCGGACGTCGGCTGTAGAATAATGCCCTCCGCGCGTTGCTGAAGCAAGCGGTCCAATAGGGCAGACTCCCGCATCTGATCATTTTGGGAATTGCCAATTAGCAGGCTGAAGCCGGCATCGTTTGTCGCGGCTTCTATCCCGTCCAGCACGGCTGGCACAAAGGAGTTTGCCAAGTCCGGCACGACCACGGCCAAGAGGCCGCTTCGCTGGGTTTTCAACGACCGCGCCCAAGCATTGGGGCGGTATCCCATGTCATTAATGGCCTTCTGAATGCGTCCTGCTGTCTCCGTGGACAGGTTCCCCTCAATCCCGTTCAGATAGCGGGAGACGCTGGCTTGGGATACCTGAGCCCGCCTTGCAACATCAGCAATGGTGATGCCTTTGGTTTTCATAAGTCCCTCCGAAATCGGTTTCCGAAATCGGTTTCATTATACGTGATTATTCTGTCCATTGGAACAATACATATAAATAACAATTCCCAGCGACGATGGGTGACTTGAGAGGCGAGGCCGACCCAGGTATAGTCCCTAGCTACTGACGCAGCATCGTCAAGCGCTGGAAGCCGGTGAGCCCACATTGCAGGGGGTAGCGCAGGTCTGGCCGCAATACTTCTTGTCGAACCTGGCTCGGACGCGCATTCGTTGTGTCACCACCATGAGGCGGCAATCTCCATGCGTGCCGACCGATGATTGAGATAGTCAACCACCCCGGTGTCTAATCGCTGCATAGACCCCCTGATAGCCAGGGAACTCTACCTGAGACTTCGATCCTGGGAGGGGCTTTCATGGCGACGCGCCGACACTATCTGATCAAGACCCAGCACGCCCGGTATCGCGCGACGCACCTTCTTTGGGGTGACCGCGCGTTGAAGTTTTGGGGAAAGGACAGCCGCGGCCGCCAGCGGGTACTGTCGGTGCCGTATGAAAGTATTGTCCTTATCGAGGAACTCGACCAGGCCGTTTCGCCTCGCCGGCGTAAGCCGCGTCGAACCGTGACAGGAAAACGGGTTTTGGACGGCGAATCATTGCACATGGAGGTGCACCATGGCCGAGCCCGTCATTCCCAAAGCCTTTCACGACCGTCTAGGCAATCCGTATCTGGTACGCGACGCCCGGCCCGAGGACGGCGCGATGATGGTGGAACTCTTGAACCGCGTCGGCCACGAAGAGATCTATATCGCCGATGAAGCTGCGCAGTTGACGGCCGAGCAGGAATCCCAGCTAATTGGCCAAAGAAACGCTGACCTGCAGTGCATTTTGGTGGCCGAACAAGAGAGCCATATCGCGGGTTCCTTGGAAATGATTCGCGGGGCCACGAAAAAGAATCACCACACCGCCATCTTCGGAATGGCGCTGTTTCCCGCGTACCGCGGCCGCGGAATGGGCCGGGGGCTCTTGTCCACCGCAGAAGCCTGGGCACTCTCGGTGGGTGTGGAAAAAATTTCACTGGCCGTGTTCGCCAGCAACGCGGCGGCGATTCATCTCTATGAACGAATGGGATATGTCGAGGAGGGCCGGCGTAAGGGCCAGTACCTCATTCGCGGCGCCTTGGTGGACGAGATCTGGATGGCACGCTGGCTTACTCGTGAACGTCGCTGAGAGCGGAGACCATATCCCAAAAACCATTGTCGCCTTGCGGGGCCTGGGTAGCGTAGCTGGAGGCCTTGAGTGCGGTGGCACGCATTTTCTGGGTATAGAAGAAAAAGGTTTCTCGGGACTCGATGGCCTTGCCGTCCGCCGCGCCTTCGTCCTGATCCCATATCGAGGCAAACGCGAACGCATGGAGTAAGGTGCGGAGTTCATCTTCCTGCTCTTCCCATTGCGAGGCCAGGAGTTCCTCCAAAATTTGCTGACGCGTCCCGACCCAAGGGGCTCCTTGCTCCAACCGATGACTGATGGCATGAAGCGTGCTGTCCCGATGCTTTTGCTGCAGTATGGGCCAGTCGATGGTGGACTGCGGCGCTTCCATAACCGGCGCATCGTGGTAGTCTCGCTTAGTCCACCCGGCGCGGGTTAGTTCGGCCACTTCGTCCGCAGTTAACGCGGCTTGCGGCACCGATCCGAACAGGCGGCCTTCGCGAATGAACTCGTGGGCAACGCGCTCTTTAAGTTCGAAATCTAACCCGATTTCGAGGTGCTGTTCAAAAGCCACCGTATCGCCTCCTTCGAGTGTAGTATAACCGACTGTGCAAATGGAGTTGCTAGCAGTGTTCTAAATTCCGCCGATGCGAGCTTGTGGTGTCTCAATGCCTAATCGTTACCGATAGAGGAGCCACGGGTCGGCGGACGTCCGACCGGCATTCTGATCATCAAAATCGGACGCCCATAACCGACGGAGCACTAAGTAGAGCGCCAAGTGGCGTGAAGCTTATGACGCCGGCCTGGCGACCTTCGGCCCTCGTCCTATACGCGCATGAGGGCAAGGATCGCCACCACCAGGGTGATCCCAGCGATAGCAAATGTGGCAGTGGACGTGCGCAACCGACTGGCTAACCGGATCACGCCGCTAATCGCCAGGAAAGACACAACACTGGCAACCGCAACCATTAGAACTGTGGTCGTAAGGCCCAATTGGGCCACCGCCGCCGTTCCTCCATGGCCGATCAGCAAAGGCACCAATCCCGCGCCGACCAGCGCGAGGACGTCCAGCATAAACGACAAACGAATGGCTTCGCGGGCTGTAAAGCCATACCAGAGCAACGGGGTAATGGTCATGCCGCTTCGGCTGATTCCGGGCAACCCTGCCAAACCTTGCATTGCGCCGGTGAGGACGGAGATTCCCATGCCTGGAACCCGGCCGGTGCCCGACGAGGCATCGGAACCGTCAGCGGCCTTTTGACTACGTTCCACCATCTTTTCCTTATTTCTCACCACAAATCCGGTGAAGAGAAGCAGGATGCCGATGACGACCATGGCCGCCGATCCGCCCACGGCGCTGAAGGCATGACGTACGACGATGAACGCGGGAATACCGGTGGCTCCTGTGGCCAGCGTGGCCACGAACAAAAACCGCAACAGGCGGGCATAATAATCTGTGCTAAAGGGGTGGACTAAGGCCTTGATGGTCTTGACCACCTCCACGCGAAAATAATAAAGCGCCGCGAAAAACGACCCGAAATTGGCAATGAGGCCGAGATCGTACGCATTTTGCACCTTAATGCCAATTACTGTGAAATAGATGGTAATCATGGTTTTGCTGCTGACCGGCAGCCATTCGACAATGCCTTGAATGAGGCCCGCGATTAAAGCGGGGATCAGATAATGATGCGTCAACGGATGCACCCCTTGATTGGCGAGAATGAGACAAGCAAGTGAAGCCTTTGTCTCTATAACGAGCGAAAGGGGGAGTTGCATCCCTTATGGGTAAGCCGAACGATGGAGAGACTGCCGGCCTAGGCCCCTAGGGAGACTTTTCACAAAGTTCCAACGCAAGAAGAAATGCTTCTTGACGGGTTCCTTCTCTCGACGGTTTGTAACACCGGGAACATCCATGAATGGGACTATCTGGGTTCCCCGGTTCATCGCTGAGCGTGGGGTGTCATCAGATCAACCCAAATGTTTCACGCAGTGACCTGTCGTCGACGAGTAGGATCTGGTTTAAATCTGCCGAAACATAAAAAGATAGCGTAGGCTCAGGGGACAGCGATCCACCAATTGCGATAACCCATCGACGCCCAATCGTTCGTCGGTAACGGGGGGGATTCTTGCGGCATATCCGCCAAACCCGCGATGGCTTCCTCGATGGCATCCATCTCTTCGCTGCGGTCATCGGCGCCGACAGCTGCGCGGATATACAGCGTAATTTCTATTGCCATTGGCTATGTCCTGTCGGATGTCGCGCATGACATCCGCGAGCGGGCGTTTTTGGCCTTCATTGACCGCAGCTCTGCCCTCGTCGATTAGACGGTACAATTCGATTTTGCCATTAAGCATCTCATAGGTCTCGATGCTCATAACAACCAAGTCCCCCTGACCACTCTTAGTAATAAATATAGGCACGCGGCTCTCATGGCAGAACGTGGATATCTCATTGTAGTTGTGTCTCAAATCCGTACTGGGCTTAATGTGCGGCATGTGATTACCCCTTTTCGACCTACAGTTCTACACGAATTTCTTTTAATCAAACGGAGGGGAACTAGCGCATATGGTGCTGGGGTGCGCGGATAACTATCAGGCGATGCGACAGCTGATAGGATTTAATTAGACTAACGGGAGCGTTCCAACAGAAGCCCCTCTGCCGCACACTACATTAAAATACGTAATGCTATCGTCGATGCTAGGCCGTATCTTTATGCCGGTCATCCTTTTATTTGCAATTCTAGCGTTGTAAATCCGTGTTTTGTTGGCGGAACTCCTAACTAGGTAGCGCATCGATCTGGGTCGTTTTCGCGCTCTGGTATGGCAGAGAAGCGTAGGGGCGTCTGAGCCCTCGATTTTCCCCGCGGTCATTTGGCACCAGCAGCGAGCGAGGTTGTATGCTGGCAGACGTGGATACTCAGCAATATTCTCCCGAGTTGCGCGGCTCTACAAAGCCGGGAATAATGAGGCTCTGGGTAGCATTCCTTACTGCCATCATCACCGGGAACACTTGTTGGTGTTCCAAAAGCCCCACTCATGCAGTACAGAAGTCATATGGGATGGGACCCAAAATCTTCATCGAGTCCCACCCCGCCTTGCGCCTACGCTCCCAATGTTCCTCCTGTAATCTCTTCCAACGATTTCCCGGCGGTCTTCGGGCCCCAAATACTGCCGACCACCATGTTGTAGGCAAACATCAGCGCCATAATGACGGCGATCACCGAAATTCCCGTCTTGGAAACCAGCGGCAAGAGAAACAGGGCCCAAACCCCGGACAAAAAGCGCATGGCAGACCACACGAACCCTTGTCCGGTGTTGCGGATGGCCGTCGGGAACATTTCCGTGGACCAGATCCGTTGGAGCGGCCATAACCCAATCCCCTGGCCAAACCCAAACAAGATGACGTTGATCAACGCGGTCGTCAGGGTGAAGGGGAAAATGGCCAACACTACGAAAGCTGCCGTACAAAAGGCCGCACTGACACCGTAGAGGACGCGACGATTCACACGGTCGCTCAACGGCATGAATACCACCAGCAAGGCAATGATGGCGGTGGCGAACCACCCGATGTCCAATAAATAGGCAGCGGACGTGCTGGTATTCCCAAGCGTTTTAAGAATGTAAGGGAAGAACACCCCATAGGTGCTGGCGGGTATTCCCCAGAGGACATAAATAGACACGACCAGAAATAAGGGGCCCGCGTACTGGCGCTGGAACAACTGTCCTAACGACGAATTTGCCGCGGTACCCAACAAGCTTTCCGGCGAGGAGCTGCCCCCGCCCAGTTGGCGGGTCGCTTCCGCGACCTTGTCAGCGGCGCCGTGGGTGGCAGACCAGCGCGGCGATTCAATGAGCGTTCGTCGGAAGAAGTACCCAATGACCGCCACGACGAATAGGCTAGCCCACACCAGACGGGTCCCCATCATCCCCATATGGTCAAACGCCAGGGCGAGCAGGAGAACGACGATCGCGGCTACGTACCACATAATGTTGGTGATGGTCATGAGGCGGCCCCGATGCCGCTTGGGCGAAAACTCCGCGATTAAGGACCACGCCGTTGGCACGTCAGCACCGATGGCCAGACCGATGATGAGGTACCCGATGAGCACCATGGCTTGGTCCACGGCAAATACGGTGAGCAAGGCACCCACCATGTAAACGACCAGATCCCACGTATATATTTTCTTCCGTCCAAACCGGTCGCCCAGCCGTCCCGCCACAAAGGCCCCCACCGCCACGGCAATAGCGTTGACGCCGGCGATGACACTCAACAGCCCGGCGCTGATGTGAAAGGTTGTTCCCCATACGGCTAACGAAACTGCTGCAGCCACGAAGGCCCCGGCATCAAGATAGTCGCCGATCCCGGAAATAACGGTCCAGCGCCAATGCACCCCGCGCAATGGGGCGTCATCAAAGGCCGTAAGTCCGGTGGCGATGTGCGATCCTTCGGTTTTCATCCTCTATCCCTCCTATTCCGAACATTGCGCACAAGTCGGCCCGACAGCAAGACGCTCGGCCATTACATGTGAAACACCTCTTCAAAGGCCTTGGACAGCGGAGGTTCGGGCGCCATGACAGGGTCCATGTAGCGCCACCACCGCTGCAGGGCTTCCTGCTGAGCAAGCTCGGCCAAGCTCTTCTCGCAATCGTCGGACTCGAAATAGGCGATTAAATGCGTCTCGGCCATGAAGATGCTGTAATTCCGCATTCCCACCCTGCGACAAGCTTCTTCCACCTCAGGCCAGACATTCCGATGTGCCTCGCGGTATTGATCAATGTGGTCCGGTTTGACTTCCATGAGAAACACCATCCGCGTCAACAACAGTCCCTCCTATTGCAGATTCACAAAAAGCCCGCCATCGACCAAAATGTCGGCGCCATTCACGTAGGCTGCATCATCTGATGCCAAAAAGGCGACAACACCGGCAATGTCGTCGGGCTTGCCCAGTCGGCCCATGGGAATGCGCTGGGAGTCTTTCTCCAGCTGATCAGGGTTTTCGTAATACGCCCGGTTAATATCGGTCAAAATCGAACCGGGCAAGACAGAATTACAGGTGATGCCGTAGGGCCCCAGGACGATGGCAAGCGATTGCATCAGCGACCGGATCCCCGCCTTGGTCGGCGTATAGTGCGTTTGAAAACTGCCCCCGACCAAGGCGGAAATCGAACTCATGCTAATGATGCGCCCGCCCTGTCCTTGGTCGCGCATGATCCGGGACGCCTCTTGACTGCAAAAGAAGGTACCATTGAGGTTGACGTCCTGAACCCGTCGCCAAATATCCTCCGTCATCTCAAACCAGTCCACAAACGGACAAATCCCGGCGTTGTTGACCAAGATGTCCAGCCTCTGATAGTAGGACAGAGCTTCGTCAAAGAGGGCATGAACCTGAGCGGCGTTGGATACGTCAGCACTGATCGCAATGGCGTCACCCCCGTTATCGCGAATCGCCTGCACGACTTGTTCCGCAAATGTTGCTTCGTCCGGGTGATTGACCACCACCCGGGCTCCGTCACGGGCCAATCTGAGGGCTACGGCACGCCCAATTCCGCGCGACGCCCCGGTGACCACGGCGACCTTCCCGGTAAACCGTCCCGTTTCCGGCATTTCTTACCTCACCCTTTCCAATGGCACGTCGGGATTCAGGCGGACGCCGAACCCTGGCGTGTCAGCTAGCCGGAGCCGCCCATTTTCCGGCACCGGCTCGTCGAGCAACAGCGGGGAAAACATGGGTACGACCGCCGTCGCATCGGGATGCATCATCAGAAACTCGCCGAAGGGACTGTTGGGTCGGGACAGGAGAAAATGGTAACTATAGACGCTCGATCCGTGGGGGATGGTGAGCACGTTGTAGGCATCCGCCAGGGCGGCAATTTTGGTGAGTTCCGTCAGCCCGCCACACCAGGTGACGTCGGGCTGAATGATGTCGGCGCAGCCCATCTCCAATAGCAGCCGAAACCCGTAACGGGTGCTTTCATGCTCTCCCGTCGTTACCAGCGTTTGCATCCCCAAGGCTTGCCGCAACTCGCGATAGGACCAGTAATCATCGGGAATGAAGGCTTCTTCCAGCCACTTAAGGCCATAGGGAATCAGCGCCCGAGCCAACCGCGTGGCATAGGGGAGGTCCAACGACATGTAGCAGTCGTACATGAGCCAAAAGTCGTCGCCGACCGCGTTTCGCATGGTCTCAACCCGGGCCACATTGGCCCGAAATCCGTCCTCGCCGTCGGCACTATTGAACTCGAGCGGCAACTTGCCGCCGATAAATCCCATGTTCCGAGCCAAGTCCGGCCGCGGTCCGGTGGCGTAAAACACCAACTCGTCCCGCACGGCCCCACCCAGCAAGGCAAACACTGGTTCTTGCCGGAGCTGTCCCAACAGATCCCACAGGGCCAGGTCGACCGCGGAAATCGCATTCATCACCAGGCCCTTGCGTCCGTAAAACATCGTGGCGCGGAACATCTGATCCCACATCTGTTCGCGGTTGGTGACCGGTTGACCCACCACAAACCGCTTCAAATGGTGTTCGACAATCCACCCGGCGAGGGCACCGCCGGTGCTTACTCCAACCCCGACGGTCCCATCATCGGCTTCCACTTCCACCACCACACTGCCCAAGACATCCATGCCCCACGCCAATCGCGTGTCGCTATATTCCGGATACCGAGTCATCGGATTGGCGATGCGACCCACAATCCAATGGTCACGCGACTGCCGGTGGTAGTCGGAGCCGCCTTCCCGGCCCACGGAAAATGCGCGGATATCTGCGACTTTTCGCATATCACTCGCCCCCTTGGTTATCCCAACTGCAATATGATCTTGGCGAACGGCGCCGGTCCCTGCGCCTGCTCAAGAAAAGCCTGGTGCCCCGCTTCGATGGGTCGCACATCCAACCACGACCCCGGCCGATCGACGAACCCGGCATTCACCAACAGGACCGCCTGCCGAAATTCCTCGTCGGTGTAACAGAACGACCCGACCACCTCCGTTTCATCGCGCACCATCTGGTTGCCAGGCAGGGTGGACCGATTCTCGTGCAGCCCGATCCACACCACCCGGCCACCCCGCCGCACGGTGTCAAGCCCCGTCGCCCGCGTGGACTCAAAACCCACTGCGTCAATGACGCGATCAACGCCGTCCGGTACCCGGTCTCGTACCGCCTCGCTTACATTTTCGGTCCCCGCATCAATTACATCGGTGGCGCCCCAGGACTGGCCATGCTGTAACCGCGCGGCATTGGGGTCGACAACCATCACCCGGCCCGCGCCCCGCGTTTTCGCCACCCAGGCGGACATCAGACCGATGATGCCGGCTCCCAGGACCAATACCGCGTCACCTAACTCGACCTGAGCCTGATTGACGGCGCGCACGGCACACGCCAACGGTTCGGTCAAGGCGCCGTGAACGGGATCGTTGACGGGATAGCACTGGCGTGCCGGCACGGCTACCCGGGTGCCAAACGCCCCGGGAAAATCAATGCCGATGATGCGACGCGACGGGCAGCGTTGTCGATGGCCCGAGACGCACGCCCGGCATTGTCCGCAGGTGATTAGTGGGTTGACGGTGACCAGGTCGCCCTTCATCAGGTGATAGGTGGGCACATCAGCAACAATCCGGGCCACAAATTCATGGCCCATCACTAAAGGGGGCCGCCGTAATTCGTTGTGTCCCAGGAACGCCGATACCTCAGACCCGCAAACGCCCACCATCAAGCTCTCGACCGTGATCCATCCCTCGTGCATCGGCGGCTCGGCCGCATCGGCCCATTGCATCTCGTTAATATCGCTCCAAATCAGCGCCTTCATGGTGTGACCTCCTCCGTTTCCTGGTGATCCCAACCGCCCCATCGTTTCGCTAATGCCCGCTGCCAGGGGTCTAACCCGCGGTGAGGTGCACGGCATCGGCTATCGGCAATCACGCCGTGCTGCCGCAGCCCCTCTTTTTGCAGGGCCACATACGTATCGAGCGTGGCCATCGACGTCAGCAGGCGCGGTAACAGCGTGGCGTAGAGATGGGCGGCGGCGTCAATTTGACCCCTGTCCCACCATTTACGCATGCGCACGAAGTCGTCCGCTTGCAGTGGTCCAATGAGGAACCCGTCGGCACCGCGCTGCAGCTCATCGAACGCATGCAGTCCGCCGGACCCGCCCAAGAGTGTCAAGTCCGGCGCCGCGTCACGCAGAGCACTGAGCTTCAGTCCCGTCGGTGGGGTCTCAATCTTGACCGCCGCCACCCAGTCCGCCAACCGTGCCAGCAAGGCGACCGGCAGCGCGACCCCGGTCCACGGCTGGGCATCTTGAACAATCACCGGTCTTTCGGCTGCGTGGGACAGGGCGGCGTAATACGCCACAATGTCGGCCTCGTCGGGCTTGATCAGATAGGGCGGGTAGGCCATGACAGCGGACGCCCCTAATTGAGCGGCCTCTTCGGCGCGCGCGGCCGCAGCCTGGGTCCCGGTATGCTCCACCCCGGCAATCCAGGGGCATTTCCCCTCGCATTCCTCGGCCACGATCGTGAGAAGAGTACTTCTTTCGGCGTCCGTCAGCGTATACACCTCGCTGGCGAGTCCCAACGCCGCCACCCCGGTCACGGCGTGCGACAGCACCCAGCGGATCTCTTGTACGAAGCTTGGCTCATCGATGGCGCCCGACGGCAAGAAGGGCGTCACCAGCACCACCCACGTTCCCGATAACGTGGTCGACGCCGTCATAAGGCCAGCGCCCGCAGCATATCGCGATTGATCTCAATGCCCAGGCCGGGTTGGATGGGGGGCGTCACGCTGCCGTGTTCAATGACTGGCTCACCCACAAAGACTTTCCAAAAGAGTTCATTGCCGGTGTCGGGTTCGACGTTGGGAAAATACTCCATGATGGGACAATTGCTGTGCGAGGCAATCACATGGAGGTTATGGGACTCGTTGGAGTGCGGGATGATGTCGAGATGATGGGCCTCCGCCACGGCACAGATCTTCGTCATCACGGTGATGCCGCCGACGCGGTTGGCATCAGGTTGTAGATACCGGGTAATGCGGCGGCTGATAAGTTCCCGGAACCCCTCCAACCCGTACTCGTGCTCCCCACAGGAGAGGGGAATCGGGCAACGCTGCGCCAGGAACTCGTACCCATCCCAATCGTCGGCCATTAACGGTTCTTCGATCCACTTCACAGCGTATGGCGTTAACCGTTCCGCCATCTTCATGGTATACTCCACTGTCCACCCCATGTAGGCGTCGGCCGCCAATTCGATATCCGGGCCGATGGCGTCGCGGACGGTGGCGATCAGGCGTTCGTTCGCGGCCATCCCGCCTGGGCCGTCTTTCGGGCCGAAGCCAAACCGCTGCTTCACCATGGCAAATCCTTGATCGCGGTAGCGGCGGGCTTCCGCCGCGAGTTGGTCACGATCAGCCAACGCATAGAGTCGGCTGGCATAGCAGGGGATGCGCGGTCTGACCAAGCCGCCCAGCAGGTTATACACTGGGGTGTTCAGCGCCTTGCCTTTGAGATCCCAGAGCGCGATATCGACGCCGCTGATGGCGGCCATCACGGCGCCCTTGCGGCCAATCCGAATACTGGAGCGATACATACGCTGCCAGAGATATTCGATCCGCGCGGGATCCTCGCCGATTAACACCGGGGCCAGCAGCGTATCGATGATGGGCTTGGCCGTGACGGTGAATCCCCCCGCCGTGCCCACCCCCGTGATGCCGTCATCCGTCTCGATCTCCACTAAGGTAAAGACGCCGGGCCCAAACCACGATTTATCGTAGTGGTCGTCAAACACAGAGGTAGCGGAAACAAGATTTCGCTTCAAGGTGTCCGGTGTCTGGGCAAAGCCAACTGCCGTGGTGCGAATGGCGGTAATCTTCACGAAGACACCCCCTCACCGCTGACACGGCCGCCGGGGTAGCGAAGCAGTGTGCTCGGGTCATACAGGGAGACGAACCGCTTGGCCCGCTTCAGTCGCGCGTAGGCATTCCGGCACTCCTCCAAACTCTCCCCGATGCCCAGCGGAATGTTGTGTTCCAAGTTGTCATAATAGAAGGCGACATCCGAAATCGCGACCAGGCCGTCGGCGGTCTTCACTTCAATCGCTAAACTGCTGCGATGATGTGTGCCGGCCCACCAGGTGCGCACGCCGGGTACGACCTCATCCTCATCCTTCAGCAAACGCACGCGGCGCTGCGGCCAGAGGTCAAAGAGCAGGTAGCCCAGCAATCGATCGGGCACCGCCATGTGGCGTCGTTCATCAAAATGCTTGGGCGCAAGGAGATCGAGCCATCCCGTTCGGGACACACATACTTCCGCCCGGGGAAACAAATCGATACCGCCAATCGCATAGGCTTGTAGCGGCGTCACCACCACGATGTCCACATCCGCCGGTGTGACGCCCCACTCCGCCAGCACCTCCTTCATCGCGTGCCCCGGCGGAATAGAGATGTGGGTTTTGTCGCCGAGTTCCTTCTGCCATACGGTGTTCATATGGGAGAGATAATCTTCGGGTGGTCCTGAGTTAATCAAAATCGTCTGACCTTCCCCTTGAATTAACACCACATTGATTTGCAGGGGGAACCATTCCCCGAAATGTCCCATCCAGTAGATTTCCGGACCGGGAACTTCCCCCATTTGCGCGACCATCGCGGTGGATACGGCAAAGCGATGCATCGGTTCACCTCAGTTCAGGTATAGGAACTTGAGTTCCTATGTTATGATTTTTATATGATTCGCTGTCTCGAAGAAAGATTCCTGCAAAAATTAGAAAAAGTTCATGACTCATTTTGGGAACAATTGAGCGCGCAGACTCTGAGAAAATGATGAAATCGGCAAGGATTTTTGGAGAGTCCCTTCAATGTCCACATATTTCGCAGGGAGGATGGGGAGTGGGTGTCGAATAGTTCTCTTATGACCCGCATTCTCCGTACTCCCGAGGCCATCAGAATAACTTTTCGCATGCTGGTCTGAGTTTTTAGGTTCGCTAGGGGGCCGGTCATGGACCGCCTATCGCCGCGGACCGCACCCGGGCCAAGACGGCCTAGCGAGTACCGGCCTCTGATCATGAATCGCTCACGCAGCGAATCCGCTCTATCGGGGGAAGCCGGGGTTGTTCTCATGGCGGACCGCGTCGTCCAGATGCCGTCCGAATAGGACTAAAAAATTCCCGGTTGTGGCTTTTAGTGACATGCTGAGTCTGAGTCAGGAAAGAGAAGGAGAAAGAAATGGTTAAGTCAGCCGAAAGAGTTGCGCAAACCCTCACATTCTTAGCCAGTAATCCTGCGGGTGCGCTCTACACGGATCTGCAACGGGGTCTCGACTTACCCAAAAGCAGTCTACACGCCTTATTGACCACGCTTGTTCAGACGCGTCTGGCAACCTTCGATGAAAACACCAAACGTTATTCTCTGGGACCTCTGGTCTGGGAATTGACGACGGCGTTTTCCAATCAAATCCAGCTGGTTCCTATAGCTCTGCCGCATCTGGAACAGATTGGGGACCGCTTCGGAGAGACCGTACAACTGGCTACTTTGGACGTAAACGAGGTCGTCTACATGGCAAAGGTTCCGTCACGCCACCCGATACAATTGGTATCGAACGTGGGAACGCGCCTTCCAGCCTATGCAACCGGCATCGGCAAGGCATTGTTGGCCTGTTTATCAGAACACCAGTTGCACCGCCTTTATCCGTCGACCGAATTGGCCCGGTTCACGCCGGCGACGATCACGTCTACGGCGGCCCTGATCGATGAACTCCACGCGATTCGGGAGCGGGGGTTCGCAAGAGACCTTGGTGAGTACAGCCCTGGCATATTTTGTGTCGCTGTGCCTATATTAACTGCGGACAACCTTCCGCGCGCCGCGATGAGCCTATCCATACCTGCTGAGCGCTATGCCAACTATAATGAACGCGAGTTAGTCGACGGGCTGACCGCCGAGGCTTATGCGATTGCGCGAAAACTGGGATGTCAAACGTCATTTAATTCAACCGGGGTGCGTCAAACAATTCACCCACCTGGAATCCCGTCTCCCTCATCATAGCATGTTGTCCATCGAGGGCAACCGTTGGTCCCCATCAATTCGCTCAGATT
>JAKACZ010000022.1 GCA_021820965.1 Bacillota bacterium | reverse complement strand
CGTGACAAATCCCTTTGGGAACTTGCCCGCGATCAAAACTTTTTCTTCGGCTGAGAATCGCAGACCCTGCGTGATGACGATGCCATAATTTGGCGGCTGCCCTTCAAAAGATATGGGTAAAGATTAGATGCCTAAAGACAGGGTCTTCTCAGAACACGCATGACGCAAGCGCCTGCGTTACGTTCTGGAAGCTCCGTCCGAGCCAAAATGAATGCTGTGTATCGCTGTGGCGCGTTCAGCCTATAAGCCAGAGAGTCAGTCATTCGATAGATTTTACGGGTGTCGAGATTGGGGCACGACGGAACTTGCTCGTGGACCCAAATTCTGGCAAGATAGTCAGGGAGGGATATCTCATGGAAATGCGAATGGAACCACCGACGGACTACTATGACGAGCAACTCAAGACTGTGGACGAAAATATTGCCGCGTCAATCGCGACGCGCCAGCGCCTCTCTAACGGAAAACCCGGGTTTCCCAAGGCTGCTTACTTGGAGCAATGGGCGCGGCAATACGAAATCCCCGTTTCCATCTTACACCGGATCTTTTCCATCCTCTTTCACTGGCCGGTATTGCGCGAACGGGTTCAGCCTGACCGATTCGAGCGCTTCGTCCCGATCATGGCCGCCGAACCACGAGGGAACCTCTTGGTTCTGGTGCCCTATGTCCGTCAATACAACAACTGTAGTATCGTGTCGGTCCAGCTTGAGAGTCCACAGCTAGCGGATGGTCCGATGCACATCGACCTCGACATGGCGAATTTGCGAGTGCCTGCCACAAGCCGACGGCGGCAGCCGCGGTTACTGGCACCAAGAATTCCTGGTCACCCCGGTGATACCGGATGACCAAGCCACGACACTCGGCATGACGGTTCATATCGAGTCGGACAGCAGGATGCGGAGACCGCGAGGAGAAGAGTCGGCGAAGCCGATTCCACCGACCACCATTCGATTCCACGGAGGCAGCCGAGGCGACTAGCCAGCCCAGCAGTTCATGCCCATACGCGCGGAAAAGTTGAGCCTGCCAATCCTGCACAAAACGGCCCAAGCATGGGCCGTTTGCGGAAGATTTCTCCCATTAAGCGCTTTGCGGCTCACCGGCCCGTTTGCTCGCTCTTCCGACCCCGCCGGCACACGCTTACGTCACTGCTGGTCTAGCGAAGATTGCGTCCGGCACCCGTGACCCATCATTAAGGATGAGGGACTCTATCAAAATGTCCCAGTGGCGGCCACCCAGCGACAAAACCCATGAGCATGGAGGAATTCCGCCGTCAGCCGGCCCGTCGCTTCCCCGATGATTTCAAGCTGGCGCATGATGGCGCTTTGCCGGAGTTCATCATCCAGGAACTCTTCGTGCGAAATCCCCTCCGTTCAGCGCTCGATACGTTGGACGGCCTCCTCGATATGGGTCAACGTGCTAAAGTTGTCACGTTTCGGCATAAATCACTCGCCGTGTCGAAAGAATTCCCTCCCGCAATACGGGGTAGAGCCGTTGCTTGTTGGCCACATCCACGCGACGTCCCAGCAGCTCCTCGAGGTCTCCCACCAAACGCCCCACGTCAAAGAGCGATCGAATGGGTGACGTGGGGCCCATTTCATAGAGCACGTCGACGTCACTCTGGGACGTAAAATCGTCGCGCAAAACCGACCCAAAGAGCGCCAACTCCCGAATCCCATAGCGATGACACAGAGCGGTCAACCCGTCCGGGTCGATCACGATCGGTAAGCGTTCAGGAATATTCACGGTCTGCGGCATACGACGTCCCTCCTTCTCTTATCATACGGCGTCCCCCCAGCAAATCAAGATTTCTTCTCCTTTTCTCAGACTATTTGGCTAAATCGCTAACCGGACCGTTAGTGCCTTAAGACTACCGATTCCAGAGTACGTCAATACGCGTCCCGGCGGTCTGACTCAGCGGAAAAAATCCTTTCACGGGAATTCTGATCGATCACATAATCCGGGTTTGATTTCGGATGATAGTCCGATTTGATCCATCACACAATCCGCATTGGCGTCCGCATGACGAACATCGTAACAATGGCCCGATCCAGCCGGCATACCCGATAAAACTGGTCAAAGGGGTGACCCGTTCCACCTGGCTGAAGCCGTCCGGCCCGGTCTAGGGCGCCAATTTAATTCGACCAAGGTCGACTAGTTTCCCTGGAGCTGGAAGTTACTAAAAACGCGCTTCAAATGAGGCGGCAGCTCACCTACAAAGCGGCGCAACGCGGAAAGACGGTCAGCCGGTCGCGAACCGCCTTGGAGCGCTACATCGCGCGGTGGCGCACCCCATGGCAAGACGCCTGGTGTGCGGTGACCACGACCGTGCGTGCGGAGATCCGTCAGACCCGGCCGGGTCGGCCCCGCAAGATCCCGCGCCTCGAGGATCGGCGCGAAGATTGGGTGGTGGAGGTCACTATCGGCGCGGTCGACGCGACGCATCGACAACGGGAGTTGGAACGCCGGAGTACCTTTGTGCTCATTACCACAGTGCCCACCACCCGTCTGTCCGCCACGGAGCTGTGGCGCGAATATAAGGACCAGACCAGTGTGGAGCGCCACTTTCACTTCGAAGACCCCCTCTTCGTGGATGCCTTATTCCTGAAAAAGCCGGAACGGATTGAGGCGTTGGGCTACGTTCTGCTCCTGGCCTGTCTGCTCTATAGTTTGATTGAACGGCGTCTCCGCCGGGCGGAAATGGCGATCCCCTCCCCCTCGCGTCGTCAGCTCTCGCGTCCTACTGGACACGAAGTGGTCCGGCTGTTAGAGTCGGTGCAGGTCGTCACCGATCCCGACGGCCAGCGCCTCGTCGCCTTAGATCCGTTGTTCCATCCGACCTTGGATACGGTTTTGCGCGCTCTCGACATGCCGGAGACCGTCTTCACCACGCCGCCCGAACGACCGATCCCCGCCGCCATGGCATGCGACGACGAAATTGACTAATTACCAACTTGTGGGTGCTGAATGTGAGTTGTATCCAACTGGCAAAACCTTTCCCCCGCCCCCAATACCAGATGCAGCATGACCACGATATGAACACCGTCTAATTGACGCGAAGTCGCCGGAGAGTTCGGTGGGCGGCTGACCACTCGTTCCGCACAATGATCAATGGATAAGTCCATTAAAACGGAAGGACTCTTGTGTCGGGTCGCGAATAGATCCTGCAAGGTTGTTCGGTAAGAAACAGGGGGAAGGCCCATGAAGCGCATCCGACTACTCATATCGTTGCTGCTCTCGGTAATGTTTTCCGCCGTTGTGCTGGACACCGCCTTTCATGGCTTGGGACCAATTCCCCCGTTAGGTCCCACGTTCAATCCCGCCACTGGCGTCTGGACGATGGCGTTAGGTGCGAAAACACCCAAGACTCAATCCTTGTCCGTCCCGGGTTTGCGTAGGAACGTGACGGTAACCTTTGATACGCAAGGCACCGCGTTTATCCGGGCGAAGACCGCCCATGATCTATTCTTCACCATCGGCTACCTTCAGGCAAAAAATCGGCTATTCCAGATGGACCTAATGCGTCGCCAGGGGGAAGGCTTGCTCTCCCAGGTAGTAGGCCCGGCCGCGTTGGCTTCGGATAAGTTCGAGCTTCAGCTTGGGCTTTTGCGAACTGCCCGAACTAACTGGGCGAGGATGAGGCCATCAAATCCGGCCTTCCGCGCCCTTACCGCCTTTTCCGCCGGCGTCAATGACGTCATCCACCAAGACGAGGCACATGGCACGCTGCCGGTGATGTTCAAACTCTTGGGCTACCGCCCCGCCCCATGGACACCCATCGACAGTCTCGTCATCCAAGGCGACATGACCCAAAGTTTGGACTACACCACCGCGCCGATTGAGTATCATCTGTTGGCCCAGTCGCTGGGCCGGCGCCGCACCATGGCCTGGTTTCCCCTGGGCGAGCCCAACGTCCAGCATCCTTACGAGCCGGGCCCATATAAAAAGCTTCCGTTAGCCCCGATCGAATCGCAGACGGCGGTGCAAAAGGGATCCGCACTGGTGGGTGGCGTTCCCACCGGCGCATTATCCAATATCGCCGCCTCGGCCAATCATGCCAGTGCGGCGGGATCGTCATCGAGCGCAGCCAAAGCTGCCGCGCTAGGCGACGTCATCGCAATCACGCGCGCTTTTCACCATAGTTTTTCCGACAGCAATAACTGGGCGGTCTCCGGATCCAGGACCGCTAATAACCAAACCATGATGGCAGGAGACCCGCATCTGAGCCAAACCCTGCCCGCGATTTGGTACCAAATCGCCGGACTCGCGCCGGGGTACCATTTTTCCGGGGTATCCATTCCCGGTGTTCCACTGATCCTTATCGGCCACAACCAAAGTATTGCTTGGAGTTTGACCAACGTACAAAACCAGGCGACGTTCCTGTACCGGGAAAAGACCAGTGCCGCCCACCCCAACGCCTACTACTGGAAAGGCCGCTGGCGCTCCATGAAGCTTGTGCGCTACGACATTCCGGTCAAAGGCCATAAGCCGGTCCCATTGACGGTGAGACTTACCGTCCACGGGCCGCTGATGACCCAGTCGGGTCAAACGCTAGCCGTAGACTGGATTGGCGCTCTGCCGTCAAACGATGTGCAAAGCCTTCTGCAAATCAACCGCGCCAATAATTTCGCTCAGTTCCGCACAGCATTGAAACTCTGGCATGCTCCCAGCCAAAACTTTATCTATGCCGACAGCCGGGGAAATATTGGCCTCATCTCCGCCGGCTATTACCCGGAAGTGGCACAGGGAAATCCATGGACTGTGCTCTCCGGCACCGGCCGCGAGGACATTGTCGGCACCATCCCCTTCACCGCCATTCCGCAGGCATACAATCCGGCATCCGGCTTTTTGTTCTCCGCAAACCAGCGCGAGGTGTCTAACCATTACCCGTATTACATCGGAAATGCGATGGACTTTTTCAGCACCGGATTTCGCGCCGACACCATCTACCGGACGCTGATTCACGCCCACAATCTCACCCCGACGGGTTTCCAGCGGTTGCAAAACAACACCCAGGACTCGCTGGCCGCCTCTATGGTGCCGGAGCTAATCCGCGCGCTAAACGGTGCCAATCTCACCCCCGCCGAAGCCCAGTCCGCCCAGCTTCTCCGGGGATGGAACGGGACGATGAGTCTGAACTCGCCCGAGGCCACCATTTGGTGGTATTTCATTAACCAGTACCTACAGGCGACATTCGGGCCCTGGTGGAAAGCGAAGCGTGTGCCGGTTTCTCACGATCCGAATCTCGCGCTCAAGACCACTTCAACCGTTGGGACTCCGCTGGTCGACGATTTAGAGGCATGGACCGCGAACGATCCCGCCAACCCCGCCTTCTCCCTGCCGGACGGAACCCGGCGGAGCGCAGCTGAGGTGATGCGCCAAGCATTTCAGCGCGCGGTGGCGCTGCTGACCAAAAAGCTTGGGAAGGATCCGAATCAGTGGCAATGGGGCAAGGTGCACTTTCGCGACTTTGCCTCGCTGACTCAAATACCGGAATTGGGCTATGGTCCGCGCCCCTCCGGCGGCGACTCCTGGACGGTCAACGCAGCCGACGGCGGACTTGTGTCCCATGCCGGCCCAAGTTGGCGCATGATTGTGAACTGGCAGGGCCCGGGCAAAACCCCCTTCGCCGAAAGCGTGTATCCTGGCGGCCAGAGCGAAAACCCGGTGTCTCCCTGGTACGAGAACCAAATTCCGGCATGGTGGACGGGCCACTACTACCGGATGGAATCGTTCTTGCAAGCCAAACATGAACCGGGAGCAGCCGTGTGGACACTGAATCCGTAGCGAAAAGCCGAAGAGGAGCGTGAGAGCATGAAAATCCCTGTCGACACACCCCGCTATCGGGCGGCAAGCCTCGCCATTAGCGTTTTATTGGTCTGGGGCCTAACTTCCGGATTGGACTTTTGGCTGGCACCCCTGGTCATCGCCTTTTTGTGGACGTTGGCGGTCAAGTCAGCCGTGCGCCAGTATGTTGGCGCGGTTGTCCTGTCGTTGGCGGGGTACGCCCTTCCTCTCTTAATCGCCTCGTTTAACTATCCGCTGGGAAAAAGCGCCAACCTTATCGCCGCCATCATGGGATTTGGGCGTGCGGGCCTCATCGTGTGGGTGTTCACGCTTCTTCTGGCGCTTCTCTTAGGGCTCGCCGGCGCCTGGCTGGGACACGTTGTGCGGCTCGTTTTGGTGGGCCGTCAAAGCCAAAATGGCTAGACTTTTGCCGACCGGTGGTGTCTCGCCGCGTTCTGCCCCTGCCGTTCGGGTTCTTCCGCACGCACGTTGAAAACAACCAGAAGATCCACGAACTCCGCATGTTCCAGCACATAGTTGACGGGGTTTTCCGCCCATAGAGTCCGCCATCGCGGCCGACTCAGAGGCTGCCCCATGATAATTTGCGAAATCCCCAGCTCGTTGGCCACTTGGACAATCGTCTGGCCAATTGTCGGTGCCGCTGCGACGCGGGTAATCACTTGGGCGTTAAACTGCTGGCTCAGCGCGCGAATATTGTCCAAGAGATGCTGTTCCCGTTGCGAGAGGCCCCGTTCCGGCGGACTGGTAAGGACGATGAGAACAAATAGGTCAGCAGACAGGCGGTCGGCAATACGCCATCCCCGACGGATTAGCTGTTCGGAGTGGGGACGGTAATTCACGCATACCATCAGCTTGTCACGGGTTGCCGGCATCAGACGGGTTTCGCGGATGGCGTCAAGCCGCGCGTCCACATCGTCGGCCACTTCTAGCAACGCTAATTCTCTGAGGGCCGACAAGTTTCCCAGCTGAAAGAAATGGGCCAGCGCGGATTCGACCTTGTTCAGGGCGTAGATTTTCCCTTGCTTCAGGCGTTCCTGCAGGGTCTCGGGCGGCACATCCACCAATTTCAGTTCGCGCGCCCGATCTACAAACCAGTCAGGGATCCGCTCACGCACGCTCACGCCCGTAATGTGGGCCACCTTGTCGTACAGACTCTCCAGGTGCTGAATATTGACCGTCGTCACCACGTCAATGCCAGCGTCCAAAACCTCGATGACGTCTTGATAGCGTTTGGCGTTGGCACCCGCTTCAGGGACGTTGGAGTGAGCCAGCTCATCAATCAGAGCCACCTGAGGACGCCGGCGCTTAATCTCCGCGACATCCATCTCGGCATACTCGTGATCCCCAAACCAGACCCTTTTGGGTGGAATAATCTCGAGGTCTTTGACCTGCGCCCACGTCTCCTGGCGTCCGTGGGTCTCCAGCCAACCAATCACCACGTCGACGCCCTTCTCCCGAACGACATGCGCATCCTGCAACATTTTGTACGTCTTCCCAACCCCGGGTGCCGACCCAACGTAGATGGTGAGACGGCCGGAAGCTACGGTCGGGCGTTTATTATTTGAGAGCATCAAATCCTCCACTGCGCATAAGACTTTCCTTGGTTCCGTTAAAACGATGTCTCTTCATGCCGGGACGCGCCGCTGTCCACCAGGTTGCCGGGATCATTCCACCGCGGACGCTCGCGCCACCCGACAATACGTAAATCAATGAAGCGCAGGTTTCTGAGCAGGTACGAAACGGGGTCGCCCGTGACAAGACGTCGCCACTTGCTGCCATGGCGCGGCTGACCGATGACGATTTGTGTCACATTATACTGCTTTGCAACATCTAAGATGGCCTCACCGATTGAGCGGTCGCGGAGGGGCTCCATCACAAACCGGGCATGATGTTGCTCCGCTAATTGGCGACACTGGGCGACCATCGCCGGCTCTTCCTTAGCCGACCAATCCGACTCAAACTGGTTCACCACCGTCACGACAATGAGATCTGTTTTCATGCGGTCGGACATGCGGGCGCCGATGTGAATGAGGTGGGCGGCCCGGTCGGGGTAGCTCGCGCACACCATCACGTTTTCGCGCGCTCCCACCGGTCCTTCAATTTTCTGTCGCTCATGGGACTCCTGGAGTCGCTGGTCCACATCTTCCGCCACTTCGCGTAGCGCGAGCTCACGGAGACTGGCAAGGTTCTCATAGCGAAAGTAGTGGTCCAACGCCGAAGGGACTTTTTCCGGGGGATAGATGAGACCGTCGAGCATCCGCCGTCGGATGGTCTCCGGCGTGACGTCGATTAACTCCAATTCATCGGCCCGATCCAAAAATGTCTCGGGAATAATTTCGCGCACCGGGGTGCCGATAATTTGGGCCGCCTCCTCGGCAACTGTCTCGAAGTGTTGGATATTGACGGCGGTCATCACGTCAATGCCGTGGTCCAAAATCTCTTCGACGTCGATGTACCGCTTCTGATTGCGGGACCCCGGCACATTGGTGTGCGCCAGCTCATCGATAACCACCAGCTCCGGTCGACGGGCCAGGATGGCGTTGAGGTTGAGTTCTTCAAATTTTCGACCATGAAAGTCAACCGTATGCCGCGGTACCACTTCCAAGTCGGCCAAGAGGGCGCGGGTCTCGGCCCGATTGTGGATTTCGCAGTAGCCAACCACCACGTCCACCCCCTGGGTCCTGAGATCGTGGGCCTGGCGGAGCATGGTATAGGTTTTCCCCACGCCGGGCGCGGCCCCGACAAAAATTTTCAAGCGGCCGCCGCGCGGGTGATATGCAGCTTTGTGGTTCAGCGACGCGTCCTCGGACATGCCTCATCCTCCCTCCTCATAGTATCCGCCGAAGACGCCCTCAAAGGCAATCGGTAACAGATTGGCACCGCGAACCGGTCAGGCGGCTATCCGTGCTTCGCCTGGTAAATGTCGATGTTAAGCGTCGTGACATTCACGACCCGGCGGCCGAACAGTCCCCACTGCGGGCCGGTGGTCGCTTGGTGTACCAGGGCACGAAGATAGGCGGGGGATAGCCCGGTCGCCTTGGCCACACGCGGTATT
Organism: Bacillota bacterium; assembly: GCA_021820965.1. Taxonomy (GTDB): domain Bacteria; phylum Bacillota; class Sulfobacillia; order Sulfobacillales; family Sulfobacillaceae; genus Sulfobacillus_B. The sequence goes on along the minus strand of JAKACZ010000022.1, from coordinate 58,934 downwards.
TGTATCAAGGCCGCCTGCGGACTGATATCCGGGTCGAGCCCAGAACCGGAACCTTCCACCAAGTCGGGCGGGATTTGGCTTACCGTCAACCCGGGGTTAGTCTGTTGCAGGTGGGCGATGCGCGCTTCAATGCGATGCACCAACACCTTATTGGTGGGCCCGAGGTTGCTCGAGCCTGAATTGGCGGCGTTATACGGTTGGGGCTTTCCCGTGACAGCGTTGACGGTATCCGACGGGCGGCCCCAGAAGTACCCCTTCTGGTTAAAGTACTGTCCAACAATCGCAGACGCCACAACCCGGCCATTCAATGTCACCGGACTTCCATTAGCTTGGTATGGGAAGACCAGCTGACTTATGCCGGTCATGCCCAAGGGATAGGCCAACGCTAGAAGCAGCCAAAGAAATACGGTCACGCCAACCAATGGTTTAATATATTTCACCGTGCGCACCTCCTATGCCAGACCAAACAGTCCGAGAACACGGTCGATTCCCCAAATCGCCACAAAGGGAATAATGACGCCCAATACGCCCCAGTTAAAGATATTTCGCGCCAACATACGGTCTGCCGATTCGGCCCGGTATTTTACTCCGCGAATAGCGAACGGGATTAGGGCCGGGATAATGAGCGCGTTAAATATCAGCGCCGACAAAACCGCGCCGTGCGGCGTCTTCAACCCCATAATGTTCAGCTTCGACAACACCGATAACGTGGGCACCGCAGCAAACATGGCCGGAATGATGGCAAAATATTTGGCGATGTCATTGGCGATGGAAAACGTCGTCAGCGCCCCGCGCGTAATCAAGAGTTGCTTGCCCACCATGACCACATCTAAGAGCTTGGTCGGGTTCGACTCCAAATCAATCATATTCCCGGCTTCCTTGGCTGCCATTGTGCCGGAATTCATGGCGAGGCCGACGTCGGCTTGGGCTAGGGCAGGAGCATCATTGGTGCCGTCACCGGTCATGGCCACCAGCCGCCCTTCTGATTGCTCCTTTTTGATCACCACAATCTTGTCCTCGGGTTTCAGTTCGGCAATAAAGTCGTCAACCCCCGCCTCCTGGGCGATAACGGCTGCCGTGATGCGGTTGTCTCCGGTGGCCATGACGGTGCGGATGCCCATTTTGCGAAAATCGTCAAAGCGCTCTTTTAACCCGCTCTTGACAATATCTTTCAGGCGGATGACCCCAAGTGCTCGGCCGTCAATTTCCACCGCCAAAGGGGTTCCCCCATCTCCTGCAACCTCTTCAGCCAGCTTGTTCAACGCATCCTTGGTGTCGGACTGCGTAATTTCCACAATGGCGCTGACCGCTCCCTTGCGAATCTGCCGCCCGTCGGTGAGATCGATCCCGCTCATGCGAGTTTGAGCCGAAAATGGGACAGGCTCGCCCTCGCCATTCGGCACCGCATCCGGGCGGAGCATTTTCTGGGCAAGCTCCACCACCGACCGCCCTTCCGGTGTTGTGTCGGCCAGAGACGACAATAGCGCACATTCGGCCAGTTCCTCGCCCGACACCCCATCAAGCGGCATGAATTCGGTCGCCATGCGGTTGCCGACGGTAATGGTTCCCGTCTTGTCCAAAATCAAAACGTCGATATCACCGGCCGCCTCCACGGCACGCCCGCTCTTGGCAACCACGTCGACCTGCGCCACGCGGTTCATTCCGGCAATCCCAATGGCGGATAAGAGCGCACCAATAGTGGTGGGAATCAGGCACACCAGCAGCGCCACCATGGTGGTAATGTTGGTGGCATGGGACCCGTAATACCGTGCTTGCGGTACCAAGGTTGCCACCACTAACACAAAGATGAGGGTTAGCACCGCCAACAGGGCCGACAGCGCGATTTCGTTCGGGGTCTTCTGCCTGCTGGCCCCTTCGACAAGGGCAATCATGCGGTCTAAGAATGTTTCTCCAGGATTGGCGGTGATTTCCACAATGAGGCGGTCCGACAGCAGTGTGGTTCCGCCGGTCACCGCATCATCCCGCGTTTTTAATACTGGGGCCGATTCCCCGGTAATGGCAGATTCGTCCACCGACCCCACGCCGTTGACCACAACGCCATCGCTGGCGATAATGTCCCCGGCCTCCACCACCACCCGGTCGCCTTTTTTTAGTTCGGCCGCGTCGACCATGCGCGTTGCGCCGGACGGCTCAAGCAGCCGGGCCTTGGTAAAGGACTTAGTCCGACGCAAAAAGTCTGCCTGCGCGCGACCGCGGGCCTCCGCATACGACTCGGCGAAAGTCGCAAAGAGAAGGGTAAAGTAGAGAATCACTGTCACAAGCAATTCATAGCCAAATTGCGCCTTCCCTAACGATCCCAGAGCGAACACCAAGGTGACCACAGTTCCGATTTCCACCACAAACATGACCGGATTGTGAATCATTTGCACGGGGCTAAGTTTTGAAAAGGTGTCTTTCAACACGTCGACAAAGTACTTGTTGTCCATCTTGTTGCTGGACACTGCAGATGCTTCTGCCATAAACGAATAATCCTCCTCCGATCCGGCCTAAAAGAGATGGTGTGCCAGCAGTAGGTAGTGCTCGGCCAGCGGACCCAGCGCAACCACCGGGAAGAACGTCAGGGCATTCAGGACCGCTACCGCGCCGATCAAAATCCCACCGAACAGCACCCCTTCGGTGCGCATGGTTCCCGATGTCGTCGGCACCGACTTCTTTTTAAGAAGAGACTCGCCCAGCAAGAACATGGCGATAACGGAGGCAAAGCGACCGATAATCATGATGACCCCGATCAGTATCTCGTAATAGGGCTGTGAGGCAGCGAGGCCGCCAAACGCGGAGCCGTTGTTGGCAGCGCCCGAAGACACAGCGTAAAGAATTTCGGAGAAACCATGCGGTCCCGGATTCAATATTCCCGTCAGCCCGGCTGGCAATGCCACCGACAAAGCTGTACCGACAAGAATGAGAAACGGATGCAGCAAGAAAGCAATCGACGCCAGTGACACTTCCCGCGCTTCAATCTTTTTTCCCAAAAACTCCGGCGTGCGTCCAACCATCAGACCCATCAAAAACACGGTAATGATGACCAGCATCACCATATTGATGAGGCCGACACCCTTTCCGCCGAACACTAAATTCAAAAACATGCCGATCATGAAGGCCAAGCCGGGAATGGGCAGCGCGCTGTCATGAGCCATCGACACGGTTCCGGTCGTGAACGCCATTGTCGCCGTTTCAAAAAGCGAGGTTTCACCGGTACCGAACCGAAGTTCGGTCCCGACCCGGTAGACGTGTCCGTGCAGCCCCAACGCATTGATAATGGGGCTGCCCATTTCCGTCGGGAAGTATATCATGGCTCCCATGCCCAAAAAAATGAGGCCCGCCACGCCAATCAAGGTCCATGCCATCTTGGTTCTGCCGGTCATAATACCCAACGTGTAGAAGAACGCGACAGGCAGGAGGCCTTCAGAGACCATTTCAAAAAGGCTTGTCAAAGGCGTCGGATTTTCCAAGGGATTGGCGCTGTTGGCATTGGTAAACCCGCCACCGTTCGTTCCCACGTGCTCAATGGCGTCCCACGATGCAATGGGCCCACGCGTCACCACCTGCGTATGGCCGGTAACGGTGTGCACGTGCAGGTAGGGTGCGAGCGTTTCCGGCACGCCCTGCCAGACTAAAAGCAGGGTAAACACAATCGACAACGGTAACAGCACCCGCGTGCACATCAGCACCAAATCGACAAAAAAGTTTCCCATTTTCTTGCCCGACAAAGCCCGAATGAACGCGATCGCTATGGTTCCGCCGACGGCAGGCGTCACAAACTGCAGAAACTCCAAATTCCCGAACTGGGAAAAGTACGACATAGTACTTTCGCCGGCGTATGCCTGCCAGTTGGTATTGGTGCCGAAGCTGGTAGCGGTATTGAATGCCAGCTGCGGATTAATGGCCTGGAGATGCTCGGGATTCCACGGCAAGTGGCCCTGCAGGCGAAGTAACACGTAGCTGATGAGGATCCACACAAAGTTGGTCAAAATGAGTGCGGTAGCATACTGCTTGGCGCTCATCGATGTGGCAGGATCGATGCCAAACAACCGGAAAATGGCATGTTCGACCGGCCGCATGGGGCGGTCCAAAAATGTCGGCTCGTAGGAAAAAACCCGGGCGATATAGATCCCCAAGGGCTTGACCGCAATAAGAAAGATGCCTACAACTACCACCCACACGGCTGCCGTTTGCAATGACACAGAATCATCTCCTAGGTGCGCTAAAATTTCTCCGGGTGAATAATCACATATACCAGATAAATGCAAACGGCCGCTGAAAGGCCAAGCAAGATCCCACCCGCCATCGAAGAACCCTCCTTTAGCGTCACACGCGCAACAAATAATGAAGCAAGCCCAGCATTAGAGCCATCAACGCCACAATCAGCGCGATCATCTCAAGGTCCAGCACGCGATCACCTTCCCTAAACCGTCTTAAGTAAGTATTCCGGTGTTGCAGTGAAAAAGTCCGTAAAATACGGTCGTCACCACGTAAAAAAAGTATAAAAAAGGGGAACCGACACAGCCTTTCGGGCCCTATTCCATCCCGTGCGGTTTAGGGTATAAAGTATACCCAATACCGGCATGGGACACCAAGTAGACGGGGTGATGGGGATCAGGTTCAATGTAGCTGCGGAGGCGGCGGATATACACACGTAAATACTCGTTTTCGCTCTGGTACCCCGGGCCCCACACATGCGTTAGCAGGTGCTCGTGCGTGAGTACCTTGCCGCAATGAGCCGTGAACTCCCGGCATAACTTCCATTCGATCGGCGTCAGTCGCGTGCGACCGGTGGGTCCCTCAATTTCCCGCGTGTCGGCCAAAAGTCGCACATCGCCGCAGCCTTGGGCTTCGGCCTGTAGTAAATCGCGGCTGCGACGCAATAGCGCGCGGATTCTCGCCAGCATTTCGCCCGGTGAAAACGGCTTGGCCAAGTAATCGTCCGCCCCGAAATCCAACGCCTGAATGGTGTCCTGCTCGGTATTTAAGGCGGTCAATGCCATCACCGGAACCGTCGACAGTTTTCGAATGCGTTCACAAAGCTGAAATCCATCCATGTCGGGCAAACGCAAGTCCAAAAGAATGAGGTCCGGTTCGTGCTGATAGATTTCTGTTAATGCTTCGTGACCGTCGGCTGCCTCGACTACCGCGTAGCCGGCCAACATCAGGTTGGTCTTAATGAGCCGACGATATTTAGCCTCGTCATCGATGACTAGAACTAATCCGCCGTCGTCCACGGGCCGTATCCTCCCTTTTGGCAGCATCCCCCCGCGGCAGACGAGCTGTCACCATAAATCCGCCGCCGGGGGCATTGTCCGCCCAAATGTCTCCCCCGTGCATCTCAACAATCCGTTTGGCAATGGAAAGGCCCAAGCCTGACCCGCGAATCTCCGACTGCGCATGCTCAGGGGCGCGATAGAAGCGCTCGAATACCCGATCCACCACGTCGGGGGCGACTCCGGGCCCGTGGTCGCGTACTCCCAGGCTCCACGAGTTCGACAAAATATTGATGTGGACCTCGACAACCCCCACGGAATACTTTAACGCGTTTTCCAGAAGACTGCTCAAGACAGTGGTCAAGTTGCGGCGATCGCCAAAGACCAGTTCCCCGTCGCGTGAGGTCACCACCTGAATCCGTTTGCGGTCCCAGACAGGATGCCGGGCCAGGGCTTGTGCGATCCATGCATCGACCGTAAACCATTGGGGCCGATGCGGAGTCTCGGCACTTTCCATCCGGGACATCGTCAAGAGCTGCTCAATCAGCAATTCAAGCTCCTGCGTCTCTTGAACCGCCACACTCAAAAAATCGCGTCGGTCCTCCGTTGACAATTGCGACTCGGACGTTTGCAGCGTTTCCAAGTATCCTTTGATGAGGCCTAGCGGCGTCCTGAGCTCATGTGACACGTTGGCCAAAATATCGGACTGCATTCGGGCGCGGTCTTCCATCCGTTGGTGCCGGCGCGATTGTTCCGCCATATCGGCGGACGCGGCCGCCAGAGCTACTTCTTGCGCCAACACCTCAAGCACGTCGCGGTAGGTGTAGAACCACCCCGCCTGGTTAGACGACAACATAAGAATACCCCAGTTACGCTCGTGATATCGCGCGGGAAACACAGCCACGCGCGGCATCCGCGTCCCCGGGATGAGATACCCTGCTTCGGCGTAGTCCCCGGTATATCGTGGCTGATTGAACGCCAAAGCTTCTCCCACCAAACCGCGTTCGGGTTCAAGAAACAGTTTTGGGATCGGACCTTGGGACAGGGAGATGTCGCCAAACGACACGTAGAGCTCGAGGCAGTTTGATTTTACCTCAGTTAAACGATAGATAGCGGCAGCAGTGACCGCTGTGTGCGCCGTGAGCTCCGATAAAATGTTCTGCATGACTTGGCGGCCATCCGGATTCGTCGCCAACGAGGCCCACCCGCGCGCTATCGCCAGCAGCTGTTCCTTCAGAATCCCGCGTTCAAATTCAAGCGCCGCCAGCCGCCCTTCCTTCAACCAGAACATCGAAACAGCCATCGCCACAAAACCAATGACCCAAAGGGGGGGCGCGACGAACCATTGAGTGGACGCCAAATTGTGCAGCGTGTGGATCGACGCCTCGATCAGCCGACTCCTCTCCGCGGCCTGACTCGAGACCCCCGCTGGTGCGCCTAGTAGTGAGGCTGCAAAGTGAATCAAATGGGAGCGAACCGGTAGACTTTTGATACGCTTACTTTCCTCAAGGGTCGAGAGTGCCAGGAGTGTCTTCCGATATCGTGTGTGCCAGGTGAACGAGAACCGGGCCAACACCAATATCCAGGCCGCCCCCGCCGCCAGCAATACGGTGACAGGGGCCGCACGCCAACGCCTATTAACGGGATGCGATCCTTCGTGTTTCATCTGACCGTATGGTAGACCCATGCCGCCGCATTGTCTAACCACCGACTGTCCAGGGGGCGGCTGGAGTCGACGGAGGCGCCGTGAGCTTGCGTCAGCCGTATCACTGGTTTACGGTGCTCATATCCGCATAGCGGTCGCCTGCGACTTTACCCCGGGGCAGCGCATCGGAAATTTCTCGCACTTCATCAAGCGTTAGATGAACCTCTAACGCACCCAGGTTTTCCTCCAGATATGTTCTCCGCTTAGTCCCGGGGATGGGGACAACATCATCACCCTGAGCCAGCACCCAGGCCAGCGCCAGTTGAGCCGGCGTTGCGCCCTTGTCCCGAGCCATTTTTTCGATAATCCGGACGGCGTCGAGATTCTTTTGAAAGTTGTTGCCCTGAAAGCGGGGCTGGTGGCGCCTATAGTCATCGGCGGGCAGATCCTCCGGCTTTTGAAAACGGCCGGTCAGAAAGCCGCGGCCTAAAGGACTGTACGCAACAAAGCCCATCCCCAGCTCGCGTACGGTGGGAAGAATTTCGTCTTCGGGATCTCGGCTCCACAGCGAGTACTCGGTCTGCAGCGCGGCAATCGGATGCACCTTGTGTGCACGGCGAATCGTCGCAGGCGCGGCTTCAGAGAGTCCCAAATACCGCACCTTGCCCGCACGCACCAAGTCGGACATGGCACCGACGGTGTCCTCGATGGGAACGGTCGGATCGACCCGGTGAAGATAATACAGATCAATAGTATCTACACCCAGGCGTCGCAGCGAAGCGTCGGCCGCCTCGTGAACGTACTCCGGCGTGCCATTAATTCTCATGAATTTGCCGTCTACCGTGCGCTGGTTGCCAAACTTGGTCGCCAGCACCACCTCATGCCTTCGGCCCTTAAGAGCCCGTCCTACCAACTCCTCGTTGGTAAACGGCCCATACATGTCAGCGGTATCGATGAACGAGACCCCTAATTCGATAGCCCGATGGATGGTGCGAATAGACTCCTGATCATCCCGCCCGGAATAAAAGTCCGACATTCCCATGCATCCCAGGCCTAAAGCCGATACGGTAAGACCTTGACTGCCCAGTGTCCGTGTTTGCAAGAGCTGTCACCTCCGCCTACTATGATACCCAATCGTCAATCGAACCGGAATTCGTGATTTATCCGTCGAGACGCGTGTGGTGCGACTGAAGTCTGCCATGGAGAACTCCGCAGTAAATATGCGCCAGGCGACCGCCAAAAGCCACCGCACAGCGCAACGTTGGGCGCACGTCCCAAATGGAGTCAAAAGGCCCTCAGCCCGGCCCCTGATGTCGGATTTTCTTCGGCCTTCAAGATCCCCTGGGCGGGACCTGGCAACGCGCAGCCGGGGGCAGGGCGGCGGCAATCACCTGGGCCAAAGTCACGCGGTCCCACAAGACTGTCGGGGATTCTTATTTTATGATCGGAACAGTTCCCCATGCCGCGCGGCGGCACCTCCCGGCATGAAAAATGTGCAGGCGTTCATCTGAGGGATCGTGAGCTCCGTGCTATCAGGTATGCGCGGAACCGTTTTGATCCGAACGTGCTGGTGTCCCCTATTGCTGCCTTGGAGCATGCGGAGGAGAATCCCCGATTAATCAGGGACGTCGCCCCCGACGTCGCCCTACGGAGGCGTCGGACCTCTTATCGAGGTCAAGCGGACAGGCGGCGAGGCGGCCCCGCTTGAGATCTTGCGCCATCCGCCCACATCTTACATAGCCGATCATTCGTTGGGGTTCACTTTTCGAGGCGGAGCGCCCTATTTGAGAGCAGAGCACCCACACGCTACAATATTATGCATGCCAGTGTTAAGACAGGAGTTGAGTAAGACGGTCGGGAACCGACGCTCCCGCATTTTTATTCTGACGGCCATTATCTTGATGGCCGCCAATTTACGCCCGACGATAACCGGTGTCGGACCCCTCATTGACTTCATTTCCCGAGGTACGGGGCTCTCACCCACCCTCTCCGGGTTGGTCACCACCCTGCCCTTAATTTCTTTCGGCTTAATTTCGCCAATGGCGCCACGCATCGCCAATCGCCTGGGCATCGAACGTACGCTGTTTAGCGGTCTTATGATCTTGGCACTGGGTACCCTGCTGCGTTCGGAAGGTTCATCCGCTGCTCTTTTAGCGGGCATGTTCTTAATCGGCGCCGGCGTCGCGATCGGCAACGTTTTGCTGCCCAGCTTAATTAAGCGCGACTTTCCCACCCAAGTTGGCCTCCTCACCGGAACCTACGTCACCGTCATGAATGTCTTTGCCGGGATCGGGTCGGGCATCAGCGTCCCACTGTCCCAACACCTGGGTTTAGGCTGGCGAGGCGCTCTGTCGGTGTGGGTGCTCTTGACCCTGCTGGGCCTTTTGGCCTGGCTTCCTCACCTCAAACAGCGGCATCTCCCCGACCCTGTTCAAGGCCAGAGCTTTTGGCGGTCTACCGTTGCCTGGCAGATCACGCTTTTCATGGGGCTCCAATCGCTGTTGTTTTACGTCAATGTGTCCTGGCTTCCGACCTTGCTGCACGACCGCGGGCTCAGTCTTTCTCTGGCTGGCTGGCTGGTGTCCTTAGTTCAGATTGTCAGTCTTCCCGGCACCTTCATTATGCCCATTCTGGCCGATCGAAAGCCTACCCAGCATACCCTGGTGTGGGCGGTGGCCGGTATGTTCCTCTTCGGCTACGCGGGCCTGCTTTTGACGCCGGGCCGCATTATGGCGATTATCTGGACGATTGTCGCCGGATTTGGGTCCGGTGTCAGCATCAGTCTAGCCTTGGCCTTCTTCAGTCTGCGCACCCGCGATCACCAAAATGCCGGACAGATTTCAGGCATGGCCCAGTCTGTCGGCTACATCGTGGCAGCAGCCGGGCCGGTGACGGTCGGCTACCTGCACGCGGCGACACATTCCTGGACCTGGCCGTTAATACTGCTGCTCGCTGTATCCGTGATGATGACGGTCGCAGGGCTAGGGGCAGCGCGCGATATTTTCATCGATGATGTGGCGCCGCATCGGGCCGTGAGATCGGGCGGACAGCCCTAATAGCCATAGTGCCATGCCTCATGGGCCACATCCACGACCACCGCGAGCTTCTCCCACTGCTGGTCTTCGGTCAAAAGATTGCCGTCTTCGGTCGAGGCAAAGCCGCATTGCGGGCTTAGGCACAGCTGATTGAGTGGAAGGTAGCGGCTGGCCTCTTCAATCCGCCGCTTGAGCGCATCTTTGGCTTCAATTGTCGGCGTTTTCGAGGTCACTAATCCCAATACAATGGATAAATCCGATCGGGTCACATGGCGCAGCGGCTCAAATCCTCCCGCTCGCTCGCTATCATATTCGAGGAAAAAACCGTCAACGGGAATGTGTTGAAACAGGGTTGGGGCAACCGGCTCATAACCCCCTTCTGCAATCCAGGTGGATCGGAAGTTTCCGCGGCAGACGTGCATGGTAATCCACATGTCGGCGGGACGGTCCGCCAGCGCGGCTCTCAGCGTCTCCGCATAGAGGTGAGTCAAATCCTCAGGATCCCAGCCTCGGTCTCGAACCTTTTGACGCTCAACCGCAGAACAAAGATATGCCCAGGCTGTGTCATCCAGCTGAAGATAGCGACACCCAATATCATAAAAAGCCCGAATCGCCTTTTGATATGTCTGGGCCAAATCACTGAAAAAGACGTCGGTGTCTGGATAGAGGTCGGGGTTCATCTGTCCGCGGAAGTGAAGCATTGAGGGGCTGGGAATGGTCATTTTTGCCGCATGCTGGCCTGCCGCCGTCTTTAGGAAGATGAAATCGTTCAGCATGGGATGCCGGTCGAAATCCAGCCGTCCCGCCACCCGTATGCCGCGGCCGGGGGTTTGGGTTCCCCGAAACTGAATCCCGGATCCTTCCGTCGGCTCGACTCCCTGGAGACCTTCTAAAAAGTCGTAGTGCCACCAGCTGCGCCGAAGTTCTCCATCTGTGACAGCCTCAAGCCCCAGGGACTTCTGCCGCGCTACAATACGCTCGATTTCTTCGTTTTCAATTGCTCTCAGCGTGTCAGCCGCCATGCGCCCTTGTTGGCGCATGCGCCGTGCCTCTTTGACACGTGTGGGCCGTAAAAGACTGCCGACGTGATCGGCGCGAAAAGGGGGGTGTAATCGAAACAACGACAACCGGTCCTGACCAGCCACGCACTTCGCCTCCTCTTAGGATGCCGTACCACGCCACGCAATTCGACACCATGGATGTGACCGCATCATATCGGAGCACAAGGCATCCTGCAAGGAAATTCTCTACTGCGGCCCCACGCACGGCCAAGAGCGTCGAAAAGACTTGCTATGGTTAGGGCAAAGTCGTGTCCGTTGGCGCGGTCACCACATAGGTACCTGATTTCGCACCTCAAAGACACCCGGGTCACCGCGTATCTCAGAGGCTGAAGGTTGATTAATGGGAAAGCCAGAGCCTCCCCGAAAGGTGGTCAGGGGCGACTGCACCCGTTTTATCAGATGCGCCGTAAAACTCCGCCGTTTAGGGCGGAGGTATCCCCTGCTGTTGGGCAGATCCGGGGATTTCCTCCTACCGTCGGTCATGTGAGGAACCCGGTACGCGTCCGAAATGTCTCTAAAGACTTTCATCAGAATCAGCGCATGGCGCAGCGGGAACACACGGAGTACCTTGCCCACAAGTGTCAATCGGCTGGCATGGTGTGCCTCCACTAGCACGGAAGACCTCCAGCCAGTGTCCGTCATGCGGCCATCATCACAAGCCGAAGGGACGGGTGGCCAAGTTCCCCGAGCTTCGCTCGCCCACGTATCTACGGCCAGGCGAGAAGAACCCTGGTAAGCGGTGGCCCTCTGAATATCCCACCGCGGGAAGTCGTAGATGCCCAGACGCGGGCCACCCTTCTGCGCCGTGTAGCTGCATTGGAGGCGTGTTCTATACCCCCTCAGATTGCCGAATCTCGTGAGAGGACGGGCCAAATTCGTCAGAACTATCCCCTTGAGGCGATAGCGAGCGTCACTCATTCAGCTGTGGTGACGACACTACGCATGAGCGATGCTATACTCTTGACCAGAAGAGTTCGCCTTACGCGGCCTGATCTTGCGTACGATGAACTCCCAACGGACGGATATCAGGGGCTCGTGCCGCCGGCGATCACGAAAGGATGTGGCCACGTGTATGTCCTCATCGGAAGCGCCAAGGGGCTCTTCGGCCACTATTCTGGCGCCCGTATACACTGTAACGCGCTTGGCCCGTTGCGCGTCGGAACGGACCCGACGTAACAACTTTCGCGGACTAGCTCTGACGACGACGGCCATATACCGCGCTTCGCGACACTGTGGATTTTGAAAGCGATTCCGGGCATTGACGTGACGTTAACGGAGGTGGAAATGAGTATCGAGGAGACCAAGCAACGACGCTGGAACGCACGCATGATGGCCCGTTACCAACGGCAGATGGTACTTCCCCAAGTGGGCTTTTCGGGCCAAGAGCGATTGTTGGAAAGCCGCGTTCTCATTGTTGGCGTGGGCGCCTTGGGATCGGCCGCTTCCGCCTACCTAGCGGCAGCTGGTGTCGGCACAATCGGGCTGGTTGACGGCGATACGGTTGACCTATCCAATCTCCATCGCCAGATACTCCATGACGAGAGCCAAGTGGGCGCGCCCAAGACTCGCTCAGGAGCCAGTCGACTCCGTACGCTCAATCCCGATGTCCAGGTGGTGGAGCACCACGAGTTTCTGACTAGCAAGAACGCCCTGGCGATATTTTCGGACTACGACATCATTGTCAACGGCAGTGACAACTTTCCCACTCGCTATCTGGTCAATGACGCCGCGGTGTTGTTAGGAAAACCACTGGTGGATGCCGCTATCCTGCGTTTTGAGGGACAGCTTGCTGTGTATCGTCCCGCACATGGCTGCTATCGCTGCCTGTTCCCCACGCCGCCTTCCCCGGGATCTGTTCCCAACTGCGCCGAAGCTGGCATTTTGGGTGCGGTAGCGGGCGTTCTGGGCAGCATGGAGGCGGTGGAAACGCTTAAGCTGTTATTGGGGCTGGAACCAAACGAGCAAAGCCACCTGTCTGTCTACGATGCCCTCCGTGGAAACTGGCAGCGCATGCCTTTTAGGCGCAATCGGGCCTGTGTCGTGTGCGGTGACCGGCCCACCGTCACCACCCTTATCGACTACGACTCCTTTTGCGGTTCCGAAAGTTTGCTCAATGCACAAGCGGGGGCCGACACCGCTCAACCGTTTTCCGTCAATGTGGATGAAGTCGCCCGCATGATAAACGGTGCCGGAATTCAGGTCATTGACATTCGCAATATCGAGGAATACACCCGGGGGCATATCCCCGAAGCTAGCTATTGTTCCATGGAGGAATTGGACAGCATGGCTCGCACAATCGGCGCTAAGCCCATGCTGCTGGTGTGCCAAATCGGCGTTCGCAGCAGCTATGCTGCTCAGTATCTCCGTTCCCTCGGCTATACGGCTTGGACCCTTTCGGGCGGTACTTCCGCATGGGAAGCCTCCGGACGGCCACTCGTCTCTCCCTAGCGGGACTTTCCTAATTATGACGTCGAAGTGGCCTCAAACCCCAGTCTTGTCTCAAATGTCTGTTTACAATAATTGGCCCGCTATCTACAGTTCTCTGTTGGGTCGTCGGCATACGGCTGATGGGTAGCCGCGATGAGACTGTCCTCGGAGAAGCCATAACGGAACAATCGATGATTAGCTAACCGATCCCCCGGCAGGATGAGTCACCTCATGACCGATTGCGCACGGTCGTGGGGCTGTCGGCAGTGACTCGGCGTTTCGCCAGGTGGGCTGGCCATAGCAATGCTACCCGCCTCAATACACGGGCGATCGCCGCTCCGATGATAAGCGCCGGTTCGTTAGGCGGCTGCATCAAACAGCTGAAATTTTAGCGTGCGCAGGGTGGCGAGTTTGGCTTTATGGGGCGGCCCTCGGGGTCCTCCAAGCAGTCGATAATGGCTTGTTTAAAGGGGGCAAACGTGGCGTAGTCGCGCCCATGGAGACACTCGGCTTTCACAAACTTCCAGAGCCGTTCAATGAGATTGAGATTCGGGGCATAGGTGGGCAGCCCAAGCAAGGTAATCCCGAGGCGTTCCGCCTCGACCATGACGAAGTGATTGCGCTGGTAGCGGGCATTATCCAAGACGACGGTAATCGGAAGATCGGTGAAGCGGGCAGCTAATGGGGTGAACAAGTCGACCACGCACTGACTATTGATATAGGTGTCGGTGGTGACGGTAAGGATTTCATAGAGTACGTCTTGGGCAGTCATAGGCTGTCCGTTCGACCAGCGCCACTTGCTGTTCAGATAGACGCCGTACCCGTCTTGTTGTAGACAATCTTGGACGAAATCGAAGAATTGCGCACAATCTGGTACAAATTTCTCCGGGCTCCCGTACGGAAAACTCCACCTCATTCGTGATATACCGCGCCACCAGTGGTGCGGTCCAAGTCATCTCGGCCGGAAAGCCACCCTCTTGGGGGACGTGATGCGTGACCACATCCATGGTCTGGCGCTCCTGGTCCGGGGTAAGGCGGTGCGGGCGGCTGGGTGAATGGCGTAGGTTTAGGGCACCCAAGCCTCCCCGGCGATAGGCCTTCATATAATTGGCGACGGTCGTCACCGACCGTCCAATGATCTGGCTCACCTACTGATACGGATAGCCTTGTAAGACCCGGGAGACGGTTTGGTACCGTTCGAACAAGCGGCGGTCCTGGATGTGTTTCATCGCAATGTGGATGAATTCTAGGTCTGCGAACCGGGGTTATCGAGAGGAGATGATGGTCGAGGCTTGGGCGGATTCACGGGCGCGAGAGCGGGTCTGCGCATGATACACTCCTCGTATGTCAACGAAGGGCGAGTGTACGATAGCGAATCCGCCCGACCGCGTTCAGACAAAATCTTCCAAGTCTGATTCAAAAATCTTTTTGATCGGGTATACAGATACATGGCAACAAAGCTGACCAGCAATGATAAGAAGGTGGATGTGGACATGTGTCGCAACAAACGGCCCCAATCTTCGTTCTGAGCGGGTACGTTATAATCAGGACATTAGTGTTGCTCTTCGGGAAACGGTCCAATGGGCATCGCCGGGCTACCCTAAGAGTGGAACTCATGCGAAAGCAAAGAGGTGACCCATGCAATTTTACGGTTTCATTTCCAATTCCCACACCGCCGGGTTGGTGAGCCCCGATGGTTCGGTCGATTGGCTGGCCTTTCCCCGCTTCGATAGCCCGGCGGTCTTCGCAAAAATCCTGGGCACTGTGGAAAACGGCTATTTTCGCGTGTATCCGGACGTCGACGATGCTGAATCCTCCCAAGAATACATTGAGGATACCAACATCCTGAAAACCACATGGCGGAGCGCCAAAGGCAGCGCCACCGTATATGACTATCTCACTGTCGGTCGTCCCGAGTTACGACGGCTTATCCGCAGCGATCTGCCCATGATTGTGGAATTGCGACCACGGTTTCGTTATGGGCTGGTGCAGGCCGCGCCGACCTCTGTACGGGCCGGCGCCATCTTCCGCAACCCTTTGGAACGGGAAGGCCTAGTCTTTGCCATCAACGCGCTGCACCGCGAGGTCGTGGATGAGTTGGAGGTCCACCTGAACCAGGGCACTTGGCATCTCCCGCCAGGACACTATGAACTCATTGCCCAATACGTTGCCGACGACGAAGATCGCTTAATCGAGGCTGCCGATGCCATTGCAGAGCAAATGGCCGACCTGGTTGAGGACATAGAAAGTGAACCTGTCAACTTTGCTCTGAGGCAAAACGTGGCGTTTTGGCGCCACAGCATGACCCATCTACCCCCGTATCACGGTCCATACCGAAACGCATACCGCCGTTCTCTCTTAGTACTGTACGGTCTCACCTATCAGACCAACGGTGCCATTATTGCCGCGCCTACCACATCACTCCCGGAAACGATCGGGGAGACCCGGCAATGGGACTACCGCTACGCCTGGGTTCGGGATGGTTCATACGCGGCGGAAGCACTTTTGATGGCCGGAGATCACGTGGGATCGCGCCGCTTTCTCGACTTTATGCTCAACTGCATCGATTTGCAGGGAAAGCCGTTCGATGCGCCGTTTTTCCACGTTGACGGCACTCTAATCCGTGGCGAGCATTCGCTGGAGTGGCTTTCGGGGTATAAAAACTCAGTGCCTTGTCGCGAGGGCAACGCCGCCACCCGCCAGTTGCAGCTAGATATTGAGGGCGATTTTCTTTGGACGGTGTGGCGCTATTATGACCTCACGCACGACACCGAATTCTTAAACTTCTATTGGCACCGCATCCGCCTATTGGTCCACTGGGTCGAACGCAACCACCACAACAAGGATGCCAGCCTATGGGAGTTTCGGGAGCAAGATGACTACTACACCCATTCACAGTTGATGTGCTGGGTCGCACTAGCGTATGGCTCCAAAATGGCGGAAGCATTGGGCGAACAAGTGCAGGCCGAACACTGGAAAAAGACGGCGGACAAAATCCGACAGCGTATCGATAGCGACGCATACAACAATGAACTCGGATCCTACACCCAGGCATTTCACGGCCAGGCGGTGGATGCAGCGCTCTTGGTAATGCCGTTGTACGGATACTGCGCACCAGACGATCCCCGCTTTTTAGGCACGCTCAAACAAATTGAAAATCAACTAGTCTCGGAGCATTGGGTGTACCGCTATGCCAGCGACATGCTCGGTTCGGCCACCCACCCGTTCGTGCTGGCCACCTTCTGGCTGGCCCGTGTCTATGTGCGTCTCGGCCGCATGGCCGACTCCAGGAGGCTTGTAAAAGGAATTTTGCAATATCGCACCGAGCTAGGTTTACTGGGCGAGCACGCCGATCAGAGCACCGGCGAGCCGCACGGAAACTTTCCCCAGGGATTTTCCCACTTGGGTTTGATTATGACACTGGTAGAAATAACGCAGCATCAATCGGCTCCGGTCCAATAACGCATTGTCGCCTGATGGCGGTGCAGTTACAGGGGTGCGCATAGGTCCATACACGGTGATCGATTGGTGGCTCCCGATTGGCGGTACAATCGTTTCCAGAAACCCGCACAGGGCGATCGCTCCCTGGATGAAACGATACACAATGAACCCGCCACCGGTTGTGATTGAGGAGGCGTTGCCATGATCATTGCCCGCCAACGGCCTGGCTGCGACCCGGCACTGCGCAGGAGACGTATTTCCGCCACTCGCTTTACGTGTCATGGGACCTTGGAGCAGTGCGACGTCTCACCACTACCGTGCCATGAGTCTCATTGACTTGGTGCGGCACGGACCCGCGCTCATCGACCCTGCGATATCGCCCTCGGCTTGGCGACTGACTGATGACGGCCGCGCGGCGGTCCGCCAATTGGCCGCCCGCATGGACTTCAATAACGTGTCCTTTATCGCCTCCAGCACGGAGCGCAAGGCGATCGAGACGGCCGAAATTCTCGCTGACCAGGGCGGCGTTTCGGTGCGTGTCTGGCCCGGATTGCAAGAATTGACGGCCGAGTGGTTTAATCGTTCCGACGACCTGCAACAGCGGTTCGCCAACTATCTGCAAGGCACCGCCGACCCCGCCTTTGAACCCTGGGATCGCGCCGCTGCCCGCGTCGTTAAAGCGGTGTCCGCAGTTCATCACGCGGCTCATCCCGGTCGGACGGTAGTCGTCTCTCATGGCCGCATTCTGACGGTATATTTCAGCACCATACTGGGGCGCCGGCTCCCGGGAAAAGCGTGGAATCGCATTCAATTTCCTGACTGGGCGGTGTACGACCCCGAACGAGAGTGCATTGTCGAGGGCTTTTTTTCCGATTTCGCCGGGTGCTGAACCTTAACCGGCGCACCGCGAAGCCCACGCGGGCACACCCCGCTCCGAAAAACTCCTCACCAAAGCAGGCGTTCTTCCTGCCGCATGGAAATGCAAGCGGTGACAGAGCGCTCGTAACCTTTGCAGCATGGCCAGCGTTTTATCACCGACAATATTTTCAGGGGGATTGGCATGTCTTACGGAGGACTTCGCACGATAGCCGGAGCAGTAGCGGCAGCTTTAACAGGGATCCTGATCCCACACTCCGGCGTCAACATTAAGGTAGCGTCCGCGAAGCCGCCAAGCCGCATATTTACGGCATCCAGCCGCCCCGCCGTGAGTGCCGCCCGAAAGGCGGCAGTAACACTCCCACCCAACACATTGGCGCAAAACTGGCTAAAGCTCGCTCGATATCCCGGTTTGGTGCATTCCACGGTGTCCGCCTACGCTTATGACGTAAGCACTGGTCAAGTTCTGGCGTCGGTACACCCTACACTGCGAGTGACCCCTGGATCCGTGACCAAACTCTTCACATCGGCTGCGGCGTTGGCCACCCTCGGGCCCAATTTTACCTATAAGACTGAGGTCATGGTGCCCAGCGATGTCGCTGCCGGTCAACCGCGCCCGATTTACCTGGTGGGCGGAGGCGATCCCTGGCTGGAAGCCAACGGTAGCAAAACTCTCGAAGTGCTGGCCAACCAGGTGGCCGCCCAGCTGCCAAGTGTCAGCCAGGTGATTGGAATCGGCTCTCAATTTGCTCCTCCCACCTACGGCATTGGCTGGCCCATTGGCGGAATTCCCCAAAATTATTCGGCCGGAGTCAGCGCGCTCATGGCGGAAAGAAGCGAAGTTGCGGTCTGGGTTCAGGGCTCCGGCCTGGCCGGCCAACACCCCATGGTGACCTTCAAGTTTAATGGAGCGGCCACGGATCCGGGCTACTTCCACGTCATCAATCGTGCCACAACCAGCGGCACTGGCATGGCCGCCGTCAGGGTCACGCGTGTCCTCGGGACCAACCGCATCGTGGTAACCGGCCATATCCCCCAATACAGCCAGGCGGGGCCGTTCGTGCTATCTGTCTCAAACCCCGCGCTTTATGCCGCATCACTTTTCGAGAACGCCCTGAGAGCTGCTGGCGTCCCGGTCTCAAGCCCCGCGACGACTGCCGCAACCCTTCCTTCTGGCCTCACGACCGTTGCCACACACACGTCACCGCGGCTAAGCCAGGAACTCACCATCCAAAATCGATACTCCATTAATCAAATGGCGGACAACCTGTACCGCGAACTCAGCGTGCCCGGATACGGAACCGGGTCGCCTTCCGGATCCGAACGCATCATGTCGGCCTTCTCCCGGAGCGTGGGCGTAAGTGCGGGGAGTATTCAGGTGGACGGTTCCGGGCTTTCCCCGTTGAACCAAATGAGCGCCCAAGATGTCGTGAACCTTCTTCGTTACGCAGCCACTCAGCCCTGGTTCACGACGTTTGAGCATTCTATGATTCAAATCGACAATCCTCACGCATGCGGATTTCTCTGCCCGCCGTCATGGACGGTGGCCCTTCCGGCTCACACCCAAATCTTTGTGAAACCCGGCAATTTAACCAACCAATGGAATCTTGCCGGATATGTTCAGGCGGAAAACGGCAATGTCATCGCATTCGCCATCTTGAACGATGGCACCCCTACATCCCAAAACACTTTTCCCAATTCTGCCGTGGGGCAAATGATGAACGAGATTGCGGCGTGGCCCCACGTGCCTCCCGTCAGCGCCACCGCCACACCGGCACCGATTAGTGGAAGTCTGCCGGTCATGCTTCGACCGCTCTTGGCTCACATTCCGGCGTACGATAATGGCAGTTCCACGGCAGTGGCCGTTGTAAATGTGGCCACCGGGGAACCCATCTTTCAGCAAAATGGCGGCACGCTCATCCGGGCCGGGCTGAGCCCTCGGATCGTGCTGGATATGGCGGCGCTTCAACACCTGGGAGCCATTTTGCCGGCGGTTCAGGTGCTGGCGGCGGGTCCGGTTGTGCAGGGAACCTTACGCGGTGCATTGGTTCTCGACGGCAACAACAACGACCTCGGCCCGAAAACGCTCACGAGCCTTGCCCAATCGGTGGCCAGTCAGGGCATCAAACAAATTAACGGGCCGATCGAGTATGTGAACCCTCGCCATGGATTCCAACAAACTCGATGGCCCGGAGGCCTCGCCTGGGAGGCGTTAGGCGAAGGATGGGCCGCCCCCGCATCACCGCTGTACCTGGGCTTTGACCACGTCCGGCTGTCTATTCACGGAACGACGGTGGGCACCGCTGCACACATTTCGGTAACACCAGCCGACACGCCCATAGCGGTACAAAACAATACCACCGTCACCGCCGCAGGCACGACTCCCTCCCTCGATACCAGCCTCGCTTTCAACAGCAACACCTTCGTCGTCTCGGGAACTATTCCTACCGGCTTTCAGGCAACTAAAATCATCGCTCCGCCTGATCCGGCACTCACGGCAACGCAACAGTTTGAAGATGCTTTAACGCAAGCCGGTATCACTCTTAAGGGTGGGAGGCCCGTGGGCGTTTCAACACTGCCTGCCAATACTAAGCCGGTCGCCCAAACGGGCGGCAACTCGGTGGCGGCACTTATCCGACAAAGCCTCCAGGTCATCTCCCTTGCGCCATCCCAGCAACTGGCGAGCGCACTCGGCCCCAAGTCCGGTTTGGAAGCAGAGGCGCTTCTCAGGGGGCAGCCTGCCACTGTCAATGACTGGACCGGAGGCGCACTCGGAAACTATCTTACCCCGCTCGGTTTGGCCCAAGCAATGGCCCGCGCGTACTCGAATCCACATGAGGCGTCGTTGGTCCATGTCTTGACCGGTGCCATGTGGAAGTCAGAAAGCCCGGAGCAGTATGAGGCGGTAGGATACGTCAACGGACCTCACCACATTGTTGACGCCGTTGTCGTCATGGTCAGCGGGCTTTCCTGGAATCACCACTTTGCACCCTGGGTTTCATCCGTAAAACATCGTTAGCAGCCCTACCAATAAGAGCCGACACATCATTGGGGACTCGTCATGAGCTTGAACCGGGAAGCGCGCCAGCGTAGGCCCATCAAAACGGGGAGTAGTCCAGGAGTGGCATACATTTACAACCTCCCGATTGTGCCCAAACATCCGACGGTCGGTTTGCGATGTCGTGATATGCTGATGAAGACAGCTACACTTTAAGGAGACATTCATGCCAATATGCCAATCGATGAGTGGGATGAATATGTCCAAGCCATGAGTGATGGCCGGTATTTTGAGGCGCATGAGATTCTCGAAAACCCATGGCGCAAGAACAAAAACGCTCGCTATCAGATTGCCATTTGGCTGGCGGCGGCTTTTGTGCATTGGTCCAAGTCGCAATTTACCGGGGCCCGAAGACTACTTGGACAAATTTTCAAATCCCCTGACGCTGCCGACCTGCCTATTCGACAGTCTCTGGAATTATGGGCTGCCCTCATTGCAAGCGGTCAAAGCCGGATTCAGCCGACCAGCGAAGAACTCGAACGTTTGGCGATATGGGGACGCGGTCAGTCAGAGGGGTCTCTCATTGACCAGAAACGAACCTGATGCGTAGGCTTGTTGCAAGCCTCAGGCTCTATTTTGGCTAGGTAAACATGCCAATTGTTGACACCGATTTGAGCGGCCCGCTTCTGAACTGAGCACGCGTTGTAATCGCCAGGGGCGCTTCACCGCTTTGTCCAGATGCCCCGTAAAACTCCGGTGGCTCAGAGATATCCCCTGCTTTTGGGCAGACTTGGGGATTTCCTCTACTGTCGTAGGGAAGCGCTGACCCTACAGGTGCCAATCGGGGGCCTTCCATTGCTATCGTCGAATGATGGTGAGCGGAGGTCCCCCAGGTTGCCCCCGCTAATCCGGCAAAGCAACTTGAGGGTCAGAGGCACCCCATAGGGCCCGCTCGATAGTCGAATGGTCCTTCTTACGGGTTCAGCGTGACGACACGCCTTTCAGGCCATTCACCAGGCGGAAGATCGCGACCTTCAAGGTCGGTGCTTAGCCAATACCCACGAGCCCACTCGCCGTCGAATTCTTAGAGGCCCACCAATGCTACCCTGCGCCAGTCATGCCAATGTTCTGTGAGCAGTGCGCAGTGAACACACATCCCCACGAGCGGCATGGGTTACGCCTGACTCACGGACGGGGACGTGTACAGAAGTCTACCCTTGAGAGGAATTTCTGCTGATACGAGAGTGCCCTGCGAGGTGGAGCCAACTCGGAGTTTTCCGCCTGCAATTGCCAGTCGGATGTCCAATAATTCAAGCCCGATGCCGCCGGGTCCCGGTTTAGCGACAAAGCCACACCCGTCATCCCACACGTCAACCACCAACGCGTTGCGGCGGATATTCAGTCGGACGGTGGCGTGTCGCGCTTGACCGTGGCGAAGAGCGTTCGAGAGCGCCTCTTCAATGACTCGGTAGGTTGCAATCCTCGCATCTTCGGGAATAAGGCTATCCATCGGACTGTCGGCATGACAAAACTCGTCTGATTCTTCAACGTCCACCGTCATGACGGACGAGTACGTGGCGACGAGATGATGGACAGCAGGGCGCAATGCTACACGGATTAGGCCGGGATGCAATCTATGGCTGAGTTTGCGGACGTCCTCCTCACGGATGGATTCGACATCCCGTATCACTTGCGACAGCCTAACCCGGACCGCATCGACCTCGGATACATGCTGGCGGCACCACTCAAGGGTGTGCGACACCATCAGCAGCTTCGTCTGAACCCTGCCGTGCAACTCCTCCGCCACACCCCGCCGGAAGCTTTCCTCCGCCTCAACAATCTTCCCTTCTATCCGACGCGCCCTGCCTAGCCTCTGAGCACACCCTAACCGACGTATGCGCTGAGCCAGCACTTGCTCAACCAACAAGACGACGGGGCGTGACCGCTCTCTTTGATCGTCGGAAAATGGCGGGCGCTGAAAACAAGCAAGAACACCCCAAATGCTTCCCTCAACCTCCATCGGCAGCAAAACCGCGTAGCGCTGGTCGACTCTGCCAAAATGGACCTCGACTGGATTGCCCGGGCGGTGGTTTTGCCACAGTTGAGTCAGCGAGGGGTCGTCAATCCGCCTTGACATGACAACTTGTTGGTCCGAATCCGCCCCAGAACTTGTCGCCACAGTCATGAGTTTATTGGTTCGACGGGAAATACGGCAGATTTGCACATGCTCGACCCCCATCGCCTGCCGCGCAGCAACCGCTGTATTATTGAGACTCAATCCGGTATATCTGCTATTCATTACGCGTTGGATACCTCTCTGATTTTTCTATAGCGACACCTGTCCCCATGTATTTCTCTTTCGATAAAACCTTTCCTGTCTTCGCCTTTTCTGCAACACGAAAATCGTGCGACGCTAAGAGTTCCGCTTCGACAGCACTGGTGTCGAATCATAGACTGCCAAAGTCCTGGCACAGAGCCCGACTCGAGACCTGTCGAACAATTATTGATCTTCCTTAACCGGGAGCCTGATAAGAACAACAACCTTGCCAGCCACACGCTCACCTTAAAGAGTGCATTCGTTCAAGAAGATAAGCGCCGCCTTTACGCGCGCATGAATACTGCCTTGCAACGCGTTGATCCCGAGGCCTTGGTATATTTGAGAAATGGTGTTTTCAACCGACTTAGGCTGCAAGACCAGCTTCTCCGCGATCCCAGCGTTGGAGTATCCTTGCGCCATCAACCCGAGAACCTCGCGCTGGCGCGGAGTAAGTTTGGCCACTAGCCCGGCGGGCGTTGGTTGGAATGCATGAACAAGGTGCGGATCGAGGATCATCAGCCCCGCTCGCGCACCTTCGACGGCCCGAACGATGATACTAGCGTTGGCCACGGATTTCTTGAGAAGGTACGACCACCCTGCAGCCTGGCTTTGGGTAATGGTTCTTAGAACCCCGGGTTGATCATAGTTCGATAGGAGGACAATACCGACGTCACTGTCCATCTGCCGCATTTTGAGACCGATGTGCACTCCGGTATCTCCTGCTCCCAGATTAATGTCAAGCAGAACGACATCCGGAGTGTCATCGGAGAAACGGCGCAAGGCCTCATCCCCGGCGCGATAGGCGTTTACCACGCTAATTTTCGGGAAACCGGCAAGTGATGAGGCCAAGAGATCGCGGAAGAGATCTTCGTCCTCGACGATCACGACCCGAATTATGTCTGCCACTGCCTCACACTTCCTAACCCCGGGGATTCCCCCGGGTGAACTAAGGGGTTAACACTCTATTAGGGTGACCCATCAACCTATTAAATTCTACCTAGATTACAGGTCAATCCCAATGGAGGATTCTTATCGTGACCGAACGCATTTCGCCGTGGCACCAGGAACTCTCACTGATAGCCTATACCATAGCTCTATTCGGGTGGTTGGAGGGTTTGATCCTTGAAATGATTCACTTCACCCCTTGGCCCGTGGGGCCGGCGACAACCGCGGTGTTTCTCGCTGCCCTGGCCGCCACCTTCATCTCTAGTGGCCTTCTGCTGAGCGCCAACTGGCTTAGGAGCCATTGGCGCTGGGTTCGATGGTGCGCCCTGCCATGGTTCCTCCTTTTGTCCGCAATCGGACTGATCGCTTCCTCCGAGGCAATATGGGCCGTGATTGAATTAGCTGCCGCCGTCCCTCTCATTATTTTCTGGCTTGCAATACTGACTCAACCCCTCTCAATGCAGAAGCTGCCATTCATTTTCGGGTGGGCCGGCATGACCCTCTTGGCGGGCTTGCTGGTTGCCCTGGTGTCGCTGGAATTGGCGAGCGGGCGGTTGGTGCTGTCTGCGGGCATGATCCCCGCCGATGTCATGGCTCTTGCGTTGCCGCCTGACCTCCCGCGCAAACAAACGCTGAGGCCAGTCCGCCCGAATCGGACCGGGGCCGGCGCGCTTGGTTTGTTTTTCGTCTTGGGTATGGGGGCCGAGGAAATCAGCCGCCTCGCGTCAAATCTCTCGTCACTAGCGTGGCTACCCACCGTTATTGTGACCACCCTCTCGTTCTTAGTCCTAGCCGTCCTTGCCTTTGCCTTACCGCGCAAGCGATCACTATTGGCACACGGATCCGCGGTGTTGTTAGCCATCACACTCCTCGGGTTCTTCGACCCGTACACCCGCGGCGCGATCTTTGGATGGAAAATTGCTCTTTTGGTCGCGGCCAATTTACTAAGCGCATGGTGGGCCGTATCGCTAGTGGACTCGCTCTACCGCGCCCCAGAGGAACTCGGCATTGCCGTGGGCGTCACTATAACCGCGTTTGGCGCCGGGTGGTGGCTGCCGCTCTTGACCGGGTCCAAGCCATCATGGCTCTTTGTCGCCATCGTAATGATTGTCGCTTTGACTCCGCTCTTGCTTTCGACCGGGAGTGCCGCCTCTCCAGCGCGGCGTGGATATCAGGGGAACCCCGAGGCGCTCTTTGTCTGGGCCAAACTGACCCCCCAAGAGCGGCGAATTGTGTCGCTCTTGTTACAAGGAAAAAGCAACCAGGCCATTCTTGGAGAGCTCTACGTATCAATCAACACACTTAAGACCCATTTGAAAAACATTTACCGCAAGACCGAAACGAAGAACCGACAGGAACTATTGGACCTCATTGGCCGGCAGCATGAACGGAGTGCGGAGCAATAAGGGCGGCCACAAAGATCTAAACGCCAGGACTCGGGGGGTAAGGATCCTGGCGTCGACCCAGGTCTGATGGCGGTCGGCCTCGCATAACCATGTCCCCCCAAAGCCCGAGCCGGGAGTAAGGACTTTTAACGGCGGCGGATTGAAGGTTCCGCGGTCCGAACGTATGCAATGTGGCAGCGGCGGAACCCCGAGCCCTATTGTACAGGTCGAAAATTAAGCGCATGAACCGTCAACGTCACGCCAATAGGGTGGCGAAGATTACGAGCGATGGTTTTCAACCAGTCGCCACAAAGCCGCGGGGCTCACATCCGGCAGTGCTAAAAACTCAAAACTGGCTTCGTGTGCCAATTTATCAAACTCCTGGTCAAATCCCGTTAGCACAAACAGCAAGCCCGGCATTTTTTCACGGAGCTTTTGCCCTAGTTGAAATCCGTTCATATCCCGAAGTTCAACGTGCGCCAAAACCATGTCTAGTTCCCGTAAGAGACGGGGATCTGCATTCAAGAGGACGCCGCCCTCCAGAGCCTTCCGCAGCTCAATCGAGGGATGTGCCAAGAGACGGGAGACAATACGAAAATCATTGAGACTCGATTCCACATAGCCAACATAAAGCTTGGCACCATTCGAAACGCCCACGTTTGTTGCCTCCGAAATGCAGCGCTCTAGTGTCTGCTGCTCAACGGCCTCCTCAGCTTTTGTCAGATGCGCCGTAAAACTCTGCCCTTGAGGGCGAAGATATCCCCTCCTGTTGGTTCAGTGTAGGGGTTCCCTTCGGTCATAAGGCGTTCGCCGTGAGGGAGACTTGTCTAATGCCACCATCAGCGCTATCGGTGGTTGTCTCCCACAAGCGCGGGAGACGCAAAATGTATCGCGTCATCACGACAAGACGTTAAAACGTTGAGAACACCTCTACCGACCACTCTAACACAGTGGCACTAGAATTCTGACGCGTGAAGCCCACACGTATCGCCGTCCCGTTCCCCTCCAGGGAACGTCAGGGCGTAGTTGCGGCTGAACCCCGCCGATGTTGCCGGGGGAATAAGCGGTGCAAGTCCGGAGGGTCTCACGACCCGCGACGCAACCACGGTGGTTTCCCCAGAATCTCCGGCCTGCAGGCCGGGGAGGTTCAATCTGCCAAAAATCTTCGCCAAAAGCGATCTTGCCGATCGCTGACGTTCCACACGGAAGGCAAGCCTGGCTTATGAACTCTCCCACTGCCTAATCCAACGGACCCGGGCGGGGATTTCCGGGATCGCTCCGCCAGCACTCGCTGTAAATCTCGCCGAAGGTTCCTGGCTCATTGACCACTGCGCGGGAAGCGTATGGCCTTCGTGGGATCTCCCCAGGCGTGAATTCGGACCGCTCCAGCCCTATATTCTTATTATAAAACAAAAGTTTTAACATGTCTAGCCCTGCGGGCTAACCTGTGACCGAAGGAAATCCCCGTGGGACTTGACCCCCTCTTGGCTGCAGCCTAAGAAGGCGCAGCATCCGCCGGATGGGAATGCGCAGGTATTGTGTTCATCAATCTCAAAAGGCGGGGCGTGTCGCACCTCAAACATCGATAATCTCCGCCCGTAAGGAAGGTGGCCGCGGCTTCCTGGCCTACGGCCACACGATATCGCATATTCCAAGCACGATTCCATCACATTATATTATCGGTGCTTCTGATCTGTAGGCAATCGTACGGCTACACCAGTTACATTTTCAAAATCTCCTTCAACAGGCTGTCCATTTGAGGCTTAGTGACGGCTCCCGGCAATACTCGCAATATCTGGCCCCGGCTCGAAACAAAGACCCAGGTCGGATATGATGTCACCGGCCACTGGCGGGGATTGGCCACCACAACCTGTTCATCGGGACCCATGAGTCCAAACCGAGTCCGGTATCGCCGCATCACCCGCTCCCGGCCGCGCAGAGAAAGAGGGGAGCCAATCTGATCGTGGCCGCTAAAAGCGGGATTGACCGGCCCCGGATTGGCAAATCCCCCGCGATTGGACACATCAACCACATCGAAGGTGATCCCTGAGAGGTGCGCCAACCGTGGAATAACATAGGCGTCTTCATAGGCACAGTACTTGCACCAGGGTGCCATTAGCAAGAGGAGAGCCCCTCGCTTCCCATCCAACAATGTCGTCCGTGTCCCCTGCAGGGAATAAACGCCTGAGGCCGAGACGTGTGAGATACGCGGAGCAGCGGTGCCCTTAGCCTCAACCGGCTTATGCAGAGACACAAACAACCCTAGCACCAGCACATAAATCCCCAGCGCCGTCATCATTCCGATTAGCGGCCAGCGTGGGCTGGAAGGAACATGGGTCACGCTCACGACGAACCACCCTGGTCAGCCTGGGCCGGAGCCGCCGGCTGCACATCGGGAACTTGTTCCGACACTTGGTAGTAAAAAACTCGGTCACCGGTTTCCACAAAATACATATGTGAATTCTCGGAGCCCCAATGCAAAATTTCGCCGTCCACGTTTTCAGCAATTCGGACGAGATGTTCCATGGTCATCACGCGTGCCTTGGGTACGTCATCCCATTTCTCGAATCCTTGCAGCGGGATTAAGGCGCTCCCATACCGAGTCTGAATGCGTAGATTTTCATCGTCTAATCGATACAGGCGGCGGCGCAGCCACAACATGAGGGCCGTTCCCACCAAAAAGACGCCGCTTGCAATACCGAAGATCAGCTTGGCATCGGGCAAAGACAATTTAAGGCCCAGCACTGAGAACTGATTGGGATATCGCTGAGTGGCATGCACCATGGACGAGTGGGTGGGGGACAAAGTTTGGCGAATGGTCATAAAAGGTGATGGAGGTGTCACTTGAAGCGCCACATTACTCATCGAGAAGGGCAGCGACGGATTAAAGGAGGTCACCAAGGGAGTCGAACCCACTTGGCCACGGGCGTCCACATGGGCGACAATGTCCATGGTGTAAGTAGAATACGGCTCTTTGGTTAGGGAATCCACTTGAGTCATCAAGTGACTCAGAAAAACAGTGCTCACGGTGGACGCCAGACGAATCGTCGTGCCGGTAAACGGTCTGGTGGAAACCAGCGGAATGGTACGTGTCCATCCTAAACTATCGTGGACCGCCATGTCGAGTGAGTAAGTTCCGTGAAGATGAGACACCGGCTGCGAGCCGCCAGTCAGCCAATATTGAACGCGAATCGGAAAAGAACGGACCAGATTGATGAATATTGGCTGCCCGGTGGTCAAGAGACCCTGGCTATAAACCGCATTCAGCGGAACCTTCTCCTGATAGCTGAACGCCGCTCGCTCCGTAAAGGGATACGCGGTGGATACTTTCTGCACGAGCGGCGCACGTAGCGCACTTATCCAAAAATAGAGCGAGAGGGCCATCAATGCGATCAAGAATCCGGCAATTCCCGTCAAAAGGTTCCGAGCCGAACTCCGTTGTCCTATCCGTCTTTGATTTTGGTGCTTCATCCGCTTTCGTCCTTTCTTCGCCTTTTTTCTCGACGCGGGAAACATGTCCATCAACCATAAGAAGGCAATTAACGCCATCAACATGGAAACCGGCAATGGCCGCATCATTCGTCGGAGGTACAAGCCCGCGTGGGGAACCGAGGCCCAATAGGCGCCAATTAAGTCCTTCTTGGCGGGATGGTAAGCATCCTCAAAATGGTTGTTGAGCCCTTTGAACACGTAGCGGTTTCCCGTCTTCTTCACTATTTGGTGAAAGACGATGGAATGTAGCTGCTTATTGTGATAGGCGACAAGTTCCCCCACATGATAGTGGGCCTGGCGCTCCACAATCACCAGATCGCCCGCCGTAAAGCGCGGCTTCATGCTGGTGCCGTAGACTGTGAGATAGTTCATGGAGCCGCCTAACGCCGTGGGCCCGAGCCAGTGCCAAACAAATGCAAAACCCGCCACCAACACCAGCGCCAGAAACATTCGCGCCCGCTTCATGAGCCCTTGGAGGACTGTTTAGGCGCCAGCCCCTGAACGGGAATTGTGGTCAGCCCCAGGTTGGTCGACGGAACTTGATTATTGGCCAAAAGCGCATAGGACGATCCGCTTAGCAGTAATACGAAAAGGGTCAAGAATGCTAGCGTCAAAATCCTGTACATAGATTAACCTCCGAGATATTAGATGACGGGGAGGAAACCTCCCCGTCACAACTACTTCAAGTGGCTTTCGTCCGGTGCAACGGTTATCAAAGCAGGGTTCGACAAGGTTTGAGGGAATACCAGGCCTGCCTGTGCCGCCGACACGGTCAGATCGTACGCGCTCGATACCGCCGCCGCGACGCCATTGGGAACACAAGCCGCATCCCACTCAACAGAGGGATCAGCGACAGTACATTGATAGACTGCACCATCCGTGCCGTAATTACCGCTAGCGTTAGAAAACCAGAGGTCAACTTGAGGCATTTTCGATTTTGTTGCACTGTTCAGTTCCAAAAACACCTCCTGGATATGCCGCCCGCCCGGTGTCAAATCGTAGCGAACGTGCTGCACCGTGTACCCGCTGATTGTGCCAGCGCCTTGACCGGCATATGATGCCGACACCGTATTGCTCGCCATGAAACCGTAAGCCGTACCACCCACCAAGGCGACAGCCAAGGCTGGCAGCACCACCCGCGAAATCTTTCGCAACATCCAACTTCAGTCCTTTCATACCACAAGATTGCACATACCATTGAATGGTAGTTGCGACTGCACTGTAGCGTGTCGCACGAACGGAACACCATCCATCAATGGGCTTGTTTATATCGGTCGAGCGCATTAATGCTTCGCCTGGCCTTAAGCAACCCCAGCTGGATGCCCACGGCCGCTACGATCAGAATTTGCATGATGGTGCACCAAAGGCACAGCGAGCCCACCATCCATTCATGGGAGAGACCCCAGGCCACGCCTCCGAACCCCACCAGAGACCATGCGACTAACGCGCTCAGCCGGCGGAGAAGGCTTCGGCTGACAGTCCACACCAGACCATACGCGGCCAAGGGCACGGAAAAAATTGTGCTACCCGAAGAGGAGAGAACCCGGCCGCAGTTTATCAATCCACCAGGTGCCGCCGGGCAAGCCACGGTTGTATGTGTCAAGGTAGTCACCGTGAGGTACATCCCGACAGCAGCCACCAAGCCCAGGAAGAAAGCCATGAGTCCCTTCATTGCCGCCCTCTCAACTTCTGGCGCGGCACCAGTTCCCGCTCCAAGGTCACATCCGGAACAAGCCCTTCGCGCCTCGCCACTGTGGCCGCATCATAGCGATTGGCCACTTGAAGCTTCTGGAGCACGTGACTCACGTGCTGCTTGACGGTATGCACCGACAGATAGAGGCGTTCCGCAATCCGCGCGTCGCTTAGACCATAGTTCAGAAACCTCAACACCTCGTACTCCCGAGTGGTTAAGTCATAGGGTTTTTCTGTTCGAGCCAGCAACTCCATCCAGCCATTCAGCACCGGCGCTGCCATCACAAACACATCAGACACGGTCGCAAGGTACGCGGCCACCGTCAGGACCTCCTCCGCCGCATGACGCGTCAACACAACTCGGGGATTCCACGCCATGATTCGTAAAAGCTGCTCACGGCTGGGTTCGTCCAAAATGACGATGATGGGTACTGAATCCAACCGGTCCTCCAGTTGCATTCCTTCAAGTCTGGCAATCACATCAGAATAGATGACGACGCAGTCCACCTGACGTTGAGAAGGTTTGATCAACTCGTCGGAAACATACTCAAGGTTCCAGCGTATCGCTTCGATGTCGAGCATGGACTGTTCGGTTAATGATCGCTCCAGGCCCGACGCGACAATTTTCGATTCAGTCAGGAGAGCAACCCGCAGAGTCATATCATCACCCAACGCGATTATTGAGTGATAGCGTTCAAACGAAAATCACCCTGGAGTGATGAGAAGGGGGTGATTTCGGGGTGAATTTGCGCAACTCAAACCAACCAGTGCCAACGCGTTATGTGAGCAAGTCGACTCGATGGCGGCATTTGGTCAATAGTTCCCGGTGACGAGGCCGTACGCTCTATGGCCGTACCAGGCCGCTTTGCAGTATCAACCACGTGTTCAGTCACGGCAGGTGGAAGCAATGAAAAAGAAAACCGGGTTCTGTGCCGCCGGAGCACGTTATTTACTGATTACCACGGTGCCACCCGCTTATCAGCCTCAGAGACTTACTGTGGAAATACAAGGACCAAACCAGCGTCGAGCGCCATTTCCACTGCGTCAAGATGCGCGCTTCATGGATGCCTTATTTCTCCCGTCTCCTGCCCCATCCGACGGGCCACGAAGTCATCAGTTGCTGGAGTCCTGGCAGGTCGTCATGGATCCCCAAAACCAGCGCTACATTGCCTGGCATCCCTTATTTCATCCCAACTTGGATGCGATTTGCGGACGCTCGACATGTGCACCAAGACCACGTCAAAAAAGAAGAGGTAGCGCCTCTCGACGCTACCTCATGACATCTTGTTGGAGTTCTTCAGACCTAACCGTTCGCTGCGAGACGGCCTGAAAATCTAAGAACCCCGATTCGTAAAGCCGACCGGCGTCCTCCCAGTTTACCCGACTAGGACGGCTTTTATTTTGCTTATGCGGCTCCTTATGATATAGAATGCCCTAGTTTGTGTCAACGTCACACGAATTGGTGACGACGGAACGGTAAGGTCATGACAAACGCGTTAGAGGTCACCGGACACTAGACGCACTACGACTCTCCAGCAATCTCGTCACCCTGGCGAATGCGGTTCGGTGAGCCGCTTGGCGTGGGAGAAATAAGACTGCGACTGGCCAGACCGGACGGCATTGCTTGAAGGCCCAAATAGCTCAGCATGGTAAACAGGAACATGAGTGTCCCAATATGAAGCATGTATGGTCCGGTCGTAAAGTTACTGGTGGCCAGGTTGGCGCCTGTGGCAATTTGCGTCAATACGGATATCAAAAACCATACGCCGCCGCGCCTCAGATCTGGCCGTCCTCGGCTGGCAGAGCGGAGATGGATGAGCAGCCATACGGAGAGAATGGCCAACCCCACCGCAAAAAGGCGATGGATAAAGTCCAGTCCAACGGCACCTGAAAACCCAGGAAAAATTTGGCCATGACAGAGCGGCCAACTGGGGCAAGATTCACCCGCGCCGCGGAATGCCACGTATGAACCCCAGTAGATGGCGATATAGGTGTAGATCCAGATAAATATGATGCCCCAACGAGTCTTGGCTGACACGGCGTCCAAGCGAAGCGACAACCCGGATTCTCGCCCTCGTGCCTGAGCACCCATCTGAAATACGAAGACCGTCAGTAGCACCGTACCAATCATCGCCAGCATACCAAATCCTAAGTGAAGAGCCAAAATTGGCGGCGGATTGACAAACAACACGGCCAACGCGCCCAGTCCTGCCTGAATGATAATAAAGGCAATGCCAAGCCAGGCAAAGACCTTGGCTTCAATAAATTGCCGATAGAGCACCAGCGCCCATATCAAAAACACCGCGGCGATTATCGCGAATCCGCCAACCAACGCGCGGTGCGCAAACTCGATATCGACGTGCTCGTTGGAGAGCGCCGGGATAATCTTACCGTTACAGAGTGGCCAGTCGCTGCCACAGCCAAGCGCAGACCCGGTTTCTGTATCCAAGAATCCGACCAGGTTGACAATCAGCATCCCGACGGAAGCTACCACGCCCAATGCTTTAAGCGCCTTTGACGGCGGCTGTATCGCCCGGTCACGAGACATCGCTCAGCCCCCGCTTTCTATCTCGTCTCTTTGATGGT
This sequence comes from Bacillota bacterium, assembly GCA_021820965.1. GTDB lineage: Bacteria > Bacillota > Sulfobacillia > Sulfobacillales > Sulfobacillaceae > Sulfobacillus_B. Next base: position 25,818 of record JAKACZ010000022.1, on the reverse strand, counting down.
ATCACACCGATCAATTGCCAGCCATGACTCGATCGACCAGGCGATTAAAGTCCAAGCGTCATTGTCCCAGCCACTCCAAAAATGGAAGTCGAGATGGCACAAAAACACGACCACCCTGTCGTCCGCCATCAGCGCAACACCATGACGCCTCCAGACTGCGTCCGTATGCCTGCTAGTGTCGCTTTCGTTTTCCAATGCGTGCTAGGCCTGGTGAGAGCGCGAATACATGGCAACAAATGACGTAAGTAAGCCCGCCAGAATGAGGGTGCCGGCCCCCCACAACCAACTCAGGCGAATCCCAACCGTGGTTACGGCATGGGCCGAAGCTTTTCCCCAGGTCAGAGTTGTACCGACGATGGCGGCGTCCAGGGCGGTTCCCAAGTTAATCGAAAGTCGTTGCAATGCGCCCACTCGGCCGTGCGCCTCGGAACCAACGGAGGACAAGAGCTCCGCCAAGTTGCTCGGAAAGAAGAGCGCGGCACCGAGACCATAGATGCCGAGGGACGCCACCGTCATTGTGATGGCGGGATTGTGATGGCGGGATCCCGTACGATGATGGCCAACAGGACAAACGCTCCGGCCATGAGTCCAAGCCCCGTGGTCATGAGCAACAGCGGGGGCAGGGGACCGATGAGGCGGCTCGCGCGGCGCGAGAACAAGACAAGCATGGCGGGCGCGGACATGTTGATTAGCCCAATCTGCCAGGGGAGCAAGGAACGGGTCTGTTGCAGCATGTAGGGCGCATCTGATAAATCCGAGAGATGTGGCTCCCCCGACGATGAGCATCGCTGCGACCGCACTCCAAAACGCCAGGGGCGCGGTCAAGTTGCGTGGCATGAGCGGTGTCAGCGTCCGCCGTTCCCACCAGACAAGCGTTCCTCCACTTATGAGCGTTAAGCCGAGCCAAAAGTCGCGCGCCGCACCGTGCTCCGTCAGGGCCAGCAGTGCCGCGACGACCATGGTAAGGAGAAGCGTCTGGCCCACCGCGTCCAGGGCGCGGGTTTCAGCCGGCCGACGTCGTATTGCGGATCCGTGTCGCATCGCCCACAGCCCCAAAGGCACAGTTACGGGCAAATTAACCCAAAAGAGGCTGCGCCACGAGAACCCGGCGAGTAACAGGCCACCGACCGTCGGGCCGATGACGGGTCCCAGACCCTGAAAGAGGGCGAGCGTTCCAATCGCCCGGGTTCGGGCCGCTTCGGGCAACCGCCTGGTAATTAAGGCCGCGGCGGTCCCTTGAATCATGGCGCTGCCGAGCCCCTGAGCGGCACGCGCCCCTACCAGCCACGCGAGACTCGGCGCCGCCCCACAGGCAGCCGATGCTAGCGCGAACAAGCCGAGACCCAGCCCAAACAGACGGTCTGCGCCGATGTGGTCCGCCAACCGCCCCCAAAAGAGTACCGTGCCGGCCAAGGCCAGAGTATAAGCTATCACGGTTCAGGCCGCTGCGGCCGCGGTGGCGTGCCAGGCATTTTGCAATGTCGGAAGCGCGATGTTAATTATCCCGGTGTCGAGGGTGGCCAAAAAAAGCCCGAGGCCCGCAACCCAAACCCACGGCTCCTCAACAATCGTTGATCGGATTAAGGCAAGATCGTCTATGCGTCTCATTGTGGTAGGATCATACTGGTCCAATATTTTGAGCGCCGTCGAAATGAAAATTAAATCGCAGGAGGCATGCTGCCGTTGAACATCCACGAGACACTGATCCAGACCGGGGAATTGCTGGGAGACCGGCGACGCTTGACCATGTTGATGGCATTGGTAGACGGGCAGGCCTGGCCGGCGGGAGATCTGGCGCGGGTAGCTGGGATTCGGCCCGCGACGGCTAGCCATCACCTCGAGCAACTGGTCGCTGGCGGTCTTTTGACGATGATGCCCCAGGGACGACACCGATACTATCGCTTGGCCACGGTTGCAGTGGCTGAGCTCCTCGAGAAGTTGGCCGCGCTGTCCCCTCCCGCACCGGCTCAATCACTCCGTGGAACACAGCAGCGAGACGCTCTCCGGCAGGGCCGCACCTGCTATGATCATCTGGCGGGAAAGTTAGGGGTCGCCCTGACACGCGCCTGGCTGGTTCAGGGCTGGGTGGTCTCCGCACCTACCGGATACACCATAACCGAGGCCGGGGCAGAGTGGCTGGCGCGTCTGGATATCACGGTCGAACCGGGGCAATTTGTTCCCCAGCACGCGGTGGACTGGACCGAGCGCGTGCCGCATTTAGCCGGCCCACTCGCGAAGGCGGTCACCCAACGTCTCATTGCGCTGGGATGGCTCGAGCGGGGGAGCGTACCCCGGTCGGTGCACGTTACCGAGCAAGGGACGATAGACCTGGCTCGGATTGGGATGAGCCTGGGGTCGTGAAAAGCGCCGCAACGACAGCGGATAAGAGGGACGCGTGCGCAACAAGAGCACCCATGCTGCCCTTGACCAGCAAAGTCATGTGGCGTCTGGAGGGGTAGCAGGGGGTTATTGGTTCCGGTGGGCCAATCATCGGATTCTCGGACTTGTTGGCCTGAATCTTGGTGCCGAACGCTGGTATTGGCCATAGGCGCTATGCAAACCAGGACTCGGTAGACAAATATATACACTGTTGGAGGAGAGGAAATTGCTTAACACGGTCTTGATGCTGCTCGTCGTGGCCTGCGCCATGGTGGCTGCTCACGAGGCGGGTCACGCGCTCCTGACGCGTGCATTGGGGGGGCGTTTTCTCGGGATTCATGTGAGAGGATTCTTAGTGGGCGTTCGCCTGTCGGTCAAGACACTCTCCACACGACAAGTGGCTTGGACTCTAGCCGCTGGGCCATTTGCCGAGTTCCTGGTGGTCCTGGCTGCCATAGTGATCTCGCCGAAGAACATTCACTGGTGGCTCCTCATCTTGGCGCTGCAATGGATTGGCAATCTCACTCCTTGGGGCCTTATCCCTAATGACGGCACACGCTTATGGCAGCTCTGGCGCCGGGGGGCCATCGACCTTACATCCTAACCTTTCCGTCTTCCCTCACGATCTCCGCCCCGCCACGTCCGTAAATACTCAGTAACCTCCCGCTTTACGCCGTCGGAGGTGCAGCAGTGAAAGCTTTCTTGCGGTTAACCTCCCAGCTGAGCCGGTCGCCAGGATGGAGGATGTGGGTCGAGGGGTTATCCGGCAGTTCCAGCACATATTTGGCACCGCGAATGATTGGTCCGATGCGCCAAGGCTTCAGCACGGCCATCGCCACGATCGTGCCACGGGCATCGAGGTATGCCAGGCGCACCGGATATCGCATAAAAAACCCATGAACGGCATTGGTCCTGGGAAACAGCATGCCGCCCCCGGATGGCAGTTCGCGCGTCCCCATCAACCCCAAGAAGCGCTGCCACGGCCCATCGGCCAGCCGAACACGGTCTCCCACCACCAGTCCGGTTGATGGAACCCGCATGGTTAAATAGGTCATCGGCCGGACCCCTTCTATCTAGGGATGGAATGTTTTGAGCACCGAAATTAATGCCGGTCCAAGAATTATGACAAACATTGCAGGAAAAATAAAGACGACCATCGGTATGATAATTTTAATGGGGATGGTGGCCGCTTTTTCCCGTGCCCGTGCTGCCCGATATTCCTTGATATCTCTGGCCTGCACTTTGAGGGCGGCACCCAGGCCGCCGCCAGTGCGGTCTGATTGAGTGACCAACCCGGCAAAACGGCGCAGCGGAGCCGATCGGGTCCTGCGCGCCAACGAGGTTAGCGCCCCCGCTCGCGGAATACCGAGCTGCATGTCCGCCAGCACCCGTGAAAACTCTTCACGTGCGGGCCCGTCAAGGTTGCTCACGACTTTTCTCAGCGCGCCGTCGAAGGCCAGCCCGGCCTCGACGCTCACGCTCAAGAGGTCAAATACTTCCGGCAGTTCCCGATCAATCTCAGCCAACCGCGCCTGCGCCCGGGTGTTGAGGTGCACGCTGGGATACAAATAAACAACCAAAGTCAGCACAATGGGGCCCAACACTCGTTCGTCCTGCGACAGGTTCGAGAGCGACAGAGCGGCCAAACTGCTGATTAGCAGCACAACCAAGGACGACGCGATCCGCGTAAAAAAGAAAACTTCGGCGGATTGTTTGATGCCGGCCAGCTGCAGTTTTTCCGCCAGCTCGTCGTGAAAATTGGTCGGTGTAATCCGAAGGGCCAACCGGCGGCGAAAGCCTTCTAACTGAGGGATGATCACCCGCTTGAGATACGGCGCGGCAAGAACATCACCGTCACCCGGTTCAACCGCCCAATTCCCGGACATCCTCGAATCCAGAGTCTTCTGCCAGCGGGCGGCGCGGTGCTCCGACCACCACCGGTCCAGAGCAATGAAGCCGACGGCGAACAGCAATGCCGGAATATAAATGGCCGATGTCAAGCACGCTCACCTCCTCCCAAGCTACATTTCCGGCGCCTTCACCATCCGGTTGATGACAAAGCCGCCGATCAGCACCAACAACACCGCGCCGCCCAACAAGCCCCAGCCCAAACGGGACGAGATAAGCGCGCCCATATAGGAAGGGTCGGTGAAGTAAAGAAGCAGCCCCAGCACGAACGGAAGCACGGTGAGAAGCCATCCGCTATACCGTCCCTGCGCGGTCAGTACTCGGACCTCGGATTTGAGCCGCTGGCGGTCAACAATGGTTTGCACAATGTTGTCAAGCACGTCAGCCAGCGATCCTCCCACCTCGCGCTGGATGGTGATAGCCATCACCGCCAGCGCCAGGTCCCGGGACGGGATGCGCTGGGTAAGCTCATTCAGCGTCTCGTTGATGCTGAATCCCAGTGCTTCCCGTTTCAATACCCGCCTCACCTCATCGCCCAACGCTCCCGCGGTATCCACCGCTACCAAGGCCATCGCTTGAGACAGGGAGGATCCGGCACGCAGCGTGCTTGCCACCCCCCGCAAAAACTCCGGCAGAGCGGCTTCAGCATCCTTGAGCCAGCGGTTTTGCTTGGTGCGAAAGTATCCGGTTAGGACGGCCAGACCGACCGCACCTAAAAGCAGGCCGCCCACCACACCGCGTATCACGTAGCCGACGACGAACGGACCCAGAAAGCTAATCGTTCGGAAGAGGATGTACTCGCTAATGCGAAGCCGCAGCGCGGCGGCAGCCGGACCGGCGCTCCAACGTTCTCGCAGACCCGGCCGGCGGGTTTCGCCGAAATCAGCGACCGGCATCACTTCATGCCGAATTAAGCTCACGCGCCGTTTAACCAAACGCGCATGCGCCACCTGCCGCCACGCTAGGGCCAGCGCAAGCAGCACCAGCGGCCAGAGCACGGCTAGGCCCAGCAGCGCCATTAGGCACCCCCCTCAACGCCAAACAGGTGCGGCGGCAGGTCGATGCCTTGGGCCTTTAACCGCTCGGCGTTACGGGGTCGAATGCCATAGCTGACAAAGCGACCCGCAACCCGGCCGGATTCATCCACGCCGCTCTGTTCGAAAGCAAACAAATCCTGCATGGTAATAACACCGCTCTCCATGCCCACAACCTCGGTGATTCGCACAATCCGGCGTGACCCATCCAAGAGCCTCGCCTGCTGCACGACCACGTCAATCGCGGAAGCGATCTGCGAACGAATCGCGGTCAGGGGCAGTTCCACACCGGCCATCATCACCATGGTCTCAATACGGCTGAGGCAGTCGCGCGGACTATTCGCATGTACCGTGGTGAGGCTGCCCTCGTGGCCGGTGTTCATCGCCTGCAGCATGTCCAGCGCTTCGCCGCCGCGCACCTCCCCCACAATGATGCGATCCGGCCGCATGCGCAGCGCGTTGCGTACCAATTCACGCATAGGAATACCGCCCCGTCCTTCGATGTTGGGCGGACGCGTCTCAAGCGTGACCTTGTGCTCCTGCTGTAGTTGAATCTCGGCCGCGTCCTCAATGGTAATGATGCGTTCATTTGGCGGGATAAAGGCGGAGAGAGCATTTAACGTCGTGGTTTTTCCGGATCCGGTGCCGCCCGATACTACCAGGTTGAGCTTGCCTTGCACGGCCGCTTCAAGAAACTCGGCCATGTTCTTGGAGAGCGTGCCCATCTGAACCAATTGGGCGACAATGAACGGATCTTTTGAAAACTTTCGAATGGTGACGGCATCTCCGCTCACAGCAAGCGGCCGCAATACCGCGTTCAGACGCGAACCGTCGGGAAGGCGCGCATCCACCATGGGGCTGGATTCGTCAATGCGCCGCCCCGAGTATGCCAGCATCTTCTCCAAAGTCGCTCGGAGGTGGGCCTCATCACGAAAGCTCGCCCCGGTCCGAATCAGCTGCCCATTGCGCTCGACGTAGACGAGGTCGTAGCCGTTAATCATCACCTCAGAGATTTCGGGATCGTCAAGCAGGGGTTGTATCGGGCCAAATCCCAGTATTTCGTCGACCAAACCCTCGGTCAGCGCATCTTTTTCAATGGGCGAGACCCCGGGATTTGAATCCACCAGCACCAGAATTTCCTCGCGAAGTTGCTTCCGGGTCAACTCCTCGGGATTTTGAATGCGTGCCAACAGCGCCTTTTGCACATCCGCTTTCAAGATGAAAAAACGCTCACTTAGGTAAGCCGGCGCTTCGCGCGCAACGACCGGATTTACCGGGGCCGCAAGCTTGGGCGGGCGGGTTGGGGGTGCCGGTTTGAGCTCCGTTTTGTGTACCGTCACTTCCTGCATCCGGTCCCGAAGCGACATCTCTCTTCACCTCCTAATGGGCAAACCAGCGGCGTGGACGCCTGCGCGTGCCTTCACGGCCTCCGACAATTTCCTGAGCGATCGCCGTGATCGCCCGCGCCAGTGTATTTTTGGCGTCGGCCAACACCAGCGGCCGCCCCCGGTTGGTCGCACGGACCGGCGCGCTGCCTCCACTGGGCAGCACATACTGGACAGGCACCGACAACTCCTGCTCGACTTCGCGCACACCAACACCGGTGTCTGAATCCGCCCGATTCAATAGCAGGGCTAACTTGTTCGGGTATAGACGCTTGAGAACCTCCACGGCCCGTTTCACCGTTCCTAAGGTGACCCGCTCGGGTGCGGTGAGCACGATGATTTCGGTGGCCTGGTCCATCGCAATCAGATTGAGATCGGTGAGACCGGTAGCCACATCCACCACCACGTAAGGGTGACTTGCCGCCAATAGCCGGAGCACCGTCTCAAATTCCTCCATACTAATCTTTTGGGCGTCCTGGGGACTCGGTGCGGCGGGTACCACCGTTAGCCCCAGGGGCTTCACCCGATAGAGGCTGGAAAGCGCCTTTTCCTCGGACATCCCCGCCGCCAAACCGCGCGCCACATCAATGAGGGTGGCTCCAGGCTTGTCCTGGATCATCGCGCCGATGTCGCCCAGCGGATCGGCATCCATCAGCGCCACATCATGATCAGATTGAATGGCCAAGGCCCACGCTAAGTTTAGTGCCACGGTGGATTTGCCCACGCCGCCCTTAGCCGAATAGACAACCCCAACCCATGGATCGGTGACGGTGGCGGGCTGAACCAGACTTTTGAGAACTTCCAAAAGGTCCTCGCTCAACCGATCCGGGTCAACCATATTGACAGCCTCAAGCACCAGGGCGCGGCGTGCCGCATCCGGGTCGGCCACACGGCCCACCAGGATCTTACGGCACGGAACCCCCTTGATTGACGCGACCAGTCCCGGCGCTTGTGCCAAAAGCAAGTCGTCGATAAGGAGCACATCGTCCGACCCAAGGCGCAAGTTGACGGCTTCCCGCACGTTGTTTGTCCGCGTATCGAGTTGCACCTCGGGGTCGGGCGCCAACACGGAGGAGACCGCCCCCATCACCATTGGCCCCGCGAGCACGTGGACCGATAGCATCCCATCATCTCCTTTAGCGAACCGGACTCTGCCACTGAGATGTGTTAAACGGCGGCGGTGGTGTGGTCGTGGCATTGGGAGCATCCAGTACCGCTTCAACCGGCCCTTTTTGCTGCATGAACAGAAGTTCCGACACCTCTTTTGGCGGCAAGGCCAAAATTAAGGTCAAGTTTTGCCCGGCTGTTGACGATGACGGCGGAGCCATGCTGCCGTTCACAGCCAGCACTTTGACTTGGTTGAGAAAGTCTTCGGTGGCCTGTTGGCCGCCTTTCTCCGTGATGGTGGTAAACAAGCTAATGGTATCTCCTGGCTCAATCAGCCCATCCACGACTTGATTGGCCCCCAGCGGCAAATCAACTGCCATATCCCCCGGATGAATGCGAGAGGCTAATACATCGGCCGACTGAGGAGCGAACACATCGGAGCTCACAACGGGAAGCCCTGGAGCAATCGGTACGCTGGTCCATTTCCCGACAGCTTGACTCATACTGGTCAGTGCGCCCGGCGGCACATCCGAGGACAACACCGATTCAGGCCGTAACGCTGCCGCGGTGATGACGGTGTAGGCGGTAAGCGGCGTCCGGGCCACCAAGACGGTGGTAACGGCGGGAGCGGAGGTGCTCTTGGGCGTGGCCACGGACAGCTGTTGCACGTAACGGGCAGAAAGATACACGGCCGCACCCAGCGCGACGAGGCTCACAATGAGCCACCGGTTGATGCGAAAAAATGACCCGACCCGTTCTCCCCCAATCATGAGTCACCGCCCTTCCCATTAATCGGTGACGAAGGCGCACGCGCTTTTAGATGCGTTCGTGCGCCTTTACCGTGCAGCCATTAACCTAACCCCCAACGCTGTTCGCGACGTTGTTCAATGTGTTGCTGACGCTGTGGCCCAGAAAATGCAACACGACGATCACGACGACCGCAACCAATGCCAGGATGAGTGCATACTCAACCAGCGCCTGGCCTTCTTGTTCGCGGTGTAGACGGCCGAGCAACGTGGTGATGAATTCCATAATCGTGTTCATCGTTCACCCTCCCCTCCGTTTTTCCGGCTATTACCGGTCATGTTCAGATCCGTTCGCCCACCTCCCAGGGTTTCCCTCTTTTCGATTGCGTCTTTTTTCATCTTTCGACATTTGATCGCCGATTCGCCCGCGCATGAAGAAAGCCGCCCCGAAGAAGAGGGATTTGGATATCCCCGTCGAATTTTTCATGTTACGCATAAATGAGGGATTTTTGGCGACTGGGCAAAGGAAAGGAAGATAACCCGAATGCGGCAGAGAGTCTGGTGGCGTCGGCGCCAGGGCCAGGCGTTGGTCATAGTGGCCCTGGCCATGCCGCTCTTGATCGGAATGGCCGGCGTCGGCTTGACGGTGGGAACGGTCTATTACTCCCAGCAGAAGCTGCAAAACGCCGTGGACGCGGGCGCATTGGCCGGAGCCAAAGCGCTTATGATGGGCGATCCCAATGCCCCTGGCGATCAAGCCGCGCTGGTGTCGCAAGACGACCCCGGCGCGTCCCATGTCAAGCTTACAGTGTCGTCAAGCCGGCCCAACACCGTGGAGGTCTCGGCCATGGTTAATGCTCCCGGAACCTTTGCCGCACTCTTCGGGCATTCCCACTTTGCCGTTCATGTTAACGCGGCGGCAACCTACGGACCCGGAGCACCCTTCACCTATGCGGTCTTTCAAGGCGATCCCAATGCCGGAGATCCCCCGCTGACCCTTATCGGTAACGCGGCTGTGATCAGCTCAAACGGGAGTCCGACCGCGAACGTCCATTCCAACAATGACCTCCAGTTGCAAGGCAATATCTCGGTAGATGGCGCTTGCGAAGGAGACCCTTCGGTAATTAAGGAGGGTACGACGAGTACCGAAGATTCGCGGAACACGGGGGATTCGACGAGCACGGAGGATTCGGCGAGTAAGAAAGAAAGCCCCGACTGTGCCGGCCCGATCGTCGCCCCCGCGAACCAAATTGCCATGCCGCAGTGGTCGGTTGCCCAGGCCACGCCGCCCAACGCCATCGTCGTCGGCTCGTCCTCGAATCCGGTGGGCATGACCATTGGCAAGGATCAGACCGTCAACGGAAACTATGTGATTTACGGCAACTTGGTCATTAACGGCCATAAGAACGGCAATGCGACCGGCAATACGGCCGTAACCGGCCACTATTTAGTGCGCGATGGCAACATTATCGTGAACGGCAACGCCATTATCACTGGTTCCTTGGTTACGTTTGGCGGCGGGATTTTCATGGCGGGAAATGTCTCGCAATCCGGTGGGGGTGCCCTGGCTGTGGCGGCTTTCACCAGTAACGGGCAGGTCGCAGAAAGTGCCAACGCACCTGCCGCCCACAACCCGCCCGACGCTGGCTCGATTGTGGTGGACGGAAACGTCAATGTCAGCAGCATCCTCTACGCGCCCGACGGCTACGTTGACCTCAACGGCAACGAGGATGTTAGCGGCGCAGTGATTGGCTACCGAGTGAACCTGAAGGGCAATGTGAATATCACCTACACCCCGTCCGAAAACGCCGCGGTGCCGGTGCAGCAAGCGAGTCTAATCCAATGAAGCCCGTGGACTGGAAGTCGCAGTCTGGACAAGCACTGGTTGAGATGGCCATCATTCTGCCCATCTTGTTGGTTCTCCTGCTCGGCATCATTTCCTACGGCCTTTATATCAACGCGGTGGATACCGTGCAGCAGGCCACACGGCTGGGTGTGCGGGCTGCGACCATCGGCAGTTCACTCGGCTGCCCGGGAGACTCCGCCCAGACCCAGCTGTCCCAGGGCAAATCCGTCACCGTTTACGGCATCGTTGATGACCAGTTAAAAGCCAATCGTTGGCTGGCCGGTTCGGTCCCGTCCACGCCCATCACCTATGCCGTCGTCATCGGAAACCAAAGTGATTTTCAGGACAACGAGGTGCTGTTGACCGTGAGGGTACCCTACCATCCTGTTGTACCCATCCCCAAGCTTCTGCCATCGACGGTGGAAATTACGGATACCTATGAAATGCTGGTGCAGAACAGCCAGGCGTCCAATGCGATAACCACCAGCGAACCTACCGGACCCCCGTATTATGAGACCGCACAATGGACGTCGCCCCCACCACCGTCGAGCAACGTAACCTGGCTGATACAGCCGGGCGGCTGCTAATCCACATCCGCGTACCATTTGCATGCGAAAGGAGGGTAACCCGGCGTGTTTTCCGCATATCTCGCCATCGCCGACGATTTTCGGGGCGAGTTGGCCCAATTTCTCAAGGACCGCCCTGACCAGGCGGTGGTGGTGGGCTCGTCCGCATCGCTGACAAGCGCCCTTAGGGATTGCGCGCGGGACAACCCGGGTGTCTTGGTGGTAGACGACCGTCTGGTCGAGGCGGAGCCGGGCACGGCCGCGGGGTTAGCCGCCGCTCCTTACCCGATTGTGATTATCGCCTCCGGCAGCATACCCCAAGCCACTCGGCTGGCACTTCAGGTCAGAGCCAAAGACTTCTTAACCCGGGAGACGTGGCAAGCCGAGCTCATGGCGGCCTTGGATCGGACGGCGGTGCCGCTATATCCTCGGGACAAGAAGCTGGGTCAGGTCATCTCAGTGTTCTCCTCAAAAGGCGGTGTCGGCAAAACCACCATCGCCGTCAACCTAGCGGTGGCTTTGGCGGAACGACGGCATGAACCGGTCGCGGTTGTCGACCTCGACCTGTCATTTGGTGATGTCGCTCCTATGTTGGCGCTTCAGCCGCGATTTGACATTCACGACGTGATTCTCTCCGGTATCGACCCTGGCGTGCTCAAAGCCGCCATGATGAACTACGCATCGAATATATCCGTGCTCGCCGCCCCCCATACACCGGAAGAGGCCGAGGACATTGCGCCGCCGCAGTTGGTTAAGATTTTGGAGCTTTTACGGGAAGAGTACGCATTCGTGGTGCTGGACTTGGCACCCGGCTATCAGGAAACGAACATTATGGGGCTTGATCTAAGCGACGTTATTCTGACCGTCTGCACACCGGATGTGGTCACCCTGCGAACGGTAGGACAAGCGCTCACCTTGTTCCGCGAAGACTTCCGCTATCCTGCCGAAAAGGTGCGACTGGTCATCAACCGAACCGGTTCGCGCACCGGTATCGAACGAAGTGATATCGCCGCCATCCTAAAAACTCCGCAGATATTTGAACTGCCCAGCGCCGGGTCGATGCCGGTTCGTCACGCCAATCAGGGCTTGCCATTCATTACCCAAGAGCCCAATGCGCCCCTGTCGCGGGCGCTAACTACCATGGCCGACGCATTAGCCGACGATTCAGCCGCTCAGGCCACACTCCGTCTCAGACGCCTTGTCCCGCGCAGCCGCCGGCATTAGCGCGGCGCCATATAGACCGCCCAGGCCCCGCTGACCACGGCTCTCCGCCAATGGTGCGCGGCGATAAACCAGGCCAAGGTATTATTCATCTGATCTCGCGGCCATAAGATCGCATCGACCTGGTTCCGCGCGAAAATCGAGGCGACGCGGGACGGGCGGTCCGACTGCTGTACAATCAACCCGACATAATCCTGAAACCGGCTCCCGTGCGCCAAAAAGAAGTCGGAGCGGCCATCCGCAAACACATTCCGCACTCCGTGTGCTTCCAGATAGCCGCCATCGTCAATCGGAGCCAAGACCACCTGATGCGGCGTATGATTCAACCAAGAGACTAGCCGTGGCGGCACCAGCGGGGCTGTCCACCGCGCTTCGGTACGGACTGCGATCACAACCGCCACCGCTAAACCGCCGGCCAGCCCTGCCGCCTGCGCCCACCTCAAGGACCTCCGCCCGCTATCATCGGGAAGCCACTCTTCAAACCGTGGGCGCCGCGAAAGCCCATACCCCAGCCACAGAGCGAATACCAGGCCGAAATAGGTTATCATGCGGACCTGGTCGAAAAACGCCAGGGTGATACCGATAAACCAGATGTCGAGAAGCGCCGGGTAGCGAACCTGAATGTGTCCGCGCCAGAGCCAGGCGGCGAACACGGCGGCGCCAAACGCCATGAAGGTGGCGCTGTGAAAATTCACCGACTGCCACTCTTGAATATACGTATTAATATAATGATTATGGTCAAGCCACCAGGCGTAAGTCAGCGTGCGCAGGTGGAACGGAGTCAGGCAGGCGGCCAGCGCCAGCGGAACCAGAATCCCCATCGCAGCCACAACTCCCGCATGCCTCCATTCCCGTTTCAGGGCCACGCCAAGGGCCTCGAGTGCCGCCAATGCGGGAATCATCAGCCAGCTTCCGTGCACGTTGGCCCAGATCACAGTTAACGGCGCCAACATCCAAAGCCAACGGCGATCATCCCGGGCGCGCCACAAAATCCCAAGTAGCACCGGGAAGGCAACATAAGAAAATAGTTCGGCCCTAAGCTTGACGGTATAGGGAAACGCCATGATCGCATAAAGCGCATAAAGGCCTATCCGGGCCTCGGCTGTAAGCCGCGGGGCCATCACCTTTAATGTCCACAAAAAGGCCGCAAGCATAAGCAATTCGAAGATGAACAGCAACACAATGTACCCAAGCGGGTGAAGGGGGGGATTGACAGCGTAAATGAATAGCTGCCAAGCCCATTCCAGATTGACCCAGGTCTTTCCAGCTAGGGTTGGTCCGTTCCAGGCCGCCGGGTTTGCCTCCAAAATCCTGTGATGCACCGCCATCCAGCGACCACTCATATACACCCACCAAAAGTCGCCCTTAAGCCCTTCCTTAAGAAAGTTTGCGATGGGCGCAACCATGGCTAATCCGGTCAATACCAGTACCGTATAAAAGCGAAAACGCGGAATCCAAACCCACGATTTTTTGGCCGACGTCACATGCTCGGGATCTGTCGTGGCCATCCGCGTCAACCCTTTCCCTGAAATTTCCCCTATTGTACCTGCCCGGAGGCCGAGGCGGGAAACATGAGCCCGGAATTATCATAGGAGACGCCCGTGCCCCGACAGTTGGGCACCCTCATTGATGAAAAATGGCACCACTTGGAGTGATGGCCGGCGATCGAGATGCAGGACACTAAACAATACTGAGAACGTAGACAAACACAGAACATCCACCGTTTCGGTGGTCACGCGAAAAATAATTGAGACCAGCCCTTCGCAGCTTGATTTCCTTACACCCGTGTAGCTTGGTGGAATCCTTGTTCCCAAGAGACTTGCCGATTTGGTCAGCTCGTGTGTCAAGCTTTTCTAAAGCCTTGTCCACGTCGATGACGACCGACTGGTCGAGGCCTTGATATTTCTGGAACGCGTCCGGATCGAACCGAACTTCGAACCGCCGATCACTCATTTGGACTAGAGCGTCTCACCTGACGCCACGGCACGGCAACATCGGGATTCTCCTGCAAGCGCTCAATCCGTTCCTCTAATACGACCGCTTCGTGCATTTTCTCAAGTTCTAACAGTCGACCAACTAACTGCTCGTATTGGGCATACCCCAGGATGACTGTGTCGAGCTGGCCGTTGTCCATGATCGCAAGCGGCTCTTTTCGTGCGTACTCGCGGATTTACCCGAAATGCTCAGAGGCAAACGACGAGGTAATGAGCTGGTCACGGATACGATAATACGTAAAGTGTGACGTCAAATTATACGGAGGCGGAGTCTCCACGCCACGCCTGTGACCGTAGACCCTATCCGGTTTATCGTGTGTTACTTGCTCCCCTGGGACGCGCCGCCATGCTCGGGCCAACATGGTAATCCCTCGCTCCGCTCGTCGCGGGTGTGGCCGTAGCGTCGACTACGGAGGTGGGGGATGGGCGGCTCCTGGGCGTTTCGGTTCGTTATGGAAGTGGATGTATGAAACCAAGTAGCTCTCAATGTATACGTGGCGCAGAGCCCGCCCCGGTTCGGTTTTAACAGTGCTTCCATCGCCACCCCTATAAATGTAGAACACGAGACAAAAGTTCGCGACGGTGAGCCATGTGAAAATCTGATGTGCCAAGCTTTGCTCGGTCATTCAACGCCAGCGACAAGCGGCGCCCATACACGACAGTCAATTCCAACACCTGTGGCGCCAATGCGGTAGAGCCGTTTTGCACACTTCCGCACCGAAGTCCGCCCAGTTAATGCCGACACCACCACACAAATCGGCGCCACGTGACGAATTTACGGAGACACCGTCAAGTTATCAATGGACGCTGAGGGCGGGTTTCATAGAAGTGGGCGGCCCAGCGGATTCGCACAAACGCCGATTCGTCGGAATGCACAATTCGTCACTTGCAGTCAGTGCATCATGACAAAGGTATTTGCTGCATTGAAGACGAATAGTTTCGCAGAATCTTAACGCAGTTCTGAGGAGGTCATACTACTGTGCGCCGCGTACGAGAGCCGCTGCCGGAGCGCGAGATGCCGCGGTTTGCCGGGCCGGCGACATTTATGAGATATCCCGTTTTTGACCGTTCCGATCCGGCGCCTGTGGTAGTACTGGGCGTGCCATTTGACGGCGGAACAACTTTTCGTCCGGGGGCGCGGATGGGGCCCGAATCCATCCGGCGACACTCAGCCGGCCTTTATCCATACCACCGAGGGTACCGCCGGCTCGCGCATCAGCACCGCAACGTGGCTGATGCGGGCGATGTGGCCGTGGTTCCAATGTCGGTCGAACGGACATACGTCGCGGTTCAAACACGCTTAAACGAGTTGCCCGCTGAATCCCGGGTACTGCTATTGGGCGGCGACCATTCGGTCGTGCTCCCGCATCTGCGTGTGTTGGCAGCCAAGGGTGGTCCCGTAGCATTGGTGCACTTGGACGCGCACCACGACCTCTGGGATGATTACTGGGGCGACCGCTTCAACCATGCCACGGTGTTTCGCCGCGCCCTTGAGGAGGGACTCATCGATCCTCATCGCTCCATCCAAATCGGGATTCGGGGAAGTCTGGATAACGCCGAGGAAGATCAATACGGCAGCGCGTTTGGCATCAGCCAAGTCACGACGGATGAATGGTTTGAATACGGGCACAGCTGGGTGGTCGAAAGGATCAATACGCGAATTCGCGATGCCTCGCGCATCTACGTCTCCGTGGACATTGACGTGGTTGATCCGGCGTTTGCGATTGGTACCGGCACCCCGGAATCGGGCGGGCCCACCAGTCACATGGTGTTAAAACTCTTAGAGGACATCGACCGTTCCGTTGTCGGGGCCGACGTCGTGGAATTGGCGCCCGACCTCGACCCGTCCGGCGCGTCCAGCCTTTTTGCCGCCACAGTGGCCCAAGCACTGCTCTTTTTGCTCACTGAACCTGACTAACTGAAGGGGGTATAGCATGCGAGAAAGCTATGAAGCAGTAAAACAAGAGGCCGAACGAGTTTTAGGCTATATCGAATCGGACCATCTGGATCCTGAGACACAAGAGCGCATTGTGAAAGACTCCTTGCAAAACTTTCCTCTCTATGTGACGGAAGCCATCCTGAAGAGCCGCAAATCCTATGCTGATGACATTGGGGTGGCCGAATGGGAAGATGAGGGTGCCGTGTTCCACGACACCAAGGGCAACGAGTATATCGATTGCTTAGGAGGCTACGGAGTATACCTGCTAGGACACCGCCACCCCCGGGTGGTGGCCGCCGTGCGCAGCCAGCTTAATCATCAAGCACTCCACAGCCAAGAGTTGATTGACCCCCTACGCGGGTACTTGTCCAAGCTGGTTGCTATGATTACTCCCGGCGACTTACAACACAGCTACCTCGTCAACGCGGGCACGGAAGCAAACGAGATGGCGCTGAAGCTGGCACGTCTGGCGACCGGTAAGACATGGTTCATTTCGACTGAAAAAGGTTTTCACGGAAAAACCATGGGCTCACTGTCCGCCACCGGCAAAGGACTTTACCGAAAGCCTTACCTCCCTTTGGTTCCCGGCTTTCAGCACGTACCGTACGGTCAGGCTGACGCGGTAGAACAAGCCATTTACCAGCTTATCCAGGCGGGCGAGACCGTAGCCGGTGTGATAGTGGAACCCATTCAGGGGGAGGGCGGCGTCAACATCCCTCCGGACAACTACCTGCCTCGCCTTCGGGAAATTTGCGACCGCTACGAGTGCATGCTCATTGTGGACGAGGTTCAAACCGGAATGGGACGCACCGGCAAGCTGTTTGGGGTGGATCATAGCGGCGTCGTACCCGACATCATGACATTGGGCAAGGCCTTTGGCGGCGGAGTCGCGCCCATCGCGGCGATGGTGACGCAGCACCGGTTCTGGAACAAAATGGAGGAAAACCCCTTCATTTTAGGCTCGTCCACCTTTGGCGGCAACCCCATGTCGGCGGCAGCCGCCATCGCGGCCATCGACACCGTAGTCTCCGAAGACGTGCCAGGGATCGTGGCAAAGAAAGGGGAGTACTTTCTTAGCAGTTTAAAAACTCTTGAGCAGCAACATTCACAAAAATTGGTGGATGTCCGCGGCCGTGGCTTTCTGATCGGCATGGAATTTCGAGATGACGCACTAGGCTATGAGGTGGCAAAGTCGCTTTTCCGCCGCCACATCCTGGTCGGCGGCACATTAAACAACTCGCGCGTCATCCGGATTGAACCGCCTTACTGCATTACCGAAGAGCAAATTAATGCCGTGCTCAATGCAGTGGATTCAGCACTCCAAGAAATTTCCTAAAGGTTGGTGTGCTCGGCCAAGGAGGTAACCCCTTGGCCATTATCCACATATATAGGTTGAGCCAGCTCGCATCAGCAATCTCGGCCTTTAGGTCCGCGGAGGAGTGGCGCACTCTGGATTCATGTGACATATCGTCCTCTGAAAACGATCCTGACGCCGGACCACGCTACAAGTCGGCAGGCGTCTGGGTCAGCATCCACAGATGCGCAAGCTCTAGTTGGGTGAGGAATTGGGCGTCCAACGCATGTTCCAGCAGCGCCTCAATTTGTTCAATTCGATTCGCGACCGTGTTGCGGTGCACGCCAAGCCTTTGGGCGACTTCCAAACGACGCCCGCCGCACTCGACGTACGTCTTTAGTGTGGTTGCCAGGACGGCATCTTGAACGCGCCCCCATGTCGCTGCGACAAACGTTTGCATCAGATCAACCGGCAACTCCGCCACCACGGTGGGAAACAGCGCGTCACGGAGGCTATGCAGCGAGGCGGGCTCCAGCAGCGGCAGCATCTTAGTCATGATTTGGTACGTCGGTGGGATATCCTTCAAAGCCAACGGTCTGCTGATAAGGCCCGTACTGTCGGGAAATTGTTCGAAATACGGTGTTAGGCGTTCTCGCAACACGGTTACGCGTCCCGGAATGGCACCGATCAAGAGCACGAGCCCTTGGGATGTCACGCTGATTAGGCAATCTTCCCAGTCCACCAAGCGCTTGACTAAGTCTCTGGCATCCTCGTAGCGCGTCTGGTGACGGGGCCCGACTCGCAATAAGTCGGGCACGGTAAGCAACAACAGATGATGGGCCCGCTCGGCCCGAAAGCCCAAAACGCGGATGCGCTGGCGATGTGCCACATCATCATGCCATTTCCCCAACACCAGCCGCTCTAGCAAAGTGGATTGAATTTCGAATTCGGTTTGGCGGGCAATTTTTTGCTGCAAGAGATATACGGCTAAGAGCCCCGCCATTTGACGCGCAATCACCTGTTGCGGAGCAGTCAAGGCTGCCCCATGAACCGAGAGGTACCAGTGTGACAAGTCAGGTGACCCCAAGGGAAAGGTGTGGCCTGAATACCGTGCCTGGTTATCGTCTTCCACCAAGTCAATAGGTCGAGACAAAATCTCCGAAAACGTGTGCAGCAAATCTTCAACCGATTTGGCACGCACGGCCGACTCTGTCACCCGGATTTGGATGTCCGACACCTTGGACCACGTAACCCGGTTATCCTCAATGATGAGGCGGTGAATCGCCTCCGCCACGGTGACAAACGGCAAAGAAAACGGCAACGTGATAATCGGGAACGCATAACGGTCTGCCAGCTCGCAGGCTAATAGCGGAATGCTTTCGATATATCGACCGATTGCGACAAACAGCGCAGCCACTCGTTGTTGATCAAGTGCCGGAATTAACGCCGTCCAGAAATCTTCGCTGTTCGGGTGATTATGGAAGGTGGTAAGGACCAGCACATCATGGGCGGCCCACGCCGCTATATCCGGTTCGTCGATAACATGGGCCAGTCGCACCGAACGATTTAAACCGCCAAACCCGGCGACAACCGCCGCAGGTGCCAACTCCGGCAATGCCAAGCAGTGGCTGACTGTAATCATATTCCTCGGCCCTCCGTTATGCATCATGCCTTATTTATTATGATGTTATTGGGCATAAAGATCAATGACAGCGATTCAATAGAATGAAAAAATAGAACTGACCGGCAAAAGAGTATCCTCGGTCGACTCGTAGCTGGTGTGCACGAAAACCGCAGTTTTTATCGAATTCATAGCGCCATAATATTGTGGTAGAGGAGCAAAAAATATTGTCTGCTCGATGGGGTCCCTACACCAACATGCAAGGCTTGATGGAAGGTCAGCCATTTGTGATTGATCATGCCGACGGTGTCTACGTTTACGACGAAAGCGGACACCGATATCTCGACGCCCACGCTGGATTATGGCTGGCTAACGTAGGCTACAACCGCCGGGAAATCATCGAGGCCATGTATCAACAGGCCCAACGGCTGGCATGGTTTTCGTCGTTTGGCGGCATGGCTAACCGCCCCTCACTCGATCTGGCTGACCGGCTAGTCGAGCTCTTTGCAGCCGACGGGATGGGCACCGTGTTTTTCGCCAACGACGGGTCGGAGGCGGTCGAAACTGCATTGAAATTGTCCCGCTTGTACTGGAAGGCCAAGGGCCAACCCCAGCGGATCAAGTTTCTGGGTCGCCAGCATAGTTACCATGGGGTGACAATGGGTGCGCTGTCCGTCGCCGGCATTACCGCCAACCGGGCGGCTTTTGAGCCGCTTTTAGCCGATGTGCGGCACGCGCCGGCTCCCTACGCGGTCCACTGCGCGTACCATAGCCCGGCGGAACCGTGCCAGTTTCAGTGCGTTGCCGAGCTAGAGCGGCAAATCCTGTTTGAGGATCCCGAGACGATTGCGGCATTTATCGCTGAACCCGTTCAAGCGGCAGGTGGCGTCATCATTCCCCCGCCCGATTACCTTAGGCGTGTGCGCGAAATTTGTCGCCGGTATGACATCCTCTTTATTGCCGACGAGGTGGTCACTGGCTTTGGCCGCCTGGGCAGTTGGAGCGGCAGCCGACACTACGGAATTCAACCCGATCTGATGACATTTGCCAAAGGCATCACGTCAGGCTACATGCCTCTGGGTGCCACCATGGCGCGGTACGAAATTCTGGATGCGGTGCGCAAGCCGGGCGACGCCCCGGAATTTCGTCACGGCAATACTTATAGCGGGCACCCGGTGGCAGCGGCGGCCGCTCTCGCCAACATTCAAGTACTCGAACAAGAACAGTTCATGAAGCGCGTGCCGTCGTTAGGTGAGCACCTTTTAACCCGGCTAAAAACATTGGTCAAGGAGTACCCCGACTGGCTCCGGTATGAGGGTGCGGTCGGCCTTTTGGGGCGGGTCGAAGTCGGCCCGGTATCATCCCAAGCTTCACCTGCACATTGGGGATACCTGACAGCCAACCTCATGCGCGAGCGCGGTGTGATTATCCGCGTGGCGGGTGATGTGATTACGTTCTCGCCACCGCTGTCGATTACCATGGAAGAGATCGACACCATCGTGGATGCCCTGGCGGATAGTGTTGCGGCTTTACGTCGTTCCTCGTAGCGTCGGCCATTTGACGCATAGCCTCCAATAGGGATTGTTATAAGGTTCAGAATTCTTGGGAGGAAGTGAAAATCATGAACGACCAAACCCAGATTGCGCGCGACCAGGCGCACCTCGCCCAATTGGGCTACCAGCAAGAGCTTAAACGGACGCTCCATTTCTTTGCGAACTTTGGCGTCGCGTTTACGTACCTCTCACCGGTGGTCGGCTTTTACTCGCTCTACGCATTTGGACTTCAGAGCGGCGGGCCGCGGTTCTTTTGGGGCATCCCCATCGTGGTGTTCGGCCAACTCATGGTGGTGCTAATCTTTTCAGAGCTGGCGAACACCTTTCCTCTGGCGGGCGCTCTCTACCAATGGGCCAGGCGCCTCGTCACCCCGAGTTACGGCTGGTTTGTCGGCTGGATCTACGGGTGGGCTCTCTTAGTCACTATTACTGCCGTGGACTTCGGCGGGGCTCCATACGTCGCGTCAGCACTCGGAATTACCAGCCCATCGCAATCTTCGCTAATTTTGCTCACACTGGCCTTAGTCTTAATTCAAACCGCCATCAATTTTGTAGGCGTGAATCGGCTGCGCATTTTACTTAACGTAGGCGTCGCGATGGAAATCTTGGGAACGCTGGGGATTGGAACCGTGCTGTTGTTCTTCGGCCACCAACCGGTGTCCATTGTCAACCAAACCATGGGAGTGCAAGGCCACGGGTCCTACACCCCGTTGTTTTTGGTGGCGCTCTTGTTTTCTGCCTTTATCTTCTACGGCTTCGAATCCGCCGCGGACGTCTCAGAGGAAGTTATTAACCCACGCCGCCACGTGCCACGTGCGATGATTACCGCGCTTTTGATTGGCGGGTTTACCACTCTGTACGCGGTGTTCGCCTTTCTTCACGCCACACCCAACATGCTGTTGGCCATGAATGCCGCCAAGTCGCCAAACCCCATTACCTACATCCTAGCCGCCAATTTTGGCACCGCCGTGTCCCAAATCTTCTTATGGGTGGTTGTCCTGGCCTTTTTGTCTTGCGGCGCCGCGGTACAAGCTGCCGCCACGCGCGTTTTCTACTCGTATGCGCGCGACGGCATGATTTTCGGCCACCAATGGCTCCGCCAAGTCAGCCCCCGCTTTCAAACACCGACCAATGCGCTCATCGTATCTGCGGTGGTGGCACTGGCTTTCAGCCTTTCCGCTCGTTTCGAGTCGATCCTGACCAGCTTCGCCGTGGTCGGTATTTACCTGGCGTTTCAACTAATCGTGCTGGGATGGATTATTGCGCGAGTCAAAGGATTCCGCGCACAGGAGGGCGGGTTCCGGCTCGGGGCCATTGGCCCCGTGGTGGCGGCACTGGCGCTCATCTACGGCGTCAGCATGATGGTTAATTTGGCGCGCCCGTTGACCCCGTCGGCGCCCTGGTACCTCAATTACGAAGTCATTTTGGCAACGCTCGCTGTTCTCGTCCTCGGCGCTATTGTGTATTTTACCGCCGGCATTCCGCGAAAGTTGCGGTCAACCGGCGACGCTAGCGGTACTATGAATGCGATGCGCGACGCGTAAAGGAGTGATATGATGCAATCGCTATTATTGTGGATCAACGGAAAAGCTGTCCCGGGGTCGGAACACCAAACCTTTGTCGTGACCAACCCGGCCACCGAAGAGCCTGTGTACGAAGTGGCAGAGGCCTCCCTAAGCGACGTTGAGACCGCCGTGCAGGCTGCCAAGACCGCCTTTCATGATGGACGCTGGTCAAAATTACCCTTATCGGAGCGGCAAATGCACCTCCTGCGGTTTGCCGACCTTTTAGAAGCTAACCAAGACAAAATCGTGGAGGCCGAAGCGCGGCAGTCCGGCAAACCGGTCAAATTAGTCCGCTACTCCGACCTTCCGTTCTCCATCGACAATTTGCGGTATTTTGCCGGGCAGCTCCGTAACCTTGAAGGGCAAGCTCAATCCGAATATAACGGCGCCCACAGTTCATGGATTCGCCGGGAGCCAGTGGGCGTGGTGGCAGGCATTGCGCCGTGGAATTACCCTGTCATGATGGCCGTTTGGAAGCTGGCGCCCGCATTAGCCGCCGGCAACACCATGATTTTAAAACCGGCCAGTATTACCCCGGTGACGGCATTAATGTTGGGCTCCATTGCCAAGGAAGCCGGAATCCCCGACGGCGTCCTCAATATCATTGCGGGACCCGGGCGCACGATTGGGCAAGCCCTGGTCCAACATCCGGACGTGGCGATGATCTCATTGACAGGGGATACCGCTACCGGACGTCAGATCATGAGCGCAGGCGCAAGCCGGGTCAAACGCCTGCATCTGGAGCTTGGCGGCAAGGCCCCCGCGATCGTATTGAACGATGCCAATTTGGAGGCCGCCATCCGGGGCGTCGCGGTCGGCTCCTTGGTCAATTCCGGCCAAGATTGTACGGCGGCGACACGAGTATACGTACATCGTTCGCGTTATCAGGATTTCCTGGACGGCGTGGTTCAGGCCTACCGTGAAGCACGTCTGGGCGACCCGTTGAGCCTGAGCACCGACCTTGGACCGGTGGTATCCCAAGCCCAATGGCAAAAGATTGACGGCTATGTGAAAAACGCCGTCAAGATGGGCGGAAAGCTGTTGCTGGGCGGTGAACGGCCCCCCCACCTGAGCCGCGGCCATTATTATGCGCCAACCATCATCACTCAGGTCGAACAGCATTGGCCCATAGTTCAAGAAGAGGTCTTTGGCCCGGTCCTGGTGGTGCTGCCGTTTAACACCGATGCCGAGGCGCTAGCCCTGGCCAACGATGTGGATTATGGCTTGGCCTCGTCCGTCTGGACGGAAAACTTGCGGCGGGGGCTTTATTTCTCCCGGGAATTGGCATTTGGAGAAGTCTGGTTGAATGATCACCTGCCCCTCACTTCGGAAATGCCGCATGGCGGGGTTAAGCAAAGCGGCTTTGGCCATGACTTGAGCCGTTACTCCTTGGACGAGTACACGACCGTCAAGCATGTCATGGCCGATCTGAACAATGAAACGGTCAAAGGATGGCATTTCACTATCCTGGGCGATGTACCCGAATAAGCGTGCCCATAACTTGTCATCGGGAAAGCCGCGAGTACCCGCGGCTTTCTTCCGTGCTGGGCGATATCTGATTGCATCACGGCCATATCCGTGGTGAGCAGCCGAACTCGGCACGATAACAAGGCCTATGGGAAAAACCGGCGCAATAAGGCACAAAGCACCCACCCCGCCCAACCAGGACATCCGGGTTCACCACCCTCGGCGTGATTGCCAGATGGCTCGGCCCGAGTTGGCAATGTAAGAAGTACTCACACGAAAGAGAACCAATATTGCGAGAAGAGAGCCGAGGCAATCCATCCGGGGGCGATTAGTTTTCTTGAGTGTCCGGATGACGCAATTGGTCGCTCCGTTGTAGTGGCTGTCGTCACATGGAGGCAAATCTGGATTTTGTGGTTGATTGACAGCGACCATTTGGGGTCACTCTCACGAATTAGAGACCCGTGACGAGCAATCCTTAATGCATTAATGGGCCGGATATCCCGTAAGAAGATCGTCCAAGAATGAGTCGGAGGCTTAACACGGCGCCGCGATATAACCCACATTTGGTACCATTTATTGCCAAACGCAGTCATGATGCGGGTTTCGGGGCTTGATCATCAGAGTGTAGTCACTAATCATATCTCATCAAAGCATTGCCCCGCGGCGACTTCGGCGGGTTTTTTGTAGGCACGAACCTTGATAGGGATGGGAGCAGTCGCTCGAATCAAGAAGTTGAGGTCAGTATACCGAAACGGCGAAGCCTGTCAAGCGATATGGGGACGGAACTTTTTTGCGGGAAACGTTATGCTAGGCTCATTGGGGTGCCGAGCCATCGGCTCGGGGTCCCGAAATGAGCGGGCCGTTTACGGCCCGGCGGGGGAGAGACCCGGTGTTTTTGAGGCCCAACCCGCCTCACGCTCACCGGACCATCGCCGCTGCAACGGAGCTACGTCGCCGCGCTCGACTGTGAGGCCGTCTTGGCCGATGCCGCGGTGCAATCCGTCGTGCAGGCGATGCAATCCTGGTTGTAGTCACTAATCTGCCGGAACCGCACCCGGAAACTCCTTGTGGCTCAAGGGATGGGAAAATTTGTCGGCAAATGTGGGATATAAAGATACGGAACGTCTT
This sequence comes from Bacillota bacterium, assembly GCA_021820965.1. Taxonomy (GTDB): domain Bacteria; phylum Bacillota; class Sulfobacillia; order Sulfobacillales; family Sulfobacillaceae; genus Sulfobacillus_B. The sequence continues at coordinate 1,065 of JAKACZ010000022.1, read as the reverse complement.
TTCTCATGACGGTTGGGTAGAATCAAGTTGGGCACCGGAAGGCCATGCCTTCCTTGGCATCCGCGACGAACCAGCTATGTTGTTGGAGTAATGTGAACGGTAAGTGCACTCCTTGTATAGGACGGTCCGGTGGCGTCCAAAATCGAGCAGCTTGTGGGCACGGGTAAGAAGGCATGGACAAAAAATGTGGCATTTCGGTAACATCCGCACGCAAGTTCCATATTTGAGGGACACCCGCATTACGCGCTAGACTTGCCGCGTGCCTTACGGGGTCAAACTCTTTGCATCATTTTATGTGTCCAACAGCGCACGTCAAATAGCAGACACGGATCATCGTCTTTCCGTTGACAGCAAATCCATCGGCATTATAATAGCGCTGGGGACCGGGTAATCTGGTCGGCGGAGCGGCTACGGCAACTCCGCTTATTTTTTTTAGAATACCTTAAGACCCCGCCCTATATATGACGGATACCCATATAATTTGGGTTCTATTATCTCGAAGGCTGTGCCTTTTTGGTGACTTCTCACAACTCGGATGAATCGATTATCGTAGAAGCAAACGGACCTTCCTTTCGGCGAATATCACGAGAATACAGGACAACCCTCCGAACGCCTGCCGGATATGGAAACATTCCGTCAGGAGGCCAAAATCGCTCCTGTAAGGATGTCATCAACGGCCTGAAAACGTCAAAATAATTCTCCCTATCAATCATCACCCCAGCCAGAGAAAAATATTGTGGCTCGCTACGCCACTCAGCGAGTGCCTTTGGACGGCGCGGTATTTCGGAACTCCCGCTTTCGTCAACGAACAATGCATAGCGCACGTTGTTCGGCCAGATCCTAATCCATGTTGGTCGTAATTGCCAAGACAAGTCCATGTTTAATACTCCTTAGCATTGCATGCTTCTTCTGCCTAATTTTATAACGAAGTTAGATACATGAACTCTCCCGCCGCCTGGTCTCTACGAGACCGAGGCGGGGGTTTCCGAGATCGCTCCCGGAGATTCCTGGCTCATTGATCGGTGCGCCCGGACCGGTGGCCCCAGACGTCTTACGCTGATCTCC
>JAKACZ010000021.1 GCA_021820965.1 Bacillota bacterium | reverse complement strand
GACTTCATCGTCCTGTTTCGTGATGCACGGGGGATTCCCTGCCCGGGTGAATTATGTGACGCGGGGGTGGGTGAATTATTTGGCGTTTTTCGCGCTTATGCGGGTGAATTATTTGGCGTTCGACATTCGAGCTTTGGGGTTGTGGGATATTGATAAGGAAACGCTCAAGTACTATTTCCCCGAATTTCAAGAATACGCTTCTGCATGTAAATTTCGAGATTGCATGCATCTTCATGAGCCTGAATGCGCGGTAAAGCAGGCAGTAGGCTGCGGCGATATTCATAACGTTCGATACCGTAGCTACACGAAATTGTTGGAGGAGTTGATGAGCTGACATGAACCCACACCCGTCTGCCAAACTGTCACAAGCAGGGAGGGCCTCAATTCAATTAATACATAAGTATGTTGAATTAGAAGAATGCCTTCGAGACATTGAAATTGCTTTCTCACTAATGAAACGCGGCTTCGCCCGTGGAAATAAAATGTTGGTATGCGGGAACGGAGGCAGCGCAGCCGATAGCGAGCATATTGTTGGCGAATTAGTCAAGGGTATGCGAAGGAAGCGTCCCATATCGCAATATCTAAAATCAGAGCTAGGTAAACGCTTTTCGGAGGATGGAACGAATTTGGCAAATAGCCTTCAAGAAGGACTGCCAGTACTATCTTTAAACAGCCAAACTGCATTGATCAGCGCCATCTCGAACGACATGAACGAGGGTTTGATATTTGCCCAACAGGTTAACAGTTATGGAAACTGCGGTGACGTTTTGCTTTGTATCAGTACCTCTGGCAATTCGAGAAACATTTTAAATGCATTAAAAGTAGGCAAGGTGAAGGGCATGGTTACAATCGGTCTCACAGGAAAATCAGGAGGACAAATGGAACCTTTCTGTGATGCCCTTATACGTGTACCCTACGAATCTACGTCTGAAGTCCAAGAACGTCATTTGCCAATATACCACGCCTTATGTTCCATGCTGGAGGATGAATTTTTCCCTTGCTGAATGTCTCTACCAATCCTGTTCGGCATCTGATTGACTGTCCGCAATGCGGGGTGATGCGAGAGACTCCACAAGATCCGCTTGTTACCGTCAACCTTGAATTTGAATCGACCAGTTCTAAAGGCGTCACATGGGAATTTGCTGTGACGAATTCCAGACGAAGGATCGAGTCTACGCGAGCGCAATTATTGGCTGAGGGTTTATACCATGACCAACAGCGAGCTGTATTTCGACCACAACGGCGCTCTTGTGGATTGGCAGATTATCTGCGGCCATCATCACATTACTGGGTTCGGGATTGTTAGTATCGTGAGCTCGGGTACCATCGCTGAGGGACTCAAGCCGTTTTTCCCTTTACCGGGGAGATGGCCTCAAAGTCGACGAATATTCTATATATCCTAGATAGGCCAGTTATATAAATTGGATTTATTTGTCTTATGGCCCGAAATTCAAGGAATCGTTGCCGTAGACCATGATGGTATCGACTTGGTGGCACGTGAACGCGAAACAGGTCAATACTGGGCCATTCAATGCAAATTTTTCCGCACAACGACCATCTCTAAGAAAGAGATTGACTCCTTCTTTGCCGAATCCGGCAAGCAGTTTCAACGTGAGGACCCTATGGGAGGGATTTGCTGGCCGCATCATTGTCTCGACCGTGGACCGCTGGTCGCGGGATGCCGAACAAACGCTGGATCACCAAGGCATTCCAACCTACCGGTTGCGCCTACAGAATCTGGCCGATAGCCCGATTGACTGGAGTCAGTTTTCACCGGACCAGCCCGATACCTTAGTAATAAAGGAAAAGTATGCCTTGCGCGATCATCAAAAGGCAGCGGTTGCGGCAGTGATAGACGGGTTTCACACCGACGATCGCGGGAAGCTGATTATGGCATGTGGCACGGGGAAGACCTTCACGGCGCTGCGTCTCATGGAAACACTGGTTCCCGAGAACGGACGTGTATTGTTTTTAGCCCCCTCTATTTCACTGGTGGGACAAACCTTGCGGGAATGGACAAATCAAGCCATCCAGCCCTTACGGGCCTTTGTGGTATGTTCCGATACGAAAGTCGGGCGAGACGAGGAAGACATCCGGACACACGATTTGGCCTACCCCGCAACGACAGACCCGGTCAAGCTGGCGCGCCACGCGCGGGTGAATCTGCCTGGCCACCGGACGGTCGTATTGGCGACGTATCAATCCATCCAAGTCATTGTTGAGGCACAGCAGCAAGGCTTAGACGCCTTCGATCTCATTATCTGCGATGAGGCCCACCGTACGACCGGCCTTACGCTCCCGAACGAAAATCCGAGTGACTTCGTGATGGTCCATCGCAATGATTTGGTGCGTGGTACGAAACGTCTCTACATGACGGCGACGCCCCGTATTTTCGCGGAAAAGTCAAAGACCCGCGCCGCCACCGATCACGTCACGCTCTATTCGATGGATGATGAGGCCGTATATGGCCCGGAGTTTTATCGCTTGGGCTTTGGTCAAGCCGTCGAGCAAGACCTGCTATCGAATTACAAAGTGCTCATTGTCGCCGTGGATGACGAGAAAATGGCTAATCTTGCCAACGAATACAACAGTGCCTATAAGATTGATGAGAAGAAAGCGATCGATACCCGCTATGCGACAAAAATTATCGGCAGTTGGAAAGGCCTCTCGAAACAGGGGATTGTCATGGTAGGCGATCAGGGCGAGCAAGAGCCGCTGACGGAAGATCCCGCCCCGATGCAGCGCGCCGTGGCATTTTCGCGGTCTATCAAAGACTCCAAGCAAACGACGGCCGTGTTCGATACACTGGCCAACCTCTATCGCCGCGTTCATGATGCGCGGGAGGAGGGGCTCGTCGCGTGCCAACTCCAGCATGTGGATGGCACCATGAATGCGTTAGAACGCCAAGCCGCCTTGGAATGGCTGAAAGCGGACCTCCCGACGGGGGCCTGCCGGATTCTCTCCAACGCACGGTGTTTGTCCGAAGGCATTGATGTGCCGGCGTTGGACGCGGTCATTTTTTTCGACACGCGGGAATCCATTGTGGATATCGTCCAATCGGTGGGGCGGGTCATGCGGAAAACACCGTCCAAACAATACGGCTATATTATTTTGCCGGTGGGGATTCCGTTTGCCGGCATTCAAGATTACAACGCCTATGTGGAGAGCGACCCGCAATTCCAGGGCATTTGGAAGGTTATTAAAGCCCTTCGGGCGCACGATGAGTCGCTGGTGGATGAAGCCGAGTTCCGCAAGAAAATCCAGGTGATTACCGAGCCGCCTAGAAAGACGGGGACCGATGGTCCTGACCAGCCGCATCTGCCCTTAGACTATGCCGAGCTTCCGATTGAATCGATTAGTGAGGCGGTATATGCGGCGATTCCGAAGAAGTTGGGGGATCGGGAATATTGGAGCGACTGGGCAAAGAGTGTCGCCCAGATGGCCGAACGCACAGCTGCCCGCATTCAGGTCTTGATCCAGCGTCCGGAAGCCCGCGCGGCTTTGGATCAGTTTCTGGCGAGCCTTCGGGCCAACGTGAATCCCGCCGTTCCGGAACAAGATGCGATTGACATGTTAACGCAGCATCTCATCACCCGACCCGTGTTTGAGGCCTTATTCGAGGATGCGGCCTTTACGCAGCAAAACCCGGTCTCTCAGGCGATGCAGCGCATTCTAACCGTGCTGGATGACCATGCGATTGCGAGCGAAATGGATGACCTGAAAACCCTATATGCCAACATCCGCGAACGCGTGCGGCTGGCCAAAAGCGATAAGGCACGGCAGGATGTCATCCGCAATCTCTACGATACTTTTTTCCAAAATGCGTTCCCGCGTCTCCAAGAGAAGTTGGGGATTGTCTACACGCCCATTGAAATTGTGGACTTCATCTTGGAGAGCGTGGAGTGGGCACTGGCCGAGCATTTTGATACGCACCTGACCGAACCAGGCGTGCAAATCTTAGACCCGTTTACCGGCACGGGGACATTTCTCGTCCGTCTGCTCCAATTAGGGCTTATTCATCCGGACGATTTAGCGCGCAAATACCGGCAGGAATTGCACGCTAACGAAATTGTCCTCTTGGCCTACTACATTGCGGCCATCAACATCGAGAGCGCGTTTCACAATCGGCAGGGTGGGGGCTATGAGCCGTTTCCGGGGATTGTGCTGACGGATACCTTGCAAATGCGGGAGCCTCGCAACCTTGTGGATGATATGATCCTGCCTGAGAACAACGCCCGCGTCACCCGGCAAAATGCTCAGACCATCCGGGTCATCGTCAGTAATCCGCCCTACTCGGCGCAGCAGACCAGTGAGAACGACAACAACCAAAATCTAAAATATGAGACGTTGGATGGTCACATCCGAGCAACCTATGGAGCCCAATCGGACGCGAAATTACTAAAGAACCTGTTTGACTCCTATGTCCGCGCCATTCGATGGGCATCCGACCGAATCAAAGACCAAGGCGTTATCGGCTTCGTCACCAACGGCTCGTTTATCACGGCGAATAACATGGATGGGCTGAGAAAGTCCCTCGTTGACGAGTTTAGTCCGGTCTACGTCTTCAATCTACGGGGCAACCAACGCACTGCAGGAGAAATCTCCAAGCGCGAAGGTGGGAAAATTTTCGGCTCAGGATCCCGTGCGCCCATTGCCATTACGATTCTCGTCAAGAGCCCGGCACATGAAGGGCCGGCTGAGCTGTTCTACCATGACATTGGGGATTATCTGGATCGCAACGAGAAGTTGTCAATTATTCGCGAGTTCCAAAGTATGGAAAAAGTTCCATGGCAACCGGTGACGCCGAACACCGAAGGTGACTGGGTGGATCAGCGTGATCCGGTTTTTGAATCGTTCCTCACGCTAGGTGATAAGGGAGGGCCGGATGCAGTTTTTGCGATGTATTCACAAGGGATTCTGACGGCCCGTGATGCATGGGCCTATAACTTTTCCCATGATAGTCTCATAGCTAACATGTCTAGCATGATCAATACCTATAACCACGAAATGGCCCGTTATCAAGAAGTACGTGCGACATCGTTGGGTCTCCAATCACCCGATCTCGAAGCCGTTGTTACGAGCGATTCCAGAAAAATAAGTTGGACTCATAACCTTAAGGAAGTCGCAAAACGAGGTCGGATGCTACAGGCCTCCCCGGACGAAGTTGCGGCGAGTATTTACCGACCCTATTGCAAGGAATGGCTGTACTTTGATCATCGCCTGAACGAACGCGTCTACCAAATCCCTAAGTTATTTCCAACGCCGCGACATGAGAATATAGTGATTGCGGTGACTGGCATCGGTGCAAGTCGACCGTTCTCCTCGCTTGCGACACAGGCTGTGCCGAATTATCACCTCCACGATACAGGCCAAGCCTTTCCCCTTTATTGGTACGAAAAAGCCAATGAGCGCAAAGCCTCCTTGTATGATGACGCAGAGGTTCCCGACGAGCAAGGCTACATTCGCCATGATGCCATCACGGATTGGGCACTGGCCCAATTCCGCAATCATTATCACGATGCCACGATTACCAAAGAGGACATCTTTTGGTACGTCTACGGGGTTTTGCAGAGTCCCGAGTATCGGTCGCGCTTTGCGGCCAATCTCAAAAAGATGTTGCCCCGCATTCCCTTTGCGACGGATTTTTGGACGTTCAGCCGAATCGGTCGGGAGTTGGGACAGTGGCATCTGAATTACGAAACCGTGGAGCCGTACCCGGTACGCGAAGAATGGCACAGTACCATCCGCGATGCCGCCAGCTATCGCGTGGAGCAAATGCGCTTTGCCAGTAAAGCGAACATGTCGGTTATGATCTACAACGAGAACCTAACGCTGCACGATATTCCGGCCGAGGCGTACGAGTACATCGTCAACGGCAAGTCGGCCATCGAATGGATTGTGGAGCGCTATTGCGTCAAAACCGATCCGGCCAGCGGCATCGTCAACGATGCCAATCTGTGGTCGGATGACCCGCGCTATATTGTCGATCTTCTGAAACGGATTGTGCGCGTTAGCGTGGAAAGTGTGAAGTTAATTCATCAGTTGCCGCCGCTAGGCGGCTAAGGAAGGGGACGACCGAGATGCCCACGATTCCGATACCCGATGCTCTTGTTACCGAGTGGCTGCGCGTAGCTCATACGGCAATCTCTGATCCCGATGCATTCCATTACCGAGTCGGCGGGCACACCTATGACGACCTCATGATCCGCTGGCTCACCGCTACCGGCGTGGCCAACCCTCAAGCATGGACCAACCCCGCAGCGATCAAAGCCGTCGTCGCCCGCTTGGTGCGAGGTCAGCAGAGCAACGGAATACTCACACCCGCCATAACAAAGCAGGTTTTGCGGGACACAATCGTCGATTTGCGCCGGGGCCAGGGTGAACAAGGAGATCCCGTCAATCACTGCTGGCTCATCTGGGTCGTTCTGCCGTACCCGGTCGATCAGACGACAGCTCAACAGATCGCAGGCTCCGGAAGTCTTGGAGATCCCCGCGTCCTCGGGCCGATGCGACTCTCACAAGTAGATGCGGCGGTGTTGCAAGTTGCCAGTATCTTAGACGGTCCGGTGGATAACACCGTCGGGGCTCCTGACATCACTCAACAGGCGGGCGATTGGTGCTTAGAATATCTCTTTTGGGGGCCGGCGGATGACGTCTGGGGGCCCTTCGATCACTGGCTCAACTGGGCAACGTTGTGGTCAGCGATGCCCCCAGAATGGTCCGTCGCCTTTCGCTATTCGCTCTCGATGTCCGCGGGAACCCACACCCAGATGCATACAAGCTCGGCCACAGCCTTCCCCGGGCACACTCCCGACATTCGGGCCGACACCGCCATCGTGGCCTGGGATAGCACCTTTCAGCACCTTTGGAGTTTTATCGATTGGGGCCAGAACCAGCTCACCCGCCTTCCACAAGAAGACCAGCAGCGGATCACCGTCGCGCTAGAATTGCACCGCCAACTTAGGCTCGCGCGATCTGCCCGGCTCATAGTGCTGTTCACGGTCATGCTTGGTGAGGCGCTGGCCGGCTCTGATCGGGAATTAGCGCGAACCGTGGCGCAACGGCTGGCCTGGATACTCGCGAGCCAACAAGGCGCTGACGACCGTTGGAACTTGTTTCGGCAAGAACAGGTGTTGTACGACCTGCGGAGCCGCATCGCACACGGACAATTAACCGAGCGCGATATCTACCAGGCCTATTGTCATCTCGCCCAGAAAAAGCAGATTGTACCCTTGTCTGCCAATCAGTTGGAATTCGACTTATTCCACCGCAATCGTCAACTACTCCTGCATGCGGTGAGCATTATGCGCGATATTCCGTTGGCCCTTTGGGCGGACCACCACTTAATGGAGTAAGATCGGCAACGACGAGGAGAAAGACGCGTGGCGCTATTGTTTCAGTCTTATGCGGAAACACCGTTTCGACAATTTGCTAATGAACTATTGGGGACGCTCATTAATACCATGTTGTTAAATGTCTCCAAACGAGCGAATCCCTCGGGGTTACGGCCAACGTCGCGTTTCCCATGCTACCCGGCTCGAGATGTGCCTGCATCCACAGAAGCCGTCTGTCACGTGCTGCGATATTGGAGTTGGCATGTGGCTCTCAGCGCGGATGTGTTGTCTGAATGGGCCGATCTCTGGTTGACGCACGGCCTCACCCGTCTGCCTCGTGCCGATTTCCGTTGCGATTGGATACAATGGGACACGCTGATGACCCACTGGCTTAAGGTAGCGTATTTAGCGTTCATCCAAGGTGAATGGGAAGTGGCAGAGCTTAATGACGCCCAATGGGCGCAACTGTGGAACCGGCTCGGTGCCGCCTATTTTGCTGCGCAGTCGCCGCCTCTTGACATTCAGGACTTCGCCGGGCAGATAGCGGCTTTGGCGACCACACTCCCCAAAACTTGGGAGACATTGACACAAATCTGGCGAGTCCTATCGGAGTTCGGGCAAAGAGTCGGACTTTCGACACCGATCGTACCCGACTGGGCGATGGATGGGGGATGGTCGTCACCCCAACAGGAAGCCGAAGAACCCATCGGATGGGACTGGTCGATGCATGCCGTGGGAGAGGTTTTGGGCCGTTCGTTTACAACGGAGAACGTGCGCAAGTGGATTTTGCAAGAGTGGAATACCCTCGCCAAAATTTGGATAGATGCCGTTGAGGACATGCAGGGCCGAGAACGGAGGGATTTTCGATTTTGGTTTCCGGTGATCGACCGTCAAATGCTCCCGCCCCAAGCGGTCACCGTATCCTCGAACGCACGGATGATAGGTTTAAGCGAGGAGGATGCCCGGCGATTAAACGGGGCTAGCGGGTTTGGACCGCGTCCGGAACATCACCCCGACGACCTGGTAATTCAAGTGGATACCGACGGGCCATATCTAGAGGCGGCGATGGGCCAGGCACGATCGACTCTCGAGGAAATCCGTGCATTACTGCTCGTGGCAGATCCGTCATCGCGGTGGGAGGTCGGCGCCTTCGTGTATCACGAGACATTGGCCGGTCCGACGGATTTCAATATGGACTCTTTCGATAGTCTGATGGCGATGCGGCGGGACAATCACCAATTAGCGGGGCCGGTTGATCCGGATAAACTGGCTCAGTTTTTCGGATGGGCGGAGAATCTGAAGTCCGAGTCCGACGCGTTGCCGAAAGCGTTAGCCGTCGCGATGCAATGGCAAGGCATCGCACGGGATCAAGACAATCCGGAAAACGGCTATCTGTGCAACTGGATTGCCCTCGAGCGGCTCAGTGACGGGAGTTATCATGTCGAAGATCTGGTTTCAGGGCTCGGTGCCTTTTATTGGCATCCTGGGTGGTATGTGATTGATGACGCCGACTCTTGTGCCCGCCTATATAGTGCAGAACGTGATAGACTACAGAAACTGGTGCATGCCCTCAAAACCCTGCGCAATAGGGACGTGGCACATCGAGGACTGTTCCGGCACCAACAGGATGAGCGTTACGCCTCCTGGCTACTTGCGCACCTGGTCAATGACCTGACGAAACTTTTCATTGGATGGATTGACAATGAAGGGCTCCGCACCTTTGAGGATTTACGGAATAGGTATGGTGTCGCCTACGCAGAGCAGGAATCTCGGGATTCTAAGGCTGCGCACACAAACAACTTTCATGCCTGAGTTGCGCCATTAGCTGGCAGGAAAACCCGGAAACCGTTGCTGGTCGTTGGATCAGAGGCTTGAATAAGTGTAAGGGTACACCAAGACTTAAAGGAGTGCTCGATCTCCCCGCATCTAAAAAATTCGGCATGAGCATAAAATACTCCTGCGTTGGTACGCAGGAAAATCGTACCCTTACACTTGAGATGACGCCAAAAGCCTGTATTCATGCGGGGTTTAGGGAGCCATAAACTGATCGTGGCGAAACTCGGTCCGACTGACAAACAGGGGCCGTAAGGCGAGCGGGGATTTGATCTCGTGAAAGACTTCTTCCACGCGATTTTTGCGCCGATACCAGCCAATAATCGCCGCAGACGACAGGAGGGTGTCGGGTCTGAAAACAGGTGACTCCAAACACCGGCTGGGCCGCCCGTCGGGCGGCGTCATCGGGGGTCAGGGTAATCCGCCACGACTTGACGGCGGTGCGGCCCTGGGTTGCCTCTGAGGGTGTGGCGAACGGTGTCAGGGTGTGGTGAATAAGGGGTTCCTGTATCATTGGAACGAAAATGGCAATAAGTCTGCCGTTCGTTGATACGCAATGAATTCGCCATTCGTGAGGTTGGGCACAACTTTCATCTAGAAGTTTCCGTCAGTCGTTCAGGCGAGAAGTGGGGAGGCACGGGACTATTTTCGGGCGAAAGCATGGCTTTTGGTGTGGTTATTGCCATTTTCGGTCGTTTGCTCGCAACCCCAATCTAGCGCACCTCCAATTACCGGTCGGCTGGTCACAGTAACTACCAAGTATACAATGTGAATGAGGAGATGACTCTATGAAAGAATCATTGCTAATTGAAGACGGTGCCGGATTCGGAGAATTACTAAGGAAACTGCGATGGCAGAGTGGGCTCACCGAGAAGAGTTTAGCCCAAAGATTGCAAGAAACGTTCCCAAAGGCACTTCCTTTGAAATCGTGGACAATGTGGGTCAAGCAGGCGGAGGAGGGGCTTATCGAAAACGTGGATGGAGACCACGTTATCGCTGTTGCCGCGGCGTTGGAAGTTCCCGTATCGGCACTTTTGCCTGTCAAAAGACCGGCTTCGCCAGATGAAGTAGGGCCGACAGCTAAGGAACAGCTTTTGGCTTTGGGGATGTCCGAAGACGAGGTACGCGCGTTCGCTAACGGGCTTGCCCTTGACTTAGATGGTCACGGCGCTGTGATCGCTTGCTTTGGCGATGGTTCAGAGGACGATGAAGAAGATCTATGGGATGGGGAAGAGCCATGAGTACTGGCACGACCGCATTTATTGCAACAACCAAGGAAGAAATTAGCAAATGCATGGCCATAGCGCGACAAGCCCTCCAAGACCGCAGACCCGCGACGGTGGGTGATATGTTGGAAGCCTTGAATATGCTTGCGACGCGCGTCGAAGCGTATAGATCAGCTAAGCCGGACTTAGTCACTACGCTGGGCCAGTTACTGGAAGATATTGCACTAGCTCAAAGCACGTTGGCGAACGAATTACGGGCGCGGTTTAAACCCATGAGCCCCAACGACTTACCTGCCGGCGTGACTGTACGCGGCATGGCTCATCCGGCGGGTCCGTGTTATGCATTTGACCACGATGTCTTGGGCGAACTGGGCCGCATTGTGTTAATACCAGCGGGCATGGCTCACATTGAACTTCGCGCGGAAATTCACGAGGAGTCACGGGGCAAAGCCGACAACGAGAACTTGTTTCGCGAAGTGATCAACAGCATACGACAGGCCCTGAAACAACTCGATCCGCGTGTGAGTCCATGATGTCGACTGCTAGATGATCCCGTCTTCAACATAATACGGGCGTACGCGGTCCTGCCAGTTATCATCGCTCGTAACGGCCACCTGTAAATTATCCATACAGACCATATGGACCGGCAAGCGCCATCCCTTGGGAGAACCGGGTAACTCGCGAACCATGACGGCATTCGGCTCTTCATCAAAACCGCCGTAAGGTCGAGCGGGAAAGCCGCACCATCCACATTTCAAATCGATATTAAATTGGGTGGCAAGTCCGGCAAACAAGTCAACCGGAGCACTTCCTTGCCATATGGCCTGCTTGCGCTGGCGTCGTCGTTCCCGTCTCTGTCGCTCTTTTTGTCCCATGGATTTCCTCCTGTTCTTTAGGTTTGCGCCATCGGGGAGGGGGTGGAGCTCATTACTGGTTCATCACTTCACCAGTCCAGAGCACTCCCCGCATAGCCAGTCCACGTGGCAATACAGTTACACAGCAACCCAAAAGCCACGAGAACCATTGACCACCGCTCACGCAGGCGCTCTCTGCGAAGCCCTTCCAACTTGGGTTGCGCGGGGTCTCCGTCGAGATTCTGCATAAGACTGGGCGTATTTCGCATGGAATAAGCTTCAGAGACAGATTGCGCCCACTCAACAATCGGCTTGCGGAACAGCACCTTCCAGATGATGATGTAAGCTGCGGTGGCATCGGCCGCCAGTCCTACAGTGTTCAAGATCGCCGTAAAAAGCCCCACAACATTCATTCCTCCGTTTCATTCTAGGAAGCATTCAAATCTCAAAAGACTGACTGTGGCCACAACAACCACGTTCCTCAACTCTATTGTCGTCACTTTCGGGAATCTCGGGCAACACATAAGCGTCAATTCGCAAACCTGATACCCGTTTCCAGCATCAGCTTCTACGGCCCATAGCCTTTGGCACGCTCGTATTACTATGCGAATCCTTCTTTGTGTTAGCATTGTTTCATAAACAGTGTTTTTGCATCATTTTAAAGCGGGGCGATAGAGAGAAAGGGGGGGATTGAAGTGAAATCTAATGAGGAGCAAAAAGTAGAGACCGAAGGACCAGTGAAGGAAATCTTACTGTCCATGATTGCGGCTCTGGAAATGGAGATTCATGCGACAGACCAAATCCTTGGCCGTCAACAGGGGGTGGCGTTGTCATTCGGTACCCGGGAATCCGATGACGCGAAGCCAACATATCGCTTTCACCCCGCATCCGGCTTGCCAAGCGGGGCGGATGATAGCTGGCTGCTGATTGGACGCGGCGGCAAGCGCATCGACGGGCGACTCGTCGGATGGGATACCGAAACGGTTGTGTGGCAAGCCCAAAAAGACCATGGCCCGGAAATCACCGACGCTCGTTTGGTACCTGACCAAACCCAACTGCTACGTTCTCTAAAGGAACGCTTGGCTGAAATGATCGAGACAGCCGATCAGGAAGGGGGCGGGGGGATAAATTGGGAGTTAATCGAGCAGACCATGAACCTCAAGCCGCCTGGTGTCAGAGCCAAGTCTGTCAAGGGCATAGATATAAAGGGATTGAACGAGCGCCAGCAACGGGCCGTGAAGAGCGCGTTCACGAACACGTTGACCCTGCTATGGGGACCACCGGGAACCGGAAAGACGACCACGCTGGCCAGTATGCTCACATCCCTTGCCGAGTCCGGTCAGAGCGTCCTTCTTATCAGCAATACCAATGTTGCCGTAGACGCTGCCCTGACCAAAGTGGTCGACCGATGGCGCGGACATCCAGCGCTGGAGCGTGGAGAGGTGCAAAGGTTGGGGCGCAACTACACAGACGAATTAAAAACGGATGACGTGGAGCCATATGTAATCCCAGAGAAATCGTCATGCGGCGAAGTGCCGGCATTCAAGACCCGCTGCGACAGATACGCCAACAACGGGACGAAGCAGAACGGGACGCGCGGATCTGGGAGTCCATCGAGGCCCTGAACCACGACATTGACGCACAACGCCGGTTGGCCTCCGAGAAGAGCAACCGGCTAGCCCAGCTGCAACAGGAGGCCGATCGATTACAGGTCCAATGGACGAAACACCAAAAATCTCTAAAACGGGCGACCCAGCGAAAGCCACTAACGGGCATCGGTCATAACCGCCTCCAGAAACGTCGGGAAGTGTATCAACAACTCTACACGCAGTGGCGCACCATCACGGCCGACATTACTAGGCTAACCAGCGAGCGCGATGAACATCAGGCCGAGCACACGTCCGCGAAACACAAGATGCAGTTAATTCAAGCCGAATATGACATCGATCCGGCCATGGTGTCTGAGGCCCTTCGGTATTCCAAGAGCGCACGGGCGGCGGTCCAACGACTGGCGGCTCAGGAGGCGGCGCAAGAAGCGAAAATCGAAGAGCTGGCGCGCGACATCCATAAAGCCCGCCGTGTGACAGCTACGACATTGACTCAGGCGTTTCGGGAACAGCCCGCCAATATGACGGCGGACGTAGTAATTGTCGATGAGGTGTCCATGGCCCTGCTACCAACCGTCGTATATGCGGCTGGGCTCGCGCGGAAGGCGGTCGTTTACATCGGGGACTTCCGCCAACTCCCCGCGGTAGTGTTAAGCGACCAAGAAATTGCTCGCCGTTGGCTACGCCAAGACGTGTTCACGCTGCACGGAGTGGGCGAGGCGCTAAGCAACCACCGCGATTTGCCGTATCTTGTGGCGCTCAACGAGCAACACCGGATGGACAAACCCATTTGCGAAGTTGTGAACACCCTGTTTTATGCCGATAGCCCCTTAATCACAATGGTTAGCACAACGGAACGGCCGTCTAACGCCTTCCCGTCCGGGGCCCTGTTGTACGTGGATACCAGTCGATGGGGAAGTTACACGGAACGCGGTCCACGGGGCACTTCCAAAGTGAACCCGCTTCACGCGGCCGCCATTACAGCCATCGTCAAGAAGTTGTCTGAGAGTGGGGATTCCGGCATCGGCGTAACAACGCCGTACCGTCCCCAAGTGACTTTGCTGCAGGAAACCGTTGCTAAGGCCGGGGTTGGCGCAGACATAATGATTGACACCATTCACCGATACCAGGGGAGTGAGCCGCCAATCATGATTTTGGACGTGTCGGACGCGCCGGGAACACCAACGTCCCAGTTCATGCAAGCGCGTTCTCTAGACGAAGATGGGGCACGTCTTCTCAATGTCGCAATTACCCGCGCGAAGAAGCAGGTGATTGTAGTCGTCAACACCGCGAATTTTAAGAAAAACAAGGCGGTAACGGAACGGTCGTTAAGTCGGAAGCTGGTGGATTATCTGCAAAGCAACGGCCAGGAGCTCCCCTTAGACCAAGTGGTCGCGACGGCCGCCGGCAATGCATTGTGGGATCAGATAGCACACGATGTGCAGTCTGCACCCCATGAGGTTCACGTAGCAATGCCTGAAATCACGGATAGACTGGTAACGAACCTTCTCCAATGGAGGCAGTCTGACACAGGAGGACGCAACGTAACCTTGCTGACGCGGCCGCCCCAACAGCAAACTGGCGAGACGAGAGCGGTCGCCCAGCGCTTCGACCAGCTACGAAAGCAAGGGATAGTGGTCAGAACAGAACCAAACTTAGTCCGGAGTACCGTGTCTTTGAGGTCCGAAGTTGTGTGGTTCTGCGCGGATGTCTCAAATAATGACAGCGATATGATGGGGTTTCAGGTGATGTGATATACTGTATATGGTCTTCGGGAATTTATTTGGTGGATAAACCACAACAACGCGCCTTCTCAGCGTGCAGGCTGAGAAGGCTTTTTTATTTTAGGAGAACTCTCCTGCCTTGCACTGAACAACTCGAAATCTTTGCGATAAAGAAGATTTCCATCTAAACTATACTGCATCTATTCCACGTCTGTTTATGGAGTCTACAATGGTATCACATCGCCATCCCCTGCCAGTATCCATTGTTCATATGCCGCTCGACTGGTGGTCTATAGGTGGAACTGTGCTTAGCTTGATCGCTATTGGGTTTGCGATGATAACTGTTTTAGGGGTTTCTGTAGCATCCGAACGAAAAACTGGAATAAGCAAAGGAGGTTAGCGGTGACCCACTCCTCCATTTTCCCAAGGTTGCAATGGTGGGCGGCGAGCGGCTAAGATGACACCTTCGTGTCTTGGTGTTCACCTCCGGTTATTTATCGTGCCTGATTAAGCGGCTCCCTACTGCTACTCGCCGCGACAGATTGTAACGCAAGATATTCCTAGCGGTACCCCAAACATCATGCTCTGGTTGTGAGAGGAACTCTCATGAACTCGTCTGGATCATAGATCAAAGGCTACCCCACGGCACAAATGGGGTAGCCTTCGCACGTTTGAATCGCCTTCCAGTCCTTCTGCTTTGAGGGCCCCATTTAGAGCGCCGTTGTCCTACGCTGACATGAGCCGGTACGGCCTGACGGTCCACCACGTCCTCGATACGGCCCAATCGCTGTACGATCAGCACTTGACCAGTTACCCTCGGACGGAGAGTTGCTATTCACTCATGACATCGCGGGCGCGTTGGACGAGCGTATGAAGGGCCTCAGCATCTTGAAAGACCATGAACCGCTCATCGAGGCCTTACCGCGGCCCATGGCCGTGGGCCGTTTGATCCACAATGCGAAGGTGGCCGAGGCTGGCTACTACGCCATCATCCCGACGGCACAGACGCCGACCACGGGACTGCCGGAATCTTTGGCGAAGATTTACGATCTCATCTGTCAACGCTTGATGACCGCGCCCCTGCCGGCCAGGCAGGACGGGCGGTGACCGTCCAGGCCGCAGAAATCGCGACGGAGGAAACCAAAGCCCCCGCGCGGATCGCCGATTCGAGTTTGCTGGGTCTGACGGAAAAACATGGACTCGAGACGCTGGCGACCCGGGCCCGAATCGTCGAAGTGCTCTTGCGCCGGCAGTATGTGGAACGGAAAAAGAAACCCTGCAACCAACGGCCAAAGGACAGCAACTGGTGACCGTGGCACCGGAAGTCGGGGCCGCATAACTCCCCGTTACGCGGGTTGACGTACCACACCCGATGTTCGGAGTGAGGGATGCGTCTTTCGAGGCCGCTGCCGAGTTGGGTGTAACACCCTGCTGCCGAGCGATCAATGTACGGATAGTGGTCTGGGCGTGCTGCATTTGCGCGGCTGAGCTAGGAACGCCACGTATGGCAACCCCTGAAACTCTGCGGTCGTCAAACGAGGCGCGTTTCAATGTAGGTGTCGAGGGGAGCCGCGATGCTTGTGGTCGATTGAATTTGTTCCGCCCTATTATATACTTGGTAGGTTAGGTAAGCCTCCCGGGGAGCCCGGCGGATACCGCCTCAGTTAACCGAGCTGATCGGCCACTGGGAAGCGCGACTGGAAGCCATGGCCATTACGTGGGCAAATGTCCTCCTAAAGGTTCCAGCACACCGAGAGGGATTTCGTTGGGCTACTGGCATATCTATGCCCGACACCGGAATAACTAAAGGCTAGGAGGAGGCAAAACCCCATGTCCTATCCCTATTCGCCCTTCACGGGCGCCCTTCGGAAACTCTCGCATGTGCAGGAGGATATTCAACGGGTGCGGCATCAGCGACCCCACCTGGCCGAAGTGGCGGATAATCTATTAGGATTTATTGTCCGGGATCTCGCCACGCTCCAAGACTGGATGGACCAGCCCCGGGATTCAGTCCCATACTATTTCGCCAGTGGTGTCGAGTGGCTGGACTATATCAGTACCCAAATGGAGGCCTTGAATTATCTATACCTCGTCCTGTTTAACTATCGTGCGGGGGACGATCTGGTGAATGATACTATTCATACCCAGTTGCCCGAGATTAGGGAGATGCTGACACAACAAGAGAAGCCCCCTGGGTAAAGGAGGCTTCTGGAGTTTCGCCGACTTTTTAGGGTTGGCTCGTACCGTACCACTCCGCATCGCTTTCCACCCATGCAGGAAACTGTGTCTCGTAGGGGTAGGTATTATTGTTGGGGTTGTAATATTCATCTTGAACCAGGGTTTCGTGGGAGTCGATCGCGGTCGGGAACATCGTAATTACGCCTTTGGCATACCCATCATCCGGATTGTTAAGGTAGATAAGCTTAACCTCGACCCATTCAGAAGGATCGGTCACGTTGGTAAAATATCCGGTAAATTGCGCCTTGTAGGTCGTTCCCGGATCTGGTTTGGTGGCTCCGTTAAGGAGTAGTTCGTCGGCCAAATAGCTGGTGGCGCTCTGGGGGTAGGGAGTCGTCATATTGGTCCACAGGTTAAGATGCTCCCATGCGATATGGTAAAAAGCCTGACCGGTACTCGGTCCCCCATAAGCAATGACGCCATCCAGATAGCCATAAGCCTGCCCACCATAGCGATAATAGCCCGTGGTATCGGTGTAGCATTTATAGGTGGTGCAATACGATATCGGACCATACGAGGCAATTTGGGTTTGATCGAACGTGTAGGTCGTCGTCGCGGGGGTTGGTGCGGTTGCGGGTGCGGTCGAGGTTGGTATGATCGTCGGCACGGCCGCGGCCCACGCCATCCCGCCCATTATCACGGGAACACCTAATCCCAGGGTTAGTGCTGCCATCAGTACCCCGAACCAACGCCAAAGAATCCGAATCATGGTGAGACCCTCCTTAGTTGGGTTTTTTTTCCATTATGAGGGGCGCTCATGTTATATGCAACCCTGACCGTGCATGAGGTCCACGTGCCATCCGGGTTTTCCCGACAACGTGGCGTAGTCGCGTGTCACAAACGAGGGTTTTTGGGACTATCCTAGCGGGGCCGTTCTGACGGCCGATTGCCCGGAAAAATCCGTGCCAAAAGTCGTCCTACAATCAATGTCTTATTTGTAGGCAGGTTCCCCCGTTTGTGGGACAATATGGACGGGGACTATGGCGTTGCAGGAGGGGGCATGACGATGCTCATCGGATACGCGCGGGTCTCCACCGCCGATCAGACCCTGGCGCTCAGGAGGACGCGCTCCACCAGGTTGGTTGTGAGAAAATCTTTCGTGATGTCCTGTCCGGAAGCACGACGGAGCGGCCGGGACTGTTAGAGCGGACGCCGCCCGCCAGCCGCTTGGGCTGCTCCATGGCGGAGTCTCGGTAGTTTTGGCGGAATCGTGCGTCAGCGTCGGCACATGGCTCAACATCAATCAGGAAACTCAAAGCGCCATGGGAATCGAGATTAACGCCAACCACGTTCGGGCCAAACGCGACAGTACCGTGACGGCCACCGCAATACCGCTGCACAAGGGCCCAACAACCTCCGTATGGGATATCCGCATCACCGACGAAGAGGGCCGGCTAGTCTGCGTCTCGCGATGCACGATAGCCATGGTCAATGGGCACTGAGAAACGGTGAATCGCGTGGTTCTGCAGACTCATGATCGTATGATGGGGGAGGACATACTGGTGGATCGCCAAGCACTTGACCATGCTATTCGGTTTATTAAATCGTGGCTGACGGAACGGTACGAACGGAGCCACTTACCCGGATTTGTTGTGGCCATCGCTCACCAAGGCAAATTATTGCTCAACGAAGCATACGGCATGGCTGACGTCGAACGTGGGATTAAACTGACTCCGGACCATGTGTTTCGGATTGCATCGCACTCCAAGACGTTTACCGCAACGGCGATTATGCAGCTGGCCGAAGAAGGCTTGCTCCGCATTGATGATTACGCTGCCGACTATCTCCCCTGGCTCAAAGGCCATCCGGACGAACGGTGGGGTCGGGTGACGGTGCGCCAGTTGCTTTCACAGGGAGCCGGCGTCATTCGGGATGGCCTCAACGCGGACTATTGGCAGTTGGAACGCCCCTTTCCCGATGCCGAACGGTTTCGCCGAGAAATTAGCGAAACGGCTCTGATTCTGGACAACAATACCCGGATGAAATACAGTAATTACGGCTATACCTTGCTGGGACTTATTATCGAATCCGCCTCAGGCCGTGCCTACAACGATTTTGTCGTAGAGCGCACTGTCAACCCTCTGGGTCTGAAGAGTACGTTTCCGGAATATCAGCCTGACTGCGGCCAGCCCTCTGCCACCGGGTATTCCCGTCAGGAGAATAAGACGCGAAAACCCATTCCACACATTGACACCCGTGCGATGTCGCCCGCCACGGGATTCTGCTCGACGGCTCGGGATCTTTGCACCTACTTTACCGCTCACATGGTCGGGTCGGACCAATTGCTCCTGGACGAATCCAAGAAGGAAATGCAGCGTCCCCATTGGCCAGCCAAGCAGGGAGGCGAACGGTACGGGCTGGAATATGGCCTCGGCCTGATGATCCGCGAATACGGGAAGCGCACCATGTTCGGGCACAGCGGCGGCTTCCCCGGATTCATCACCCAAAGCATGGGCGACCCTGAGGACGGGCTGGTGGTGGTGGCCTTGACCAATGCGATCGACGGACCCGCCGACCGGCTCGTCACCGGCGTCTACCACATCATCAGCTACTTCCAAGAGCACGACGCGGGGGAGGGGAGCCGCGACCACCTCATGCCCTGGGAAGGGATCTATGAGGACTTGTGGGGCACTACCGCCATCGCGGCCATGCTCGACCATCTGGTGGCGGCCAATCCGGATGAGTGGGAGCCGTTTGCCAATTCGGACAAGCTGGAATACGTGGAAGACGGCACATTCCGGATTAACGCCGCTCAGAGTTTCGGTTCTGAGGGTGAGTTGGTTCACTTCCATCGCAAGGACGGGCAGGTCAAGACGATGATCTATGGGGGGCGGACGTCCTGGCTGAAAGCAGCGTGGGCGGGAAAGCAGCGCCACCGGGAGACCATCGGATTCGACTAGCCAGACGGCCGTCGGTGCCCGCCAGAGCCGCTAGCTACGATGACACCTATTTTGGGGGACCGAAGAGCGCTGCCGTGGGCAAGGATTGGGGCCCGGCGTTGCTTAAGCGCATGGTCGAGAAGCTCTGGGATCGTTGTGTACTGACCATACGGAGAAGCTGAGGTAAAACTGTTACGGTGCTAGAATCCATTCGTAAACGCATAATTGGCGTTCGCCGCGCTGAAAGAGACCGTGATGGGTCGGCAGGGTAACAATGGATTTTAGTGTGGCCCCAACATACTCACAGGTCTTGCGGGAGGGTTTGTTGGTGGGACTACACGTGATAGATAGGGCAGTCATTTCGTGGGCCAATGCCAGGGGTTTCAGAAGCTGGCATGCTTGGGCGGCAAAGTGTCGACCGCGATACGCTTCTTGGATCGCAAAACCGATGTGACCGACATAGTACAAACTTTCTTGATCTCCAATTCGTAAGTCAATTCGGCCAACGATGGTCGAGGAATTGTGCAGGGCGACATGATATTTGTACGCCGGCACCCAGCCTTTGGCGGGGTCATCGGGCACGTGACGATCGATTAGCAAATCCACCTCGTACCCCGGAATATAATCGAAGTCGTCGAGAAACCGGAACGTCATCGCCTTTTCTCCCCTGCGTACACCATGAGCCCCGATGATTTGAGTAAGAGCATACATGAATGCTCGGTATCGCGCCACATTTTCTCGTCGTTGTTGACACGACGGTCTGTACTTACGGTGCAGAAAGTACGGTGACAGCCGGAGGGAAGGGGACGCTTGGTGGGCTATCGGGTCGGGTGGCACGTTATTCGCTGTGTGAGCCCATTGAGGGTGAGCGTCGGTATGATAGAATAGTCAGTAAACAAACTATCCGGGGCTTATCGTGCCGTCGGGATCCTGAATGGTCAGGTCCTCGGCAAAGTTATTGTCGTGAACTTGTGACACTTGGCCGAACCTTCCTGTGAACCGAACTGGGGAGCGCCAACCTCGGGTCCGCGTAGCAGCCGACGCGACATCGGCGACCTGTCCACAAAGCGCCGCTAGTCAGTCACGCGTGACCGGCTTTTACAAGTCATGGGCGGCATTCGGATCGGATGCCGTTAGGGCGCTTGCATCACCAACGCGATGGCTCGATCGGCTTTCCATGCCATGCGCCGCAGGTTTGCGGTGATTGTCCGCTGGCCCTTCAGGGCCAGCACGCCCGTGCGACCTGCCGGTCGGACGGGATCGCGCGCCCATGGGCGCGCACATTAATACTTAGGATTTGAAACTTTGAAACTTGCCGTCTTTGGTTTTCGGATCGGTCCAATCCAGGGTGAGATAGACCTGGCGTGCGGATCCAATGACGGTCTGAATCAGGTCGCAGCAGGCGACCTCCAGATCGATCCGGGCGTTGCCCACAAAGCGGTCCACGCGTTTGATGGCGTGTTTGGCCTTGGCCGTCTTGGCCATCGCTAGACTGTGACCGATGGCGGCAATCCCGAGCAGCGGCTTGCGCATGAGCGCCCAGACGAGGGCGGCGAGCGTCTTCCGTTGGGATGGGCGCAACCGGCCATGGGTGGTAAAGTAGTGGGTGATCGACTGCAGTTTGGACATGGGAGTCCTCCTCGACGAGCGTGGTATTGACTCCTCTCTTCGACATTGGGGCCCCCAATTGCGTTGAGCGAATATTCGGACGACTGTTAACACAAAACTGGGGATAGGCCAGGTATCGACCAAAAAATGTGGGACGTTGCTCAAGTGTCCGGAGAGAACGTACTAGGGGAATATTCGATCGACGAGACGTTTTTGGGTTATTGCCATGGGATTCCGGCGGCCACCATGGTTCTCCAAGAGGTGGACGACCAGTTTTGGCCGTCTGTAAACAGGGGAGACTCATTGTTCTTGCATAAATTGAGTGTCACCCTTATGTAAGATCTGACGTGAGGGTAATAATGGAAGAAAACGCGTTATGGAAAGTTGGCGGAGCAACGCCCGATAATACGGCATTAGCATAGGCAAAGTTTTTCCATAATGCCTGATCCTGAACGTGAGCCGGACGGCTCCCATTTCGAAGGAGGCGTGATTATCATAACGGAGCAGGAAACGATTCAGGAACTGGAGCGAGTCTTGACCGAGATCGAAACCCATCACTATGCCGCGACAACCCAGGCAGGTTACTGCAGCTTTTTTTACCGTCAATTGACCAATATGCGGAGTCCCAGGGCGTTCGCGCGTATTCGACGGCATTGGCGCAGAACTTTTTTCCCGGCGACGACGTTATGGAAGCACAAGTTGTCAACAACTTTACTTCCAATTTTCTGTCTTTGCTTCTCAAATGTCAACAACTTTAGTTCCCTTGTCCGGGGAACTAAACCTGTTGACACATTAGCACCCGCAAAACCGCGATCTGACGCCATCCCGACTTCAAGTGTCAGCAACTTCAGTTCCAAACTCGGGAAGTAAAGTTGCTGACAGTCCGTCCAGTGGAACTCAAGTTGTTGACATGAAGGTCTGTACTTACGGTGCGTCAAGTACGAAGGTGGGTGCAGGGCGTGGCATGATGGCGCCACACTGAAGTGGGTCCGAGTCGGGTACACTAGTTCTGGGGATCACGTCGCGAGCGCTCGCCCCAAAGCAGCACCAACTGCGAAGTGGGAAGTAGCGTCATTCTGGCGCTACTTCTTCTTATTAGAAACGGCAGCATGGACCATTACGGAGGGTATGGGGTTCGAGTAACGGAACCAAAAAAACTGCGGTAAGCGGAAGTACTCGTCGAGCCGATGAGTCCCGCATTGCTGGCCAACAACCAGCCAATCACTAATGCGCTAAAGGGCCGTATAGCGCATGATTCGCATAGTCAAGGAATGGCGTCGATTAGTCGTCCAGACTTCCGGCATTGCCACCGGAATTGAGCCAACAATCCATGGTAGAATAGTCAGTAAAAGGCTGTCAGGAGTTTTGTATGAGTCGGTTCGTGTATCGTGTTCATGCGCTTCAGCGCATGTTCGAGCGTGAAATCGAGCGCTCCGTGGTGGAGTCCGTGATTCAGTTGGGCACGACTATCGAAAGTTACCCGGAAGACACGCCGTATCCCAGTCGCCTGGTGCTAGGGTGGGACCAGGACCGTCCCGTACATGTGGTGGTCGCGGATAATTTGCACGATGAGGAGACCATTGTCATTACCGTCTATCAGCCGGATCCGATGCGATGGGATGCGAGTTTTTCAAGGAGGCAACCATGACCTGCGTGATTTGTAAGAGTGGAACACCGGAAGCTGGGAAGACCACGGTCACCTTGGAGCGAGGCAAAACCCTCATCGTCTTTCGCCGGGTACCGGCCCAGATTTGCCCCAACTGTGGGGAGAGTTATCTCGACGACGGCGTGGTCGCTGAAGTGTACCATGCCGCTGATCAGGCTGCTAAAGCTGGCGTGGAAGTCGACGTGCGCGAATTTCATCACGTCTCGGCGTAGCTGCTAACATCAAGTTCTAGTGCGTTTATGGGGGCATATGCGCAACAACGCCGCGGTTGGGCCGGCAAGTTCTTGATTCACACAGTGAAGTCCCGATGCAGGCGACTCATGCAGGCCATAACAGGAAGGAGATCGAGGTTTGTGAGTCGCCTATTATTGGCCGAAAACCAACGGACCCCCCTTGCACCTCTTAATTCCCACAGCCCTTTGTAGCCGAGTTTCGAAGCTCCTTTCCCGATCCCTAGTCGGAACCGCCAGTCAACAACCGGAACATCAACCGTATCATTTCGTCCTTGCTTGCGTCACCCAAGAGGGAAAAAAACGTACGATCCGCCGCTTCGACGGCGCGAACTGCTCGCGTCGCTAAGTCTATCCCTGTCGGGGTCACGGTGATAACCTTTGCCCTGGTGTCGGTTGCATGAGGAGTCCGGTCGATAAGACCGCGCTTCTGCAGCGTTCTTAGCACCTGCGAGGCGACGTTGACATCCACCTTGGTGTGCTGCGCCAGTTGGACTTGGGTCACGCCAGGACGACCCGCCTTGTGATACAGCCAATGGCAGGAAAAGAGTAAGACAAATTGCGTGTGTGTCAACTCAAACGACTCCAGGGCTTGGCGGATGCGCCTTTGCCATATCGTCGTCACCTGCCACAGCAAAAATCCCGGACTGTCCGTTGCCTCAGTGAACTCTGAACTCATCCTGTCCCTCCAGCATAACCCGTGCTATCTTCAGGAAATCGTCGCTGCCAATCTCACAGTGTCCCCGGCGAAACGGATACCCCCAATTTCGTCTTCCGCGTGCGAAATCGAGTTCCTGCAGAAAATCGGAAATCGCGGCTTCCCGACAGGGAAGATAACGGATATTTCGACGGAACGGTACGAACAATTCGGACATTGCGTATTCATAGACGTCATCATCATCCACCTGCCCCATAGCGGTGAAGGCCTGCAGCGGATGTCCTTGCTTCATGTCAGTGCGTGGAGAATAGTATAACAGCCAATCGCTGCGATGCATCCGTCGCCCTGGCGCTGCTTTGCCGTGACAAAGCTGCGCGTAGCCCCCCTGCACCCCCAACCGGACGTGCGATGCCGATACGACGCCGACCCAGAATCGGATCCTGTCACCGATTCGCTCAACCGGCATGTTCCCTTTCCCTGTCGATGGCCAATGCCGCCAGGCGCTCCATGGTTCGTGGAATGCCTGGCGATACTTCGGCAATAAATGGCGGCCCGAGATGCTCAGCGATAGAGACGGCATGCGTGATGCGCGTGCCATCGAGGGTCTTTTGCAATCGATGGACGAAGCGCACCTCAATACCCGCGTCCGGGATCGCTGTGACATCCGAAAATCCGCGCAAGGGTTCGACATTGATGAGTTGAAAAGACAGCGTATCCTGCCCTTGTGGCTGCACCACGCCGCGGGCACCCGCGACGAACGGACCGTCTAACGCAGCGTGCTCAATGCTGTCGTCCCACGCTGTCCACGATGTGATGTCAGCGTACAGTCCCCAAATCGTCGCGGGCTTGGCCTTCGTGGTGATGGAGTGTTCGAACGTGTACAAAGTAAACCGCCTCCTACTTGATATGTATCTATATTATCTGTACACATATGATATTGTCAAATGCGCTACGGAGATTAGTAACGAAGAAAAAGCCGCGTCAAATCCCACACTTACTTCATGGAGCTAATGAGCGACATACGGGGGCGTTAGTGCATTAAAGGCTACCACCAACTAGATCCCGAGTAAGGCCCACCTTCGAAGGACGGAGGTGCATGGCTTGAGGACAGAGTTTGCCGGGGAAAACATCGGCGTCATCCAAAAGGGAAAGAGAAGGGATCTTGCGGAGGTCGTGAGGCCGACGCCCGGCAAACGGTGGCATTTTAGGCAGCGTGCTTATTGGAGATCCTTGAACGCGTTGATGTCTCGCATTTTGCTCTGAGCGTCGACCTGGAGGATTTGACTATAGATTTCGGTCGTCGATCCCTGCGCATGACCCAAGACTTCCTGGACCTCGCGGACGTTGAGTCCTTCCCGGAACAGGGTGGTCGCGAAGGTATGGCGTAAGTTCCGGGGAGTCATGGTGGGGGGGAGTCCCGCCACAGTGGCGTAGTCCCGAAATCGGCGTTGGACTAGGCGAGGGTAGATGGCACCCCCACGTGTGGATACGAACAAGGTGGGGGACGTCGACTGGCCGGGGCGCACCTGCATATAGCGCTCGAGAATTTGCACGATGCGGGTGGGCACGACGACGGTCCTGGGCTTGAAGGCCGATCCCGGGACGACCAGTTCGCCACCGGTTCGTACAATGTGTTCGCCATGGGCCAGATTGATGCCGCAGACTTCCTCCACGCAAACGCCCGTGGTTAGCATCAGGCCGAACAGCGCCCGGTCGCGCCATTGTTGCCACGGCTGACCGGGCAGCCCCGCCATAACCGCCGTCCATAAACGGGTCATGTCTGCTTCGCTGAGATAGACCGGGACGGCTCGAAGAGCACCCATATCGGGGCGAGATTTCATGCCCATAGGGGCGGGGAGGAGTTTCGAGGCGCTCGCCGAGAGTCTGCTTGGAGAGGAAGTTCACAATTGTACGGGGAAGTAAACCTCATGACACATGAGCTCCCGCAAAACCGCGTGCCAACTAGACCACAAATTCAAGTTGTCAATAGTCAATAACTTTAGTTCCAGGCTCCGGAAGTAAAGTTGCTGACAATCCGCCCAGTGGAACTAAAGTTGCTGACATGACGGCCTGTACTTACGGTCGAGAAAGTACGACGACTACGGCGTGGCAGAGCAGGGGAGGCTTAATGCAGATACCGGCCGGATAGTAAATTATTCGCATTGTGAAGTAATCCGTAAATATTGTCCGGGGCCGAGAACCCAAAGAGGAAAACTTTGGTAAGATGTAGTAAGTAACAGCGGCGGTGATGATAACGCCATCATTGCTCCGAATAGTCCGCAATGGAGATGGGACTATGCCAACGGTGCGGCTTGTTAATGTTTATTTCAGTGACCTCGCCTACGCAAAAGACTGGTACTGTAAGGTCCTGGGTTTTGAAATGTCGCAGGATTTACCTACATTGGCTGCTGAGTTACGACACGAGGGAGTCACATTTCTTCTCCACAAGGCAGAGAACTCGACCGTCCGAAAGCTTGGGAGAGATTCCATGGTCACCCTCGCGTTTGCTACAGACAATGTGCGTGAAACCATGAAAAGACTTAAGGAATCGGGCGTTACTCTGATTCACCCTGAACCGCAGTTCTCCCCTTTTTGGTGACTGGATTGCGTTCGAAGACCCCTTCGGGAACGTCCACGAGATGGTGCAATTCCATGAGTAATCCTGTCGCATGCAAGGGCTAATGCAATGTAGTCCTAAGATATTAATGGGGGCGAAAGTTCCTTAAGGGCATCCGCCTTACGGGCACTTGTGCACCACCCCAAAGCACAACGTGTTATTTTTAAAATAAAGATAGGGTAGATGAACAATGAACATGCGGTTGGAAAAAGTGAGATCCGTACCGGCGCCGGGCGAACACCTGTGCGGGGTAGCTTGGGATGGCCATTGTCTCTGGCATTCCGACGGCACCACAAACACCATTTATCAATTGGATCCCACGACGGGCGAGGTCAAAGCTGAGCTGTCCTGTGACGATGTGCGGACGTGTCTTGACTTCGATGGGAACAATCTATGGCAAATTGCCGGTAAGCCCAAGCGCATTCGGCTGATTCGTCCAACCGATGGGTTGGTACTGGGAGAAATCGCGTTTAACGAAGATCCCGATGCGATGTGCGCCCTGCATGTGGAGCGAGACCGCTATTGGCTGGGCTCCAAGACAATAGGCATGATCGAAGAGCGCGATGGTCGTACCCACAATCTTCTAGGGTACTGGCAGACAGATGGTTCCGTCCATGGACTGGCTCGGGTTCACGATGCGCTGTGGTACACCGATTACCCGGCCCGGCAGCTGGTGGGATGGGATCAAAACCAGAATACCGCGATCGCGCGGTTTGACTTGCCGGGCCACCCCACCGGTTTGTGCCGTGGCGCAGGCGACACGTTTTGGTATTGTGATTACACTAATCGATGCTTGACCCAGGTCAAAATTCAGCGGCAATAGACTCGCGTTTTAGTGGCTCGCTTTTAGGACGGATACTTAACGCGGCTAATTGTGCGCTAATGGGGGCATTAGCGCACTAGCGCCACGAACCCATACGAGCTTAAGCGTAGCCACACTGTACGAAGTGTCAGCAACCTTACTTCCAAAATCCGGGACTTTGTCAACAACTTTGCTTCCAATTTTGTGTCCGATGTGGCCGGAGGTGTGAACAACTTTACTTCCCAAACGGGTAGTGTCAGGAAGTTTAGTTCCCAAGTGTCAGCAACTTTAGTTCCCTGTACAACAATGAATCATTCTGGTTTACCCCGCACAAAACATCATCACTTTTAGTTAACATAATCCCGCTTATCGGACGTTGTTCATCGAACTCATCTTTTCCTATGACCGTCAAGAGCGATCGTGCTAGATTCAAACCGATCCGCATCGTCCCACCTCATGTGTTGAGTATTCACCGGGGACCCCGGAGCGGAGCGGATGCCTGCCATGATATTGTTGCATGATGCTCGGCAACATAATGCAGATTTTGCATAGGCGGCCGCACTGGTGGTGGGTGCAGGCGCCTTGGTGCACAGCCTGTTTCCGCACCCACGGTCTGGCCCTGCCGCCCCGCGTCATCCCGCCGCGGCCACGGCCCCACTCGTTCAGCGGGAACGCTGGATTATCGAACCAATATCTGGGGTGGTGCCGCGTCACCCGATACGTTACGCGTATGGGAATCCCTCGGAGAACCGCCCCCTTTACTGGTCAACGTACGCGGATGAGTATTATTATTTTGGTGGGGAAAACCAGGCAACCTATATCACGCCGTATATCGCGGTCCCCCATACTCCGAGCTGGCTCGGCAAGCCCCTTCAGCCTTAGTACGCGTATGTAGTATTTTTTCCCGAACCGCATTGGAAAGGAACGATCCGTATGAAACGTTGGATTCTCGGATTACTGCCCGGCGCTTTAATCATCGCATTCTTTGGGTATGCCTGGTATGCATTTACGCATGCGCCGCCTACCGGGCATAGTCGGACGACGCACGCGGCTCGGTGCATAACTCGCAAGGTTCCTTTATCTCTAAGGCCAACCAATTGGAGGATCTCGTCACCGCCTCCCGCGACAGCTCCATTGCTTGAGCGTGAAACGTGGATCATGCAATTTGCCGAACCCCATATTCAACGTGAATGGTTAGCTTATGGCCGTCCGCCGCTGTACTTTTCCACGGAGCCCGGATGGTCTGGCGATTATTACTTTGAACCCCCTGGATCCACGCGTGTCACGCCTGACGGCATTACCGTTGTCTATCGTCCGCTCGGTTATGCCGCACAACATGCGTTGGACCTTACCCCTTGGGTTGGTAAGCCGCTCCATCACTAGCGATGTCGTGACGGCTGGCTACTTGACGAAAAACTCAACAGGAGCCCAGGCCGCACATGTTCTCCGCCGGCACAAAGTTTTCGTAGTACGAGCTTATCGTCAGCATCACCGTTTGCAGCGACCCGGCAACCGTTCCGCAGTCGAGGCTCCAAGTCTCGTTTTCTGACGCCGTACCATAAATGGCTGTTGGTAACGCAACCTGTTCCCTGCACTTAATGTGTGGAGAATTCTCCATTGTACATTGCCAAATTCGTGATCGCGTACGAGTCTCCCGTACCATAAAACGCACCCGTGATGGCCCTTCATGTGTCGCCTGACTGGTGATATGCAGGAATCCAATTACTCCGGCTGTACGTTCCCTGCTGGCATGTCTTGCCGGGTGCCGTTGCGCCTCCACCTCCGCCCACTTGACTCATTCCTCTTCGCCTCCGTTTTTCTCTGCGTCTTCTTTTTGTGCCATTTCCAACGCGAAGGAGTTATTGGGATCCGGATAGTTGCAGCTACGCCACATCATGCCCGAATTCAGGACCTCGCCCGTTGCTCCCATCTCCCTCAGTGATAGGCAGCGCTGCATCTGACGAAACTCTTAATATAGTGAATACAATTTGCGAGAGATGGGGCGACATATGGGCCAGCTTGTTACAATCCGCGGCTCGGGCTTATGGATCCGCAACGCCAACCGCTTGGGTGGTCTTAGGTGCAAGTCCGTGTGGCAACCACTAAATTCTCTCGATAATGGTCGCATTCGCCATACCGCCGCCCTCGCATATGGCGATCAGCCCGTAGCGACCCCCGCGTCGTTCCAAGGCATTTAAGAGCGTGGCCGTAATACGCGTGCCGGTGGCACCTAAGGGATGACCCAGGGCAATGGCTCCCCCATTGATGTTAACCTTATCCCAAGCCGCGCCGATCTCCTTTTGCCAGGCCAGGACGACCGAAGCAAAGGCCTCGTTGACTTCAAAAAGATCAATGTCAGATACCCGAAGCCCGGCACGGTCCAACACTTTTCGTGTCGCGGGAATTGGCCCCGTCAGCATTAATACCGGATCTTCGCCGACCACGGCGAACGACACAAAGCGCGCGCGGGGCTTGAGACCTAGCTGCTGTGCCATCTCTTTGCGCATGACCAAGGTAGCGCTAGCACCATCGGTAATTTGGCTAGCGTTGCCTGCCGTGATTAACTCCAAATCCGAGAAGGCCGGGGGTAGCGCACTCATCTTTGCCAACGTTGTATTCACACGGATCCCCTCATCTTCGGAAAATAGGCGCCAATCCTCGCTATCAGGTGAAGTTCGCACGGAAACTGGGATTATCTCCTGTTTAAAGAAGCCTTGTTGTTGCGCAGCTGAGGCAAACTGATGACTACGCAACCCAAAGCGGTCTAAATCCTCTCGACTTAACCCCCATTGCCGGGCAATCAGTTCCGCCCCCAACGCCTGGTCAAAGAATTCCCGATTCCAGCGATGCATCTGATACCGCTCCGTTAATCCTTGGGTCATCGGTGTTCCCTGAATGGCAATGGTGCTGAACATCGGCACCCGGGTCATCGACTCGACCCCAGCCGCCACGGCAATATCATATGCGCCCGACATGATTCCTTGAGCGGCAAAGTGAAGCGCTTGTAGACTGGAACCGCATTGCCTGTCGAGACTCACGCCCGGCACCGATTCCGGCAACCCAGCGGATAACCAGGCGTTTCGAGCCACGTTTGCCCCCTGCTCACCCACTTGATCCACACAGCCCACAATCACATCGTCGACAGCGGCCGCATCCAGGTGATTGCGTTCCACCAATTTCCTCAACAAACCACCCAACAAATCGACCGGATGAGTCCACGCCAAACTCCCCTTGCGGCGCCCCAACGGGGTCCGCACCGCATCTACAATCACGGCATCGAACATATTTCCTTCCTCCAGTTCCTTCTCTGCAGATATTTCCTTTGACCATTTTAGCAAAGTGCAAGTAATTTGCATCGGGCCATCGCCTGGCTGCCGCCGGGTGTCTTGCGAAACGAGGATTTTCTATCGTCTACTTTGTCCAGCATCTCAATGCGCCAGGCTGCAATTGAATGTGGCGGGCTGGGACGTGAGAGCTCGTGGGGACGGTCACCATAGCGGGCAAATACTGAGGTCTGCATTCATGCATGGTGACGACTCGGGCATTGGGCCTTGTCCTTCCGCGGCGTATGATTCTTCGGCGGGGTAGACCCGCTTTACCAACCAAATTCCTTCCAGGCCAGGTGCCGGCCCCAGCGTAGCAGACTACCGCTCACCAAATAGAGAGAACAGAACGGTCGTGCCTCAGAAGGCTCCCGACGATGGCAAAAAACCGCAGGCCGGGCACCTGTAATACCAACACCCTAAAACAGGGATGCATTCCCCATCTAGACAAGAAACTCGTGACCCTTTCCCTCAAAAAATTGGTCTCGACAAGTGTTGCAAACTGATCCTACACTAGTCTTACCGGAACATTTGACAGAACATTCTGGTGATAACAAGGAGGGTTTGCCCTTGATGAACACCCCACTCCTTATGGAGCATTTATTCACGTACGCCACCACCTATTATCCCCGGCGGGAGGTGATTACACGGACTGCCAGCGGTATTCAGCGCTTCAGCTATGCCCAATTTGGTGAACGTGCGCGGCGCCTGTCATCGGCACTGGCCACACTCGGGGTAAGGCGCGGGGATCGCGTCGGCACATTGGCCTGGAATGATCACCGCCATTTAGAAGCCTATTTCGGCATTCCTTGCATGGGTTCGGTTCTCCACACCATCAACATCCGCTTGGCGCCGGATCAAATTGCCTATATTATCAATCACGCCGAAGACCGGGTGCTCTTGGTTGATTCGGGGTTGCTACCACTGCTGGAATCTATTCGTGATAACATTCCCACGGTTCGGGCGGTCGTCATCATGGGAGACCACGTCGACCCAGCCGCGAGTCCCATTCAGCCAGCCTACAGTTATGAAGCTCTGCTGGCCGAGGGTGATCCTCATTTCGGCTATCCCACCGATCTTGACGAAAATTCCCCGATGGGGATGTGTTACACCTCTGCGACCACCGGCAATCCCAAGGGAGTGCTCTACTCCCATCGGGGCTTGTATCTCCACAGCCTTTTGCTGGGCATGGCCAATACTGCGGCCCTTTCAGAAAACGATACCGTACTGCCGATCGTGCCCATGTTTCACGCCAACGCTTGGGGCATCCCATTCGCGGCAGTCTGGTTTGGAGCGAATATCGTTTTACCCGGACCGGCTCCCACGCCGGCCATATTGGTTGATCTGTTTGAGAAAGAGCATGTTACTGTGGCAGCCGGGGTTCCTACGGTGTGGTTAGGCGTCTTGCAGCAACTTGACGCAAATCCGCGGTCCTTAGCCCTTCGTATGGTGCTATGCGGCGGCTCAGCAGCCCCGGAGTCTTTGATTCGCGCTTATGAGGAGCGGCACCATATCCCGTTTGTTCACGCGTACGGAATGACCGAAACGAGTCCGCTGGCGACGTTTTCCCGCCTAAAAACACATCAGCAATCGCTTAGCGCCGATGAGCGTCTGGCCATCCGAGCCACCCAGGGGTTCTTGGTTCCGGGACTTGAGATGCGGCTTATGAGTGACCACGGTGAAGCCGCCTGGAATGGAGAAGAAATGGGGGAACTATGGCTGCGCGGGCCATGGGTGGCTGACCAATACTACCAAGACGAGCGTAGTCAAGATACTTTCATGGACGGCTGGCTCCATACGGGAGACGTGGCGACCGTCGATGCTGAGGGCTTTATCCGACTGGTGGATCGAACCAAAGACCTGATCAAGAGCGGCGGAGAGTGGATTTCCTCGGTCGATTTAGAGAATGCCATTATGGGACACCCCGCCGTACTGGAGGCTGCCGTGGTGGGAGTTGCCCACCCTAAATGGGATGAACGTCCCTTGGCATGTGTCGTTTTAAAGCCAGGACAAAGCGTCACTCCAGCCGAGTTAATCGGATTTCTGCAACCGAAGTTCCCGAAATGGTGGCTGCCTGATGCGGTAGTCTTTCTTGACGAGATCCCTAAGACCTCGGTAGGAAAGTTCATGAAACGAGCTTTGCGCGACCAATACCGCGATTATATGCCGAATCAAGCCGAGCCCAATCCGTCATAGAAAGGGAAGACGACAATGGCTAGTATTGCCCAAATCCTGGAACGTAACGCACGGAGGGCGCCGGAACGCGAAGCTCTCGTCTATGAAAGCGCCCGCTACACCTATCGGCAGCTGAACGATCGCGTTAATCAAACGGCGCGGGCGCTGGCTCTTCGGAGCGTCGACCACGGGGATCGCGTCGCCCTCATGTGCCCCAATACCGACGAATTCGTCATTGCCTATTATGCGATTCTACGCTTGGGCGCCTTGGTGGTGCCCATTAATGCGCGCTTGGCTCCCCCGGAACTCGAATATCAGCTAAAAGACAGTGGCGCGACGTTGATCCTCTTCGATCCTTCGCTATCTGACGTCGTGGACCGAGCATTGAAGTTATGGTCTGTCGATGCACTGCCACTAACGCCTCACGCGGATCGAGCCGATTTGGCAACTTTAGCCAACCAACAAAGCACTGACGCGCTGAATATCCAGGTACACGAATGGGATGACGCCCAAATCCTCTATACCTCCGGAACGACGGGCCTTCCCAAAGGAGTGTTGATGGACCACCACCGCGTCATTTGGACAGCGCTTAACGTCGTGATGGGCACGGGTCTTGGTGAGGGTGAGCGCCTTTTGCACGTTGCCCCTCTCTACCATTCGGCAGAATTGGATCTCTTTCTCATGGGCGGAACCTATCTGGCGGCAACCCATGTCATTTTGGGGCAATTTCACCCTGCCGGTGTGGTAAAGACGTTGGCGTCGGAACACATTACCGCCTTTTTTGGGGTGCCCACGATGTATCAATTCATGCTGCGAGACCCCGACTTTGACAGCGTTGACCTGTCGGCTTGGCGCGTGGGCATGTTCGGCGCCGCTCCGATGCCGCCGTCCACCGTGCTTGAGCTGGCCGAACGGCTCCCTCATCTTACCCTGTATAACTTGGCAGGGCTTACGGAAATGGGTCCCGGCGGCGTCTTTCTCGGCGGAGACGAGTTGAAAGAGAATCCGGGGGCGGCAGGTCGGCCAATTCTGAATACCGAGGCCAGGGTGGTGGATGCCGAAGGCCACGATGTCGGACCTGGGGTCGTCGGCGAATTGTGGCTTACCGGTGAGACTTTGATGAAAGGCTATTGGAACAAACCGGGAGAAACCAAGGCGACCATGCACGGAGACTGGTTAAAAACGGGTGACTTGGCTAGCTTTGACGCCCGCGGCCTTATCACCCTGGTTGACCGCATGAAAGATATGGTCATCACAGGCGGGATGAACGTCTATTCTGTTGAAGTGGAGAATGTCCTCATAACCCATCCTGCGATTTTGGATTGCGCCGTTATTGGCGTGCCTCATCCGGATTATGGAGAAACGCTGACCGCCATTGTTTCCCTCAAACCGGACCATTCCTTGACGCTGGATGATCTGAAAGATTTTTGCCGCTCGCGAATTGCAGCGTACAAAATTCCACGCAAACTCATCATCACAGCCATTCCTCGCAACGCGTCGGGCAAAATCCTCAAATATCAGCTGCGTCAGCAATATGGCCAAGGAAACGCGGCCACCTGAACTGAGTTCCAAGCGCGTAAACCTATGGGTAGGCCGGCGACGAAAACCGCACATGTTTCACGGGATTCCACGCCGCCCCCGCCCCCACCCCTTGCGTTTTTCCACCTGGGAGCTTGCCACCGAGCTCTTGGCCACTATGTGTGGTACCGATATCCATCGCATCGTTTTTGCGGGGATGCGTAGCCGGTTCGGAATCTCCACAGGAAAACTATAGGACCATATTAAGACATATCCCACCTTTCATTAGGAGCTTAACCCCCTAGCCGCCGCCGACCCATGTAGCGCGACAATGTGCGGAGCCTGGGCGCACAACAACCCGCCCTGACCCAACGTGCCGCACGCTGCCCCCCTCCCCAGCTATAATAGGCAGGTCTCCAGCTCAGGGCGCTACCTGGCGTAGTCAGCGACTGTCGGGCACAGACGCGCCTCCAAGATCGTGCTAGGGGAGTGTTAGGATAACGCTTCCATCTCTTCGTCTTCGGTTTCCCGCACCTGCTGCAGGGCTTTGCCCCAGCTGCCGAAATGGCAGCGTGCGGCCGAATACAGCGACTGATACTTCCGGCGCGCGGCGCGGTCGCGAAGATCTGCTCCGCTATCAATCAGGGCGCGGAGTTCCTCTAATAGCGAATCGGGCGTCCACGGGCGTCGGGCGCGGATCGCATCCGCATCCAGCCCGGCTTGGCGCAAGGCCTCGTGCCACGAGCCGAAGTGGTAAGTCGCAGCAGAGATCAGACGATTATTGAGTTTCTGCATGGCATGCGCGTGGAGTGGATCGCCAGATCCTGCATGATGCTTAATAGTATGGATAAGGCGCTCCCGGGTCCAATGGCCGCGAGGGTGGCGACGGTGATGCCGGCGCGTAGGGATTGGCACCTCGGCCGCGATTAGGGCGGCCTTCCATGATCCGAAATAGCGCCGTCCGGCCGCCAGCAGCGGACTATCCTCGATGTGCAGACTCTGGGCGTTAACCGGCAAACCTGCTCGGTGTCTCTCCTGGATTTGCTTTATGACGCGCTCTGACGACCAATTCTGTCGACTTTGGCCATGGGACGATACGATGGTACTCATCGCGATCACGCTCCATCTTTTAGATTTGATGTTCTGGGTGTGGTCGTGGTGGGGCCCACTCGCATTGGGGTGTTGCCTTATTATCCGTGACTATTCCTAGGGTGGCAATCCGCCCGGCGTGAACCGCCAGCGGATGGAAGTGAATAGTTAATTTTTGGGTGTGAGCGCCGAAATGAGCCGGCAGCGGAAAGCCGGGGAACATATCCGACAGCATGGCATTTGTGTGATGGCGCGGGAACTGCGCGCAGCTCCCCGCCACCATCACCGTCGACGGGCGCGGCGACACCGGTTGTTCGCCAAATCTGCATCAGGCCTACCACACGCTCCCCGGCTCTACAGCGCGTTGCCGAAGACTTCCCGAACATCGACTCGGTTCAGTTCTTTTTTCCGTGATGGGGAGTAGCGGCTGCTCCTGGGGTGGTGACATTAGGGATGATGGTTTTTGGGATACCGTCATTACTATCAGTCTTGGAAAAAAGGGACGGAGCTCCCCCACCCTTGTGAGCCTGCACTTAAGGAGAGCCGACTGAGTTAGACGTCAGACCCGTCCCGCCGCCAATCACAAAGTGTCCGATGATTGTCGTGCCGTTTTGCGCGTACACCGGAATGGTGTTAGGATAATGTGTACTCGCCCAGGTCATAGCTTGCCGTGGATTCTTCGGTGTGGGTCCGTACAGCTGGCGGGCATACGCATAGCCTTGCTTTCCATTGGTCGCTTGCACCAAGACCAAATCAGGTTCCTGGGCCAAAGACGTGATGTTAACATCGGATCCGTATGTTTGGCCGGCAGCGTTTACTGGAAAAGTGGGCCCGACAGCAGATTGTGGG
This sequence comes from Bacillota bacterium, assembly GCA_021820965.1. Taxonomy (GTDB): domain Bacteria; phylum Bacillota; class Sulfobacillia; order Sulfobacillales; family Sulfobacillaceae; genus Sulfobacillus_B. The sequence continues at coordinate 31,611 of JAKACZ010000021.1, read as the reverse complement.
AGCGACGCCAAACTATGACCTAGCGAATGAGAGGAACGCGCCTATGGGCTGCCATGCTTTTGCTGCGATTGGTCCACTGGTGCTCTGAACCATGGGACGACCGCAGTGGCGCCGCGCTCGATGCCGTACGGTGGGCAACCTGCCGGTTACCATGATGAGCCACGCCGACCAGCCCTACCCCAACGCCGCTTAAGCCGAAGACCACGGTCAACCAGAGTTTAGTCATCGTATATCCCTCCTGCTGGTTGGGTCGGCCCTCCGTTATGGCAACGGTTGTGACCTCTTATACAACAGGGGCGAGCCACCCTCCGAATCATCATTTTTTAGTTGAAACCTAAATCCGTAGTGAGAGGGCGATCAGGACCCGATGTTGACTTGGTTCCTGCTTCTATCACGGGTTCAGCCTGCAGGTTATCCTTAACCTGACGATACACGGCCGCGGTTGTCGCGACCTGCCCGATGATGAATTGGCCAATTACCGTACTGCCGTTGGATTCGTAGATCGGAATGATCCCCAGCAAGAGGCCAACCAATATAACACAACTTCAAGCTCCCATGGGCAGAATAGCAATAGCTATCACGAATGCTAACAAGTTTTCGGTCCATACCTAAATTATATAATAATGAATAACATGAATAACCATGGGTAAATCTTTAAGAAACTGTTAAAGCCCGGTTTACGTCGGTGCAACCCAACCCGTTCGTGGGTCGCGCAACGTGGCGAGCAATAGACGGGCTCCACTCTTACCGAAATTCACGAAGAGCCTACGGGTTGGCGAGGCGACAGGCCACCTGGAGGCGTTAGTGCCATTGCCGATGAGGCGGTAACCAGCCGAGCCACGACGCATCATCACTCGGATCGACAGGCAGGTGCCAAGGAGAGTGATCATGGGCGCTGAGACGCGGGGCGGTTGCGCATCGGGCAAGCAAGGCATTGCAACTTACCCGGGCATGGCTGATCGCGGAAAATTAACGAATCGTTGTCGTACCCCTTATTGAGTTCCTCGCGAGAAGGCGTCGGGAAATGGAGACAACTTGGGGCTAGCGCCCACTCTTTTTTCGCCTGTCTCGGCAATGATCTCGAGACCGTCAGGGCAGCTTACCAAAAAATGTTCGCGAGCCCGTCGGTTTGGGCGAGCCGGGTGCGGGTTCAATGGTGATGCCAATGGCGCTTGCGTCGGCCACATTGCGGATCGTATGAAGCCAAATCGATTGGTTTCGGTCACGGATTCGAAAGGTCCCCGCGCGAATGTGTTGACTGCCTTGAACCCACCAGGCTTCGTAGACTTTGTTCCGAGGCAGCGAGGTTACCTGGTCATATGAGAGAAGCAGCCACCCGGCCCGGCGGTTGGTCAATACCGTAACATGCCCCTCGATTCGCTGCGTCATCGGTTCTAACGTTGTTGGCTTGCCCGCAAGATACGTTCTCAGCACCGTGGGTCCCCAAGGAGACACGGGCCAGATGAGCCGGGGCCAGACGATAAAGATTGCAGCCAGGGCCAGGCTAGGGGCAGCCCATCCTAGCCGTCTGCGCCGATGGAGGTGCGGTAGCTGCGGTGCCACTTCCGACCATGGCGGAGCGGCGGGGTTGCGCGCCTGCGGCTCGTTGGCAAAAAGTTGTTGGATGAGTTGTTGTTGACTACGGCAAACGGAACAGGTGTCGAGGTGTCGCAGCTGCCGTCGAGTTAGTCGCGCGCGGTGCCGGAGGGATAACAGGAGCACCTCTTCAGACAGATGGAACACGGTCATGGCCTCCTTTCCTCAGACAAATGGCGACGCAGTTTCTCCAGGGCGCGAGAGGCCCAGCTTTTTACCGTTCCATGTGGCACGTTCCACATGGCCGCGATTTCCTTTTGGGTAAATCCGCCATAATACATGAGTTGAATGACACGTCGCTCCCGCTCGGACAGCCGCGCCATGGCCTCATCAACCCAAGGTCGGACGTCCCCGGAATTATCGATCGGCATCGTTACCACAACATCTTCTGACCATGCGAGGGATTGCGGCTTTTGCCGACGAAGGAAGTCAATCGTGCGAAATCGTGCGATTTGGAACAGCCACGACTCGCAAGATCCCCGGCGTCGGTCAAATCGCGCTGCATGCTGCCACACCTCAACTAAAATAGACTGCAAGACGTCCGCCACGTCCTGTGTCGACACGCCCGCTGCCCTGATGAGTCCGGCCCATCGCCCACCCCATCGTTGGTACAGAACTTCCAGCGCTTCCGGCTCACTGGGCATCCGCCGCAGTAATTCCTCGTCTGTGGCATTAACCGGTATCATGGCCGGCATTCGCCCGGATGCAGCATAGTATCCCACCTTGGACTTTACCGTACCATGAGGAATGTTCAGTGGCTACTTCGGTATTCGCCTGCTTCGGGTCTGAAGGCTGCAGAGCGAGTAAAAACCAGGAGCCTCATTACTACACGATTACACGACGGCCGGTGGCCCGCGCATCTTGGCTGCCTGGTATACGAGCTATCCGACCGTCACCAGCCATGTCGTTCGCACCCCATACTTGGATTGGATCGCGCGTCAATCGTTCTGCCACGCGACTGCGTAAGGTTGGGTATGCACATGACAGCGCCCAGCGGCAAAACAGCGGACTTTTCTCTCGACGATCCAAACGACCAAATCCCGCGCCTCCGCACCTACGGCGTCCGCGAGGGTACTCGCTGATGAGACCTTCAATGTTCGGGTTTCCGATCAAATAACCCGCCTCGAGGACGTCCGCGGAGAACTCGAGCTGGCGGGCGCCGCGTAAAATGCGAATATTCAGCGTTCGGGCAGCTGATAGTATTCGCACCAAGAAAAGAGGGATGCGTCAATGATGCCATGGGATGCCTTTATCGCCTGACTCCGTGAGCGGCGAGGTCGTCGCCATCTGTCTAGCAACTGAGACTCGAAATATGTCGGCCGAAAGTCGCTGTACACAAAAGCGAACTTCCACTTATCCGTCGAATAGCAAACATCTATCTTTACTGGGGATTTCAGGGAAGTGATGTGGGTGTCGGATATGGATGAGATCCTATTTACCAAATTCGGGTGTAAAGCTCCGGCCTTTAGACCTGGGGATATCCCCTCCTCTGAGGCGGATCTGGGGATCCCCTTCGGTCATAAACCCGTTGGCCCGTTAGGGCCAAAAGTGTTTAAGGGTTGCGTGTTAGACACAGGTTCAACGGCCGTCGCGTCAGCACCAGTCCCCGAAAATCCGTCACATGCGCGACGTGCTGGAACTTGCCGATGTCGACGCCGACCACGGCCGTGGTCGGGGAAACCCGTTGCAACCGCTGATTCTGCCGTCAATGACCCCCACCTGAGCTTTACGCTCCAGGTGGGGGCTTGTGAAGAGGCTTTCACAACGCAAGCATTGTACTAGTACATCACGGCGTTAATCCCTCATCACCCGAGCGATCACACTTTCAGTAATTTTCCATCAAACGTCCATCGGAAGGGCTTGGCTTTTTTTCGCTTGAGAAACGCCACAGAGCCTTTGGCTTCGTCCAAGACATGCGCATCCAAGCCCAACTGATGATGCGCGCCATAGACGCGCGTCACATTGGGCACCCTGGGCGGTAGTGTCCAGCGATTCGACCAAGTCTTCCGGACTCGCCCACGGATAGAAGGCGCAGATTGTCTCCTCATAGAGAAGATCCCCGGTAAAGATATCCGCTGGCCGCGTTGTGGATGCAATGTGTCCGGGGAATGACCCGGCGTGTGCAAAATCCGCAATCGGCGGTTGCCCAAATCGATGCCCTCGCCGCCATGGAGGATCACCGTAGGTGCCCCTTGGAACGGTCGGTAGGTCGCGGGATCAAAGGTTGCCGGTATCGGTGGCGTGATATCCCGGCCCACGTCCTGCCGAATCCGTTCAATCGGCAGTCCTTGGATACCGTGCGCGAGCCGGTTGGCGTCCCCCTCATGAACGTAAATCGTGTCAAATTCACCATGACTCCCAATGTGGTCCCAATGGACGTGAGTGGTCAGCACAAGCATCGGTCGGCGGGTCAACGGATCGGTAATGCGCCGGATATGGTCAATGTCAAGGCCGATGTCGATCAACACCGCACGCTCGGTGCCCATTAGCAAGTACGAGTGCGCGTGCTCCCAGTGTCGATATTCACTGATGGCAACGGTGCTGGCGTCAATCGGTTTCACCGCGAACCACGGGTCTCTAATTTCCATTGCATCATCTCCCCTGAGCACCGTGCCAAGGCCGGGTGAACCTCGGCGGCCGGGTCACATTGACCAGCCCCCCTTAAGTCAGCGTTTGTATGCTTCGCCCCGGGGCAACACAGCATGGATGAGCATGATTTGTATATCTGCATGAACAAGGCGAAACAGAACTCTCCACTCACCCACACGCAAACGATACGCGCCATCCGCGTTGGTCAGACGCTTCACGTCGCCACGGCCCGTCTCGGCGAATGCCTCAATGGATCATGTAATCCGCACGACCAGAAGGTTGTCCAACCGCCGAATGTCCTTTACCGCCCCTTGAGCCCATTTAATCTCGTACCTCATAGACCCAGTTCTCTTTTCAGTTCGTCCATCGAGGTCGTTCGCCCAGTCCTAAAATCCTCATCCGCCCGAGCGGCGCGTTCTCTCTCCTCATCCGTTAGCGGTTCATCATCAAGCGGGGCGTTTTCAAGCGCCCAACGAACCGGATCCTTGCCTACGTCTCGAATGAATTCGAGGTATCTACGCGCCGCCTTCAGTTCATTTTCAGGGAGTTCATCCACCAAACGCCGCAGTTCTTCCCGCTCCACGTTCACAAACAAGCCCTCCTTTCATGCATAGACGCAATCCCCCCGCCCCGACAACTGAACAAGGCAATTATAACGCGGGCAGCTTGCTTTTTGAAAACAGGAACACTGCGCGCTTCGCGTTGCGAATAGAGGACTAACCGGCCCGTTAACGCATCAAGGAATTCTCTCAGAATGCCGATAAGTCCTCAACCAATCTATTGTAGGCTAAGCATCCAGCTCCGAGATCTCCTGGCGGAGATGGGTTTCCGGATGCTCGCCCCCGAACCGTACGTACACCTCTCGATGTATACGGCTCTCCATTGACTCGTCAGCTACGCCAAGCGAATCCCCACATAGCAGAATTCCCACATCACGAAATTGGTGTGGTAGCTGTTCCAAGACGACTTGGGGATTTCTCACGATGCCTCACGCATCCTTCCTTCGGTGTCTTAGAGAGTAAACTGTCCCCCTTCGCCGTGTGGTCGGCTTTCCCGACCGCGGACTACTACGGGGACTCCGTGACCCTGCCGGATATTCAGCGCCCTTGCGCATAGCCGACCGACGGTCACCGTTTGATGAGACCTTTGGTGGAGCATTCACGACGGGGATGCCGACTGCCACCGTAGGGAATCATGCCGGAGGCATGGCGGCCCGAGAGGAGACGCTTGGCGGCGGGCCCGCCAAGCCGCCCCGCCTACACCGGGGCGTTGAAGAGGATCGCTTCGTGGTGCCGCGCGTTCGCGCGGCCTAATTCCAACAGAGACGCTTGAGGGTTTGTTCCGGGTCTGCGTTCACCCGCTTCATGAACCCGGTGACTGCATCCACGATGGCGGAGACCGTCTTGAAGAAGACGTTGTAGATGACCGAGCGCTTTAACCATCCCCATAGCCCCTCAATCCGGTTCAGCTGCGGGCTGTAGGGCGGGAGGAAGAGCAGGGTGAGCGTCTCGCGATGCGCGTCGAGAAATGGTTGAATGAGCTTGGCATGGTGGATCCGCGCGTTATCCAAAATCATCACGATACGCTCGCCTTTGTAGTGCTCGACGACCTGCCGCAGAAAATGTGAGAAACACGGCAGCGTCATAGTGATCGGCGTGATGCCACAGCACTTCCCCGGTGCCATAATCCAGCGTTCCTAATAATCTGGCGCCCACTACGGGCTCTTAAGTCCGCGGAACAAGGCTCAATTACGGCGGTGTCAACGCTTGACGCGCACCGTCGTTTCCCCCGTTCCGTTGCCGGCTACGGCGCTCGAGCTGTTGAAAGCCCTGACCGGACGCGACTACACTCTCTGCCCCGCCTGCGGCGTCGGTCATCTCCAGCCCACCCGCGCGGCCCCCAGGATGGCCCACAGTGCATAGCGTCCCGTCCGGCCCCACGGGTGGGGAGGGTGGGGAGGGGGTCCGTGTGTGCGCGGGGCAGTTTGCCATACCTTCTACCTCGCTTCTACCCCTCAAGATCCCGTTCCCGAAGTCCTGGGACGACGCCTCCACCGCGCTCCGGCCCATTGATTCCCCATAGCGCCGCTTGCGGTTTAATCCAATAGAATTATCCCGAGCCTTGGTGCCCGCGTTCGATGCGGGCTCTTTAGTGGTGAGGCCGACTACGGGATAATTCACTATTCATTATGGCAAGTCCCACATTTTCTGCCCGTGACCCCACCGTTTTTCAGTATCTTGGCTTCGCATAATCGGTGATTGGACTAAACCCTTCGCGGTGGTTTCCGTCGGGCGGCCTCTAGAGACGTTTGACCCGGTGGTCCAATGCATTGCCCATACGCGCACCCGCCGAGGGGAGCGGTCCAAGCCGTACTGGATGAGCGTACCTAAGAGAAAGGTCGCAAGATGGATGACGAGACCTTCAACGCGCTCAATCTAACCCGTCACACCTTTCACGGGGAGTGGAACTACGTGATCCGGCCGCAACCCAAATCATGGAAGTGGTTTTTGCGTGCCGCCTTACCCCTTAGTTCCACCATTAGAATCAAAAAACTAGTGAACGCCTATGGCAGTTTCGCCCCCATGTGCGGTCTAGCACCCGTGCTCAAAACAGCCTAGTTGCCCCGCCCCTTAGTGCCCGATCTTCGCGGCAACCCGATTCCAAGCAGACCGAAACGCCGCCTCCGGTATGTGCCCGTAACCCTCCCGGCGGAACGGCGCCATCGACTGGCGGAACGTTGCTAGCACCGCTCTCTGCTGCACGGTTGCTCGGTGGTGCAACACGTCATATTGGGCTTGATCCAAGTACGGTACGACCGTGTTGGCGTTCGACATGCCCAATCGCGATAGAGGTGTCACCGAAACTTGGAGGGACCCCATCCCTTGAGTGGCCCATATCTGAGCCGAAGTGGCTTGACCCTTCGCCAGTGCGCTGTCGGCTTGGCGAAATAAGGCATATCCATACAGCACATCTTGCTGGGCCGTTTGCCGCAACGCGAGATTCGGCGACATCTGGCCTACCCACACGCCGAGCGCCCCGCCCATGATAAAAAGTCCGGCGCCGGCGGCAATGAATTGTTGTTTCGTCATACTGATCTCCTTTAAAAAACAAGAGCCATTCGCAGCTCACACGAGAACCCAGTTTGATGGTATCAGAAAATTATGCTAGGTCGCTATACGGTGCGTTAATGCCTTAACGATCACCCGATTCCAGTGTACATGGTCGTTGATTCGTATAACCATCGTATCAACACGAAGACTCCAAATATGGCGGCGCACTTGACAGGGCCCCGTGCGTAGCCATCAATCACGCGATACGGTCTTACCCGCTGATGATACCCGGGCCGGGTCCATCAGATCACAGAATACGATTAATGACGAAAAACCCCAAAAGGGAAAATCAGTGGACGTCCTCCCCAGCCTTAAAGCGCGGGGCTTCCACTCCAGGGGCCGTAAACGGCGCCATTTTGATCACACAAGACAGATGCCCTACTAACTCAATGGGGGCACCACCATCCTGTCCGTGCTCTACTCGAATAGGGATAGAAACCTTCGTTAATGTTCCTATTCATTGGCGGAGTATATAGCAACTCTACGCTACCGCGCCCATACGGCATGGGTCACCATCATTCCGCCGTAGTCAACGATAAAACCCCTCTCGCTGTCGTTCAGGCAGATCGGCCTTTATCCTCGTATCGTCCGGTCATCTGACCCTCAGTCGCTGTCTGACGGTTGACGGACTGAAACCTTTTCCCGGCATGCTATACTCCCCTTCGGATTAGCCGAGTAATGATGGGCCATGTCCTACTGAGCACGTGGCCTGGCAGATTTCAGGCCGCGTAGCCGCTTGGCCCGATTGCTTCCAAGCACACGCACTTTTCGTTTCGTTACTACATAAACCTCACATACAGTCTTTAATGGGTGTGGCTCTTCTAGAGGGACACCAAATAGAACAATAGTACGACAATATGGCTTTAAATTCAAGAAGCGTCCTGCCAGACACAAAGAGTAGGCCTAACAGTAGAATGAGGGCCCCGACCACGAAATCTACAGGCCGGGTGGTGTCTGAAGGCGTTCCGACGTCGGACCGCGTCCACTCCTTCAAGGAGGCCTAAAGGGCAATCCCCAAATCTTCTGCAAAACCCCGAATGAATGATGAGGGATGACGTCTTCGACCAGAGGGCCCGTGGACCGAATTCATACTTACGTCGTCGTATCGCAGGGTGGCCGGCGATGTCATGCGGTAATCTATACCATGCACGGGATTTCCGAGATTTGCTGCTGTTTCTATGATCTTCAAAATAAAACCGGGCCCTCTAAAAGGTCCACACCCGTCTCTAATTGCTATGGTGAAGACTTCTACCCAATGCAACTCTTGTCGCGCGAAATGCGAATATCCTATCGAACCGAGAAATGATGCAATAGGGAGGACTAAGCATGCGATTTGTTGGTTTGATGACCGGAGTATTGGGGTTAGGGTTGCTGGCGGCCTCGTTTCCCAATGCGGCCTTCGCCCAGACCGTACCCGATTTTCAAGAGACGGGATTCCCCCAGATTATCGCTACCCGCACCATTAGTCCGACGGCAGGGCCCACCACGATCACCGCAGGCGACATTACGGTGACGATTCCTACTGGCGCCTTTGGTGCGGATCCCGTAACATTTGACATATTGCAGGGGCCCGCGTCCAATATGACCCCGTCCGGCACTAACGTTGTCACGGATTGGGCCTTCAAAGTGACTGACAATACCACAGGAGCCGTGGTTACTCAGTTCACCCAACCGGTTACGGCTTCGGTCACGGCACCTGCGATTAATTCGGCATCGGAATACTGGAACGTCAGTCCTACCGGTGGGCTGTCGCTGAATCCTGTGGCCCCGACCATTACCGGGCCCACGTTGACCCATAAGATTGCCGCTGACGCGGTGGGGTGGGTGGTGGCCAACCCCTCTCCTGCCACAGACTTCACGCAACACCGATTCCCAACGGTTCAAGCCAGCGCCGCATTTACGCCGGGCACTGCGACCACGGTGGCCGCCAACGGTATTAGCATATCCATTCCCGCCAATGCCTTTAACATCCCGGTCACCGTCCAACTGCTAGAGGGCCCCATTACACAATTTCGGTCCTCGTTGCCGACTGGGCAAAGCGCTATCACCGATTTTGCGCTCAAGGTGACAGACCCGGCCACCAATCAGTTAGTGGCAACCTTTAATGCCCCGGTGGTGGCTAAGATTACGTCGTCCCAAATCAACCAACAGTCCCAGTATCTGGACGTATCCCCGACCGGCGCCATTAATGCGAATCCAATCCCTCCCACCATTATGGGGGATGTTATGACCCATAAGATTGCCGCCGCAGCGGTTGGCTGGGTTGTCTCCACCCCGAATCCTTCCCCGATTCAAGCGCCTGATTATTTTACGCGACACGGATTCCAGAAGGTAATCGCCAGCACCGCCTTTACCCCCGGGAAAGCTGCCAGTGTGGCTGCTAACGGTATCCACATCGCGATTCCTGCCAATGCCTTTACCGTCCCGGTCACCGTACAATTGCTACAAGGACCGGCGCAACACTTCGCCTCCTCGCTACCATCCGGTCAGAGCGTCGTCACCGACTTCGCACTGAAAGTGATGAACCCGGCCACCCATCAACTGGTAGTTACCTTTAACGCACCAGTCATGGCGACGGTCACGGCGAGCCAAATCAATACCCAGAGCGAATACCTCGATGTCTCGCCGTCCGGCACTATCGCCGCCAATCCCATCCCGCCGGCGATAAGCGGAGATGTTATGACCCACGCCATTAAGGCCGCGGCGGTTGGCTGGATCATCACTTCGCCGAGCGTGCCGGAGGCGACCGCTCCGGTGACGGGGCTGCCGCTCGCACCGGTTATGGCGGGAGGTGCCATATTAATACTGGGCGGTGTGGGATTGTTGCTTCGTTCCGGGATTCGGGGAAGCATTAAGCAATGACAATTAACCGCCTCGCCTACCTCATGATGGGCGTGGGGGCGCTCGCCCTGGCGAGCCCCCTCGCCTTACGGGGGGTAGATCAATGGCAGCAAGCTCGTTATGCCGCCCGAGACCCTCATCCCCAAGTTCAGCGGATCTCATCCCATCATACCGGATTGTTGGCTGCGCCGGTGCTGCCAGAACCGGCCACCGGTCGTGTCGTGGGCAAATTGGTGATTCCCGACCTACAGTTGACCACCACCGTGATTCAGGGAACCTCCGATACCCAATTGTTGTTGGCCCCGGGCCATCTGCCAAGGTCCGTTCTTCCAGGAGAGCCAGGCCTTTCCGTGATTGCCGCCCATAACGCGACTTACTTCCACCAAATCAATCAATTAAAGCTCGGGGATTTGATTCGCGTCACGACGGCGCAAGGCGTGTTTACGTTTCGGGTCACGTCGCATACGATCGTGGGAGAGAATCAGGGACTGCCGGATTCCACCGCATCAACCTTGGCACTTGAGGCGTGTTATCCACTCGATGCGTTATACTTCACCCCCACTCGCTACGTCGTGTTCGCCAAACTGGTTGACTCGCAGTTGACCAAAGAAAGCCTGACCCACGCGGTAGAGCCTGCCGTCTGGCCATATCATGCGAACATTCCGTCATTCATCAGCAACCACTACCCGCTATGGCTCTCGCAGAATTCACTACCCATGGGAACCCTCCGTTACCGAGGAGTATCGGGCTATCGATTGGCCTCATTTGTGCATGGTCCGTCCCCGCTTAACATTACTGCCGAAGCCATACGGCTGCTGGAGGCGTATCGCTATACCAGCCAGCACACCCAGCTTTCCTGGCTGCAGGCGATCTTATCCACCGCCACTTCCACCGGGGATCCTTTCTGGGGCGCATCCTCCGTATCGTTTTCCGCTCCGGTTCGCCTCACCTTGACAATCGCCACCGCGGGTCAGCCAACGGGCCTCACGCTATTGGCTCCGAATGTGACTATCAATGACCGGGCGCACGTCCTTTCCGTTTCATACCGTATCGTGAGACACCGTATTTCATTGATCAGAGTCACGTCCTATTGAACACAATGCCCGCGCATTCCCCTCGGCGACAGCCAAGAGGGGGTCAAGCGGGTTCGCCCGCAAGGATAGCCATGCCAAAACTTGTGTTCCTATAATAAGAGCATAGGGCTGGAGCGGTCCGAATCCACGCCTGGGGCGATCTAGCATAAGACGTACGGTGCCCAACGGCTCGGCGCAGCGGTCGTAGAACCAGGAACTTCTGAGGGCGACCTCAGAAACCCCCGCCTCAATCCGTGAGGATTAGGCGACGGGAGAGTTCATGTGCACAGTGTGCAACGTCTGCGTCACCTGCGGCAGAATAAATAAAAACGCCGGTTCGGTCCGGCGTTTTGGGGATATGAGCCCGTGGCTAATGGACGGCGTTTGATTGGCGGCTGGGTTCTGAGATTTCACTCAGAGCCTGTCCGCTTTCGCTCACATAGATGTGTTTTCTGGCCAAATCGGCGATCGCCAGGATGCCAACCAGCCTGCCGTTATCTACCACGGGGAGCCGTCGCACTTGGTTATCAGCCATCATATCGGCCGCTGTCTGGGCCTCCGCATCGGGCTTAACCGTTACCACGGTATCGGTCATGCACTCCTTAACCGGGCTATCCGCCGACTTACCGCTGGCGATTTGTTTAACCACAATGTCGCGGTCGGTCACGATGCCAACCACGCGGTCCCCCTCGGTGACCGGGACGCTGCCGCAGTCGACCGACCGCATGATTTCCGCCGCTTTTTTGATAGAATCGGAGGGCCTCACGGTTTTGACCTGTTGCGTCATGATTTCACGAACCTGCATTGACCATAGCTCCTTCCGGCTTAGGTGCCGCCATTGTTTTGTTGGTGCGTACAGGACTTAATCTGCCTCACGACAGGCGCGGCTATACCGAGTTATAGCGGCGTAGACGCACTGGCCGCGAATGCGCTCATGGCATCCCACAGCCACTCACGAAACCCGTGCACATCAACATCAACGGCCACCCGTACGGGCTGGCGGTTCAGATCGATCGGACTCACCACCACGGTGCCGCGCAGAGGGCCTTCGCGGACCACCGCCAATGGCAGTTCCTGCCAACTGAACAAATCAGGCTCAGCCACCGCAGCCACTGCGACCACATCGTCAATCGGAAAAGCCCCAGGGTCACCGCCCTCCCCACGCGAACGTTCGCTGTAAAACTGCAGCATCCCGGAGAGCATCTGACCTACTCGGCCGTACCGCTCTAGCCGTGCCAGGTCACTAACAGGAATCAAAGCCCGGTGGGCGACATTAATGCCAATTAATCGCAAGCGCTTAACCCAATGAAAGACAATGTCGGCGGCGTGCGGATCCACGTAGATGTTGAATTCCTGCGCCTTATCCACCTGAGCCCCCGGCAGCGCTCCACACATGCAGGTGACTGACCGCCAGGTATCCGTGAGGCGGGGGAATGCGAGCGCGCCGATGGCCAGGTTGGTGAGCGGTCCGGTCGCGATTAAGTGGGATGTTGTCAGCTCTTGCGCGTGGTCGTCCCACCAGGACCAGACCCGCGGCGTATGCGGCGAAACCGGTGCGATGTCGCCTTCCCACTCGCCTAGGCCTTTGTCTCCATGGAAGGCCTTTGCCGTAATTAAACGGCTCATGAGCGGGCCTTCTGCCCCGGGCAGAACCGGTGCGTTGTCTACGCCGAGCACGCCTAGCACTCGGCGCGCATTCCCGAAGGTGTTATCCAGCGGAACGTTCCCCGCGACCGTCGACACCCCTTTAAGGCGTTTCAACGCGCAGATGACGGTCAGTGCCCAGGCATCATCGATGCCGGGGTCCATGTCAATCCACAGGGATTCTTGAGTGATGATGCGTCACTCCTCCGGTTCAACTAGGCGCGGCGGCGGCCGGGGGGCCGGGCACCCACGGTGTCCAGCCGATCCGCAAGCGCGACTCCCCGCGTTTCGTCTCCAAGCAGGGCGACCGCCAATGCTCCCACAACGGCCACACACGCGACAAAGATAAAGCTGCCTTGAATGCCGGTGGAACTTAAGATAACCGCCATGATGTAAGGCGCCAGAGCGCCGCCAAAGAGGCGGGCGACGCCCTCCCCCATCCCCACTCCGGTAGCACGAATGGGCGTGGGATACTGTTCAGCCGTGTAGACCTTGACCGCCGGATCAACGGCGATGCCGAAAAACGCCAAGACCATTCCCAGCCCAACAATGGCAAAGTTCCCCCGCACGGCGGGAAAAATGAGCGCTGCCGCCGCCGCGATAAGCGTGAATGAGACAATGACGGTCTTTCGACCAACACGTTCCACTAACCAGCTCTCAACTAGCTTGCCCGGAATGGACGCAACCATGATCAGTGCGGCAAAGCGAAGGGCCGACGTGGCGCTCAGGTGCTCCTGAGTTAGGACGGACGGCATATAGGTCATGATGGCATAAAACACAAACAAAATGCTGGGAAAAGCTATCCAAATCATCAGCGTCCGCCGTCGATAGGGCGGCTTGAAAATGGCGCCAGGACGATACCGTTCGGGCTTCTTAGCCGGGGCTAGGGCCATAGGGGGCCGACCCGCCCGACGCCAAATATGCTCCGCTTCACCGGTTCTCCCAACCGATGTCAGCCAGCGCGGCGATTCCGGCATCCAGAAGATCAGGGCGATCGCATAGGGGATGCCAACGCCGCCAAGAAAGAACAGCGTCCGCCAGCCGGTTCCTAAGGCGGCTCCGCCGATAATGCCGCCAATCAAGGGGGCGGCAAAGTATCCCACTGACAAAAAGGCGTCAAGGACACCCACAACCCTCCCCCGCATCGCTTCCGGGCTCAGCTCGGTTAACAGAGTGTACGGTAGCGGGAACAGAGCTCCAAGTCCGATGCCGGCGATGAACCGCAGCATGACGACTTCTTGCCAGGTGGAAGCCCACCCCGTCAACATGGTCAACGTCGAATACCACAAGAGTGAAAGCACCATCAATCGCTTGCGTCCGAACCGATCGGCCAGGAATCCCGACGGCACGACTCCGATTACAATGCCCACGGTGGCGGAGGCAGCCAACAGTCCCACGTCGGATCCGCTGAGGTGGTAAAGTGTCTTGAATGGAAGCAGCACGACACTGATGAGTCCAATATCATACGACTGGATCAGCCATGCGCCAGCAGCTAGTGACAGCCACCTCAGCTGCGGAACAGTCATTCGCATCGGCATTTCCACTCCCCTTCTTTGAAGGATTTGTTCCCCTGCGCGACCCAGATCATGCTGGCGTAAGATGGAAGTGGCGCATAACCAGGCTGGACCCGCATCGCACCAAAGGGCAATCCCTACCAGCCCTTAGCATACGTAATCTTGTCTTTCTTCTCCAGACTCGTGACAAAGTTCTGGTAGGCCTTGCCGTCAAGGTTTTGGGTCACGGCGGACGCGATTTGGGCCTTGACTTTGGAGAAAGGTTGAACGGTCGCAGGCTTGGTGTCTTGCAGCCAAATCACGTGATACCCTTTAGAACCGTGATATGTCTTGAATTGGCCTTTCTTCATGTTTCGGACGGCTGCATAAAGTCCTGAGCTCATCGCCGAAGCGCTGACCGGTTTGTAACCAAGGCTCCCGCCTGTCTTGCTCGTGGACGATATGGAGTACTGCTTGGCCAGGCTGGCAAACGGCGTACCCGCCTTGGCTTTAGCCAAAACTGTTTTCGCCACAGCCGATGTCTTGACCAAAATATCGCTTAGCTTATCCTCCGGCGGGTTGGTAAAGCTTTGCTTATTGGCCTGATAAAATGCCTGCTCCTGTTTCAGGGTTGGTGCCTTGACGGTCTTGCTGGTCTTTTGAAAGGCACTCTCGGCCAGCATCTGACTAGTCAGATATGACTGCAAGGAAGACGACGTCAGATGTTGGGACGCCAGAAGCTTCTTCAAGGCAGCGCTGCCGCCGATGCGGGCCTCAATATTGTTTTTTATGATGGTCCGCGCTTGCTTTGCTGCAGCCTTTTGGGTGGTTACGTGATGCCCCAATACCCAGCGATCCACGGCAACTTGTCCCACAACAGCCTTCAATTCCAGCACCTGTTCTTTCTTGCTGGTGGGAAATGTGGTGCCCTGCATGAACTGAGTCCCATTGACGAACTGAGTCAATTGTCCCCGCGTCACCGGTGTCTTGTTAACAGTTGCCAGTACCGCCTGGGTGGTCGTGTTGCTGCCGCTGGATACCTTAGTGCCACTCCCACAGGCCGCCAACCCGGGGGCCAGAAGCGAAGCGGTCAACACCATCGTCGTTTGCTTTATTCGCATAGCTCGCGTGCCCCTCCTTAATGCGCTATCATCATCGTTGTTGTCCCAGCTTAGCATAGACGTGTTGCGGAAATATGATCGTCGGCTGAAATTTGGCTGAGGTATGGCGCATTGCGGCTCACCGTCCGATCTTGTACATTAACAACGTTTACTCAGCGTACGCGGGGCAGATGGGAGGAAGTGTCGGATTGCGGGTTTTATGGATTTCCAAAGCCTCTGTCACAGCGTCTTATCGCAAAAAAATCGCTCTTTTAGCGGACGCCGGGGTTGAAATCGGCGTCATTACGGGAAATGAGTGGGGCGCATGGAAGTTTGAGCCTGCTTCCCAAGACAATACTTATATCATATATCGTCAACCGCAGCGATTATCCGGCAAAAATCACTTGCATTGGTATCCTCACGTCGACCGTCTCATAGCCGAGTTTTCACCCGATCTGATTCACATTGACGAGGAACATTATAGTGTTGTGACCTATCACGTCGCGCGTCTGGCGGTACGTCGCCACATTCCCTTCTTGTTTCAGAGCTGGCAGAACATTTATAAGCGCTACCCGTTCCCCTTCTCCGCCATGCAGCGCTATGTCTTTCGCCACGCCGCCACGGCGATTGCCGGCAGTGAAGAGGTCAAAGACGTATTGACGCGCCAGGGCTTCGCCAAGCGCATTGAAATTGTTCCGCTAGGCGTTGATACCGGCATCTTCTTTCCGACATCGGCCGATGAGGCTCGCAGCCATTTCGCACTAAAGGGGCGATGGGCCGTGGGCTTTGTGGGACGGCTGGTTCCGGAAAAAGGCGTCATGGATTTAGCTCAGGCGCTCATCCCGCTTCTCAGAGAACGGCCTGATTGGACATGGGCCGTGGCGGGTTCCGGGCCGCTGGAATCCGACCTGCGCGATAAGGTGGGACCTGTTCGGGTTCAAGTACAGTTTATTCCGTGGCTAGGCACCGAGGATATGGCGCGATTGATGAACGCTCTCGATGTTTTAGTAGTCCCGTCACGAACCACCCCGTCGTGGAAAGAACAGTTTGGCCGCGTAATCATTGAGGCGATGGCGGTCAAACTGCCCGTCGTGGCCTACGACAGCGGGGAAATTCCCCGTGTGCTCGGCGACGCCGGCATTGTCGTTCAGGAGGGGGACATCCGAGGCCTCTCGTCTGCGCTGTTAGCATTGCACCAATCCCCAGACCTCTATGTTCGACTCCAAACCCGAGAATTTGACCGGGTGACGCACGAGTTCTCGCAACGGCAGGTGGCAGCCAAACTACGGACGCTATATCGGCAGGTGTTATCGGCATGAGCAGGACTGGGATGCACCAGCATCCGAAAGCTTGGTCTCACAATGACACATGAGATAAGGCAAGATTTTAACGTAGACATTAATGCGCAGGGCCGTCTGGTAATATACCGCGGTGCGCACCCGGTCATGACAGTTTACCCCCGCGACTGGATTATCGAACGGGTCGACCGGGTCCAGCGTCGTCGCTTTATCGCCTGGGACTCGTTCCGAGAAAGATCGCGGAAGCGATTCCAAGTAACGCGGGCGCTAGCCTCAAGCGATGGCGCGATCCATTTGCTGGACGGGGCCAGCCGAGAATTGCTTTGGTTTCGAGTGAGAACTGAGGCTGACGGATCTCTCTTGATCGAAGCTGAGACCAAGGCGAGCGATATCAACCGTGTAGGCTTCCGCTGGTGGGCTCCGATGGCCGAGTTGCTTTACGGCTTCGGCGAATACGGGAATGGTCCGCAAAATCCCGCGACCCACTGGAGCACATGGGTCGAAGAGGGCCCGGTCGGTCTTGGCCCACTATCGTCGTGGCTGCGATGGACTGGACGCGTTCCGCTCCCCAACGGATACCGCAGCACCTACGCCCCCATGCCCTCTTGGCTCAGTTCTCTCGGTTATGCGGCGTGGCTTGATAACACCGAACGGATCGACTGGACAGTCCTAGGTGCCCGACGTTCGTTACGGGTGTGGGGACGCCGGGTGGTTCTCCATTTAGTAGCCGGTCGCGATTGGAAAGAGCTTCTGGCCCGCCGCGCCGAGCGACTTGGCCGGCCGCCGCTGGTACCGCCGTGGGTGCTACTGCCTTGGATTGATGCCGTTCGCGGCGAGGAGCGCGTACGGCAAGTCGCAGAGCGGCTGCGTCGCGAAAAAGTCCCCGCGTCGGCTATTTGGGTAGAGGATTGGATGGGATCTTGGGAAGATACCCGCCGCTTTTGGATGCGTCCCCTGTCCCACCAGGTGAATGATGCCTTATATCCCGATTTAGGCAGACTGGCTCGCCACCTCCATAGCCTCGGTTTTAAATTCTTGGGTTACTTCTGCCCGGAAGTCGCCGTCGACACCCCGCTGTACCGTGAAGCGCTTTCAGAGGGGCATTTGGTGCGCAACGCGGCTGGCCGGCCGCTTATCGTGAATATCCTGGGGAACCTCCATGGGGAGCCGGATCTCACCCAGGCCAAGACGCGCCGCTGGATACAGGAGCGATGGCTTGCGCCGTTGGAGGCTCTGGGCATGGATGGCTGGATGGCGGATTTTGGGGAGTACCTGCCGGTGGATGCGGTGCTGGGCGATGGTACGGACGGGTGGACTTCCCACAACCGCTACCCGGTACTGTGGCAAAAGACACATCGGGAGTTTTGGGACCGAAAGCGACCGGACGGCGACTACACCTTTTTTGTTCGATCCGCCGGGCTTTGCACGCCAACTATTACCCCGGTAATGTGGGGCGGAGACTCCGACACCGACTGGGATCGGGCCGACGGATTGGCAAGCGTGGTACCCGCGGCACTTTCGGCGTCAGTTTCGGGACAGGCGCTCTGGGCCACCGATATCGCCGGATATATGACATTTGGACTTACGCGTCCCTCTGGCAAGGAATTGTATCTGCGCTGGGCAGAGTTGGCGGCGTTACTACCCGTTATGCGCACACACCATGGTACAGCCCTCCCCCGAAACTGGAGTTGGGACCGCGACGATGAGACCTTGGCACTCTTTGCCCGCGCCGCGCGGCTGCACGCGCTTTTGTTTCCGTACCTTTTCACATTGGTGCATGAGGCGCACGAGACAGGCTTCCCGCTAGTGCGGCCGTTGTTTTTCGAAGACTCGGACCCGTCGCTAACCCGGATCACTGACCAGTTCATGCTCGGGCCAGACCTGTTGGTCGCCCCGGTCGTAACGCGTGGCGCCCGGTCGCGCAAGGTAGTTTTCCCGGCCGGTTGGTGGTGCCACTGGTGGACCCAGGGTGTATGGCAGGGACCGGGAGTGGTTGAGGTGCCGGCACCGCTCGGGGAACCTCCCCTGTTTATAAGAAAGGGCACCGGCATACCACTATTGGAGGGACCCTGTGAGCCTGACGGGGTTCCGCTCGGTTTTGTCCAAACCGTGGGAGCCGGCGCGCCGGTCGACCAACATGTCACCGTTCTTGATACTGGGTGCCAACAAGGAACCACCAACGTGCGCTTGCCCCGCGGCCGCCTAATCCTGGCGATTTTCGACGCCCGCGGAGAGCTTCAGGACTTCCTAAGGACCCCTTCCCCCCGCTATGTGGACCACGCACCGTTTTTGGGCACAGAGGCACCGTCCGTTTGGCTTAAACCCAGGCAGAGCTCTCTCCTCGCAGGGCTCACGTGCCACTGGGATGGTGACGAGCCGATCCGACTGACGTATCGCCACGGCCCTTGGCGCTTGGACCGGTAGCCAATCTGCCGAACAATCAGGTATTGTGCATGCGTATGGCAATCAGGTATCATTTTGTCTTGTCGTGTTCTTTCTGCGAGGAGGTTAAACCCGTGAGTTCGCAAAAACAAGCAGGGGCTGACCTCCAACGGGAGCAGCGCATCTTGGACCGGTGGTCTGAGTGGGTTCAGCGCGAGCTGCCCCAACGACGGAGCGCCGCCGACCGAGCCTATAAAAAGGCGCTACAGACAGGGGATGAAGCGAGCTGGCAACATGCCGAAATTATGGAGCGCAGTTACGCTCAATTAGCAGACATGATCGACCATCAAGATCCGTACTTTGCCAGGATTCGGGGACGCATGCGCGATGTCGACGGGGAACCTTTTTCCGTCGATCTGAGAGTACATCGCTACCATCGCTCTGAAACCTTTCCCGATGCCGATGGGCACGAGATGTTGGACATTAGCCACCTGGCTCCTTTGGCGGACCTGGTGCGAAATCCCCTTCAACAGGAACTTATCCTGACGCTCAACGATCGCGAATTTCTGCAAATGCGCGGATCGAATCCCCATATCCGTGTGATTGACTGCGTCGTTGAGGATGTTGAACTAAAAGGTGGGCAAGTGGTGCGAGTCGCGCCGCGTTATGGTGCGATTTTCGAGGACCGGGTGCGCCGCCGGTTGTCCCAGTCCGCGATGCCGGCGCTGGATGTCTTAGCGGATGTGCTGGACCGCGAACAGAATGCCATCGTCGGAGATCGCTCCCCTCACCTGTCGTTGCTCATCTTGGACGGACCGGCAGGCACCGGGAAAACGGTTGTTGCCGCTCACCGTATTGCGGTTGCGATGCCACCCGACAGCCCGGGCTGGTATCTCACTCCGACTCCCACGCTCCGAGACTACGTGCGGCCCGTGCTGCCGCGCCTGGGGCTCGAGCGTGGCCGAGCGCAGGCGTGGAGCATCGCCGATCTCGCTGCCATTATGTGGCCCGATTTCCCTTGGGACAACAACCTGGCAGGAATGGTCAAGGATACGACATGGACCGCACGAGCTTGGCAAGACGCCTTTGCTACAGCCGATAACGACGGCGCCGCTTGGCTCACCACGTACCGCCAAGCAGCTAAGCAGCTGGGCCACGAAGTCGGAGTCCGGCTGGGCCTCACGGATGTTGCCCCGCTGTTGTGGATGGGTGCGCTGTTCAAGCGTCCACGCCCCCAGCCGGAACCGCGTTGGATTATTATTGACGAAGCCCAGGCGATACCTCTATTGGTGTACCGTGCGCTGGCAAAATGGCTCAGCCCCCATATCTCTTGGGTTATTGCAGGAGACCTCATGCAGCAGGACGATGAGCATGACTGGAACGGCTGGGAGCCAATCCAACATGCTCTGGGTTTGAAATCATCCCAAGTCGCCTCGCTATGGTTGGCCAAGAGCTACCGAGTGCCCCCCAAAATCCACGCTGCAGCCGAACGCATCCGGCGGTCGATTCAGCCTGGTGCCCTCAAGAGCGAGAGCGTTCCCTGGCATCCTCACGTTGGAGAAATCACCGTAAGGCGCTTCCAGTCGCAGTCCGAGCTGGCCTATGGGGTCGGGCAAACCGTGTCCGAGGAGCGGCAGAGGGGGCGGACCGCCATCGCCCTCTTGGTCCCGAATTTGTCAGATTTGCCCGCCTGGGAAGCACATCTGCGCTACTGGGCCATGGACTATCAGCTTCTGCGTGACAACACGCCGTACCGCGGCGGATTGGTGCTGACCACGTTGGACTTCGTCCGCGGGCTGGAATTTGACGTCGTCTTCATCTTGGAGGTTACCGCCCAGGCCTACCCGCGAACGCCGGCAGGCGCCCGCACGCTCTATACCTCACTGACCCGGTCCCGTCGCGCAGCGCACCTGGTGGCACTGAACACCCCGGAAGAACCGGCTTCCCCCTGGCTGGATGTAGTGACGGGCTGAGATACCGCGTCTCTGTCTGCACCATTTTGTATCAATTTCCGCCAGGGTCCCCGAGTAGTCTCATCTGCGAGGCGAGTTATCTTATCCGTGTGCAAGCATTGGTCGCATCCTTGCTCCTGGAAAAGTGCTGTTTGTGTTTGATTTACGCGGACAGGTAAAGCGGACCGGGAATCTCGCGAACAGTTTTGATGCAGCCCGGGTTTTGAAGAAACTGTCAACGCCTTTTTTCCGGTTGTGTCAAATTTTCGTTTTCTCGAGCAGGAATTTCTTACCAACATGGCGAAAAATTTATTGATCAGTTCCTTGCGGGAATCATGGTCCTTGCATTGTCAGGGTTAATGACATCCACCCGAACCAGTGGCCGGCGGTGGAGGTTAAGGGAAGCGATCTGGCAACGCAAGCATGGCACTAGACCGTTTTGTGAGGCGACGTGAGCCAGCGCCACGGCCTCCTCGAACGTCCGTCGAACCGACGCGGCTACCGTATTTGGTGTCAGGCTTGGCGTGACGACACCGATCCGCCGCAGGGGGCGAGGGACTGGTGTGTCGAACTACACTCGCTGAGGAGGAGGCGCGCCCTCAATGAGAATCGCCGCGTGGTCGCTCACCACCCGGCGACACCCTGGCGACTATAACAGGGCGGTGTCGTCGAAAGCGACGACACCTGGTCAAACCGGTCGCGACGTCGCGGGCTATACTCAGACGGCTAACACTTCCGCGATTTCAGTGTCGGGTGATAGTGGCAGCGGTTCGGACGCTTTCCGCGCCAAAAGGTCGGCGACTTCACTTCGTTATAGCCGTGACGCCGGTCCATTGTTGATCACCCAAAACGGTGGCATCGTGCGGCTTGGCAGAGAATCCTGCCACAATTGTTGTTGAAGAAAGGAAGCGTGTGTATGAAGCGAACACTAATGCTGGCGGGTGCAGTAGCATTCGCTATGGTTCCGCTGTTGGCCGTAGCTCCCCAGGCGCTCGCTAGTCAATACGGCCAACTGACGGGCAACGTCAATTCGGCGTTGCTCAAACAGTCCCAGAATCAAGGACCGGCCGATACATCGGCCCAGGTCACCTTATTTATTGGCTACAACTTTATGAATCCGAGCAACGGTATGCCGGATTTGCCCACCTTTATTCACGACTCTGTGACCCCGGGCAGTCCATACTTCCACGACTGGCTGTCGGCGTCGGCGTTTGCAAGAGATTACGCCCCGACGTCAGATCAGGTCGATGCCCTATTGAGCTATCTGGCTCAGTACCATATTACCCCCGACGCCGGCAATAGCTATACAATGGGAATTAACGTGACCGGCACCGTCGGCAACGTGGAGAAGGCTTTTGGCGTCTCTATCAACAACTACCTGATTCACGGCCGATCTTATACGGCCAATAACCAAAACCCCTCGCTTCCACAAGACTACACCTACCAGGGTCAGACATACAACCTGGCCGACCTGGTGTCCGGGGTTGCCGGCATGACCACGTATCACCAGTTCACCACGCACGCGCAGCAGCAGCAAGGTGTATCCCATTTAAACACGCAAAATCAGCCCGCCGGTTACACGCCACAGCAGATGGCGCAGGCGTATAATGCCTTCCCCAATTCGAACAACATTACCGGAAGCGGCGTCACCATCGGCATCGCCACTCTCGCGCCTTTCGTTCCCAGCGACGCCACCTACTTCTGGCAGTATTATCATGTCCCCCGAACCGGAACGCTGTCTGAGGTGGGCGTAGACGGTCAGAGCACAACCGCGTCGGGATACGGGATTGGCGGCTCCGAGACCAGTCTCGACGTTGAGCGATCGGGCGCAATGGCTCCGGGCTCCAACATCATTGTCTATGAGGCGCCAAACACCAATCCTGGCTTCCTAGACTTGTTTGACGCCGTGGCCACGCAAGATCATGTGCAGGTCATGTCGGTCAGTTGGGGCGAGGCGGAGATGTACCAGACGTTTGCGTACTCGTACATGATGAACCAGGCCTTCATGCAGGGCGCGGCCGAGGGCATCACCATGATGGCCGCTTCAGGCGACTACGGTGCGTATGACGCCTATCCCAGCAGCAGACGTCTGGCTGTTGATTCGCCCGCGTCTAGCCCAGACATCATGGCCGTTGGCGGGACCACGCTACCGTTGAACCCCAACAGTGCCAGCGGAGCACCTATTGCTCCAGGTTCATCAGAGACCGGCATTATTCCCATTCCGGGCGGTGTCATCTCAATGCCAGGCGAACAAGGTTGGGGATGGTCGTACCTACTGCCCTACTATGCCAACTTCGGCCTGCACAGTCAGAAGAAATGGGAAAAGGATATCTATCCGATTGGATCGGGAGGCGGATACAGTACCACCTGGACAGGCTCGAGTGGCGGTGCTCTTTACGGATGGTGGCAGAGTGGAACCGGCAACTCCGGGGCCCGCGGCGTGCCCGACGTTGCGCTGAACGCGGACCCGTTTACCGGCTATGCCATTTACGATACCAATTCCGTGTACACTACGCCGACAGCCGGCTGGACCAACGGCTGGGGCGGAACGTCCTTTGCCTCGCCCCAATGGGCTGGCATCGTGGCACTGCTGGATCAGGATCTGGGGGGACCGCAAGGCCTATTAAACGCTGGGCTTTACGCCAACGCCAACGGCGGCGGATTTCACCAAATCACAGCGGGTAACAACTGGTACTATAATGCTGCACCGGGATGGAATGCCGTGACGGGACTAGGTACACCCGACGTGGAAGCGCTGGCGAGAAGCTTGGCTTCCTGGCAAGCAAAACAATAGACATCGCTCAAGAAAAGAAAGCCGCGGGGTCCGTAGCCCCGCGCTTCTTCTTTTTGGTTCCTGCGCTCACAGCAAATAGTTGGTGCCGCGGCTAAAGCTTGGTGACAAACCGGTGACGGTACCGTCTAGCTTGCCTTGGAGATACTCTTCCACCGCCTAACCTTTAGGGACTAAGGCAGTGGTTTCCGAGATCGCTCGGGTCTCTTTTCGTCGACCGTTATATGGCCAATCGGCTTACACGACCATGGCTACAAATAATGCAGCAATGTAAATCAGTGAGAAGCGAAACGTCTTCTTGGCCCAGGTGAGCTCCGTCGAGGGCTCTTGAAGAAGACGGATGTTATACATCACAAACAAGATGCCCAGCACAATCGCAACCGTCAGGTACACAACCCCCACGGTGTGGGTGAGATACAATGCGATCGATACGGCCACCGACAAAATCGTGTAAATCAGACTTTGAATCTTGGTGGTACGCTCGCCGCGAACAATAGGCATCATCGGGATGTGGGCATTCCGATAATCGTCTTGCTTGTACAGAGCCAGAGCCCAAAAGTGCGGAGGAGTCCACATGAAAATGAGCAGAAACATGAGACCCGGAGCAATGCCAAGATGTCCCGTCGCCCCTGCCCATCCGACAATCGGCGGAAACGCGCCGGCCGCGCCGCCGATAACAATATTCTGCGGCGATCGCCGCTTGAGCCATATCGTATAGACGAACACATAAAACAGATAACCGCCTAACGACGACGCTGCTGCCAGCCAGTTTACCAAAAGGCCCATTCCCACAAACGAGACCACACCGCAAGCGATACCGAAAATGAGGGCGTTTTGCGGGTGAATTCGGCCCGTGACCACCGGCCGCTTTTGTGTCCGCCGCATAATCTTGTCGATATCCCGGTCATACCACATGTTAACGGCATGGGCGCCGCCTGCCGACAGTCCCAACCCGAGCAACGTAAAGACTGTCACACCCAGGGCAGGAAACCCGTGATGGGCAACAACCATGGCGCTGTATGCAGTAATGAGAAGCCATATGACAATGCCGGGCTTTGTCAGTTCCACATAGGCCCGCACGTTTTCTTGAAGCTTACTAACCATGGGCTGACATACACCCTCGTTCTAATAGAATTGGGCCCTTACGCCGGAAATCCAACGGTGAGGCGATCGCCCCACCGCTGGCCTCCACGCGCGCTAACCCGGTACTCCCGGGCCGTCAGGCGGCACCGGCGTATCCGAGCGGGACTTTTGAGCACCGAATTCGGCCGCATCGCGGTCTCTGTCCCAGCGCAGAGCCATCGCCCTAACACCCAGCAGCACTGCACCCATGATAATCAACTGCCAAGACCACCAGAAGATGTCCCACCAGTGCGGCATCCCGGGACTGCTGGGGATGAAATACGGAAAATGGGGAAAGAAACTACCCATTTTACACCCTCCTCTCCCATCTCACGCCGACTACAGGATGTAGAGCACGACGTAGAGAACAATCCACCCGAAGCACGTGAACATCCAGAAATAAGTGGAGGCATCCACGTCCCAGTGGTTATCCACGGTATAGCCGCCAATCCGGCGTCCACGGACAGGTGCAGCGTACAGGCCAAACCCCGCGACAATGGCGAAGGCCATCCAGATGCCCGTAAGGACATAATACACCTCCGCTGTTGGCAGCGTCACGGGTACGGCGTGCTGTGCCAGCAGTATCCACTGCAACAAGACGGCGGCTACCGCCGCTACCCCCAACCAGAAACCGGTCTTAAGTCGGCTTTGCATAGCTGGATTGTTTCCCCGGGCAACGGCTGAGCGTCCAGTTCGCGCCAACAGAGTGCTGGCAATAATCAGCGCTGTGGTTACCGCGCCCAGCCACTCACTGTATGGTCCTATATTGCCGCCGGCGGTTAAATAGCGGGCCGCAATCAAGGTTACGAAAACAACCGACTCGGCGGCCAAGAACAGGCCGAACCCGCCGCGTATGGCGCGCAGGTTGCCGTTTTGGCTGGACCCTTGCATCGCCATGCCATATTCCTCCTTCCCCCAATCTCGGTTGACTCCTCTACTCCTACTCGGCTTGGGCAGCCACTACAGGTTCCGGAGCGCCCTCACCGTAGCTATAGAAACCCGCCACCACGATCGGCAACTCTTCGAAGTTGTTGCGGGGAGGCGGCGAGGATGTCTGCCACTCAAGCGTTTTGGCTTGCCAGGGGTTTTCTTGGACCTTGGGACCAGCGAACCACGCCCACAGAATGTGGATGAGGTTAAAACCAAAACCCGCGCCTAGGAAGTATGCGGCAATCGACGTCCAGAAGTTCTCAAGCTGGAGGTAATGCGGGTAGGTGCTCACCCACCGGTTCATACCGCGAAGACCCAGCACAAAGAAGTTCAGAAATGTAGCATTGAAGCATACAAATACCCAAATGGCCCCTACCTTCCCCCAGAATTCGTTATAGGTTCGGCCGGAGAACTTGGGCAGCCAATAGTACATCGCCGCCAGCCAGCTGAAGACCATCCCGCCGATAATGGTGAAGTGGAAGTGGCCGACTACCCAGAACGTGTTGTGCAGCTGCAAGTTGGCCGGAACATCGGCCAGGAACAATCCGGTCAATCCACCGATGAGGAAGTTAAACATACTCATGAGAATGAGCAGCATCGGGGTGTTAAGCCGTATCCGCGCGTTCCATAGCGTTCCAATGGCTGCCAAGTAGGCGAATCCGGTCGGGATAGATATCATCTCGGTAAAGAACGAGAATGGCAACATCTCACTGTACCGCATATTGGTAAACATGTGGTGAGCCCACACCAACCCGGACAGCATCATGACAAACACAAGCCCTAGCACGGCGATGGGACGGGCAAAGAGTGACTTACGTGCCATGACCGGAATAATCTCGTTCCAAATGGCAAGCGCGGGAACGACGACGATGTACACCTCAGGATGCCCGAAGACCCAGAAGAACTCTTCAAATCCTAAAGCGTGCCCCAAACCGTTGAACATGTTCATGCCAGCCACTTTGTCAATCAGCGCCAGAAGGAACGTGGTCTGAATTTCGGGGAACCAGACAATCGTCAACAAACCGACCGTCAGAATGCCCCAGACAAACAACGGCAGTCGACTCCAGGTGAGTCCCTTGGTCCGCTTGTAAATGATGGTTGCCACAAGGTTTACCGCCACGATTAACGACGACATGGTGAGCGCGAAGACGCCGAGGTAGTAGTAGAGAATGCCTACTCCGTCGGATGCCGCCAACGGCTCGTAACCGCGCCAGCCGGTGGTCCACTGTCCCAGTAATGGGCTGAACAGCACAGTCAGCACGCCCGCCGGCACCAGCCACACGCCCATGCCCGAGAGCTTGGAGAAGACTGTCTCACGAGCCCCGATCATGAGCGGCACCATGTAGTTGCCGAGGCCGCCAAACATGGCCACTGTGGCAACGGTGAACATCATCAGTGTTCCATGTATACCGACAGCGTTCAAATAATCTTGCGGATACTGAAAGATGGTGGGCTGCCAGTGCATCAGCTCAACGCGCATCGCCATGGCAATTAGTCCTGCGATGAGAAATGTTCCGGTAGAGAACAGCAGATACTGAATTCCGATGACTTTGTGGTCCTCTGCGAGCTGAAAGTAGCGACGCCATCCCACCTGATTGTAGCGAGGCGTTTCATACCCTAGCATGGGCTTGACAACATACTCATAGCCGCCAATGCCTAATAGCCAGCCAATCAGCGCACCAAACCATCCGGCCACTGCGCCCACTTGGCTCACGTACGGCGATACGGGGCTGTAGTCCAAAAAGATGCTAAGCGCATTGAAGACCACGAACCCGATTAACGCCCATAAGAACGCACGCAATACCGGAGGCCAAATCCGCCGATCCGGCGCTTGCGGGGTGGACGCACCGGGATTGGTGACAACTGCTCGCTGAGCCATTTACTTCAACCCCCTTTTTCTTACCCACTGCATATGCGCCATGGCTAGTTACCCGCAGCGGCCTCAGCCTTTGCCCACTTGGCAAACGCACTAGAACTAACCACGTGAACATTAGCTTCCATATAGGGGTGGCCGGGGCCGCAAACCTCGGCGCACTGCACACGCACCATGGGGTCTTGTTGGGTCGACGTAATCTTGGTGGGCGTCAACACCAACGTGCGCGTCTCGCCCGGTACAACGTCCTGCTTTACGCCAAATCCGGGGATCCAAAAGCTGTGCATGACGTTGATGGTGGCGTCGTAGGTGTGAAATGGATCGTAGGACTGCAGGATGAACTTCACCGGTCGATTCACCGGAAGATACAGAACATCCTGACCTGCAGAATTGACCGCTTGTGTAATCCCGTACTGGGGATAACTAAAGATCCACTCCCACTGGCGTGCTACCACATCAACAATCAACGGATGCTCCGTCTTAGTTACCCGTTGTGCCGCGAATACTTGTTCAAGCCCGCTGGCGTTGGGATGAAGCCACACAAGGATGTTAATCAAGACGCTCGCCACGATCCAAATCCCAATGAACGCCTTATTAACCCGGCGCTGATCTTTGGCGTCGCCCGGGTTCGTTTCTGTCTTGGGTACACGGAAGCGTACCATGGCGAAGATTAGGAACATCACCACGAACATAAAAATCGGCACAGCGACCCACAAGAGGAAATCGAATGCATTAGCGCCGATCACGCCCAAATTAGACCATGAACCCCAAAAGGTACCCGTCCCATGAGGCGCGGCATTAATCCATGCCGTCGCTCCCCACTCACCGAGCAGCGAGGCGACAATCCACATAATGCCGAAGGTCACGATATTACTCATCGAGAACTCGGGCCTCCTTCCCTATCTTGAACAGATTGAAGGACCACGATCACGCCCGCACCACGTTAAGGATGCCACGCATCCCAAAACGCCAATGTTCGGCGTTTTGCACGAAACACCCGTAGTGCCAGATGCCTGGCTTATCGGGAACCGTGAAACTCAAGTCGATGTGTCCGCCCGGTTCCAGAGTGGGGCTGAACGCGCCTCCGGTGGCTAGCTGGTAGAGGTCCTTCGGCCCCTCGAAGGTCATAATCGCTTTGTTGGTTACGAAGTTGTCGATCTTGTATGGACTCGAGGCTCGTACATGAACTCCAACCCAAAAATCCTTTAAGAAGCCGTCCGCAGTCAGGGTCCCGAAGATGGTGTTTTCGGTGCTGACGTCACGCCCTATCTGCATCTCATGGTACCGGGTGAGACTCATGTTGTGAATCCGCATGGTCATCTTGTCACCGACGCGCCAGGTCATGTAGTTAGGGACAAAATAAAAGTCCTCTTGGTATACATGAATAAGCCCGGTTGCGACCGGAGATCCGAAAACCCCGCGCGCCGCGCTGGAGATAAGGCCGCGTCCCCACATGGCCACGACCCCTGCGAAACCCAGCACAGCACTGCCCCAGATAAATTGGCGTCGACTCCACTTGAGCTCTTCAGGGGGCTCTTGGGCCGAAATGGACTGGCCCTGTTCCGGCGTGTTGTCCAATTTATCTTCCTCCTTCTGGGAGATTCGTAATGCAATACCAGCCTTCCAGACTAGACCTGTCGCACTAGTTCGTTCGGTCTACAAACGCTGTATTCACGTGGAGCAGGTTCTACCCATCTTTCCTGCTTCCCCACAATATGTTCTACAATCGAGCGCAAATTCCTGCTAACTCATGTAATTTTTCATGGGCGAATTTTCTTTTGAACTTTGAACAGCACACAGTACCGCCCCACGCGGATTTTGGCACAGTTTAACCGTCTAAGACGTCTTTTGCAGTGCGCGCGGCCGGTTGGCCTGTTGACTGTAGAAGTAGGCAACCGACTGATGCAAAAGGCCCAACCCGGTGATGAGGGCCGCCAATACCAGGGTACCAAAATCGGTGGATGTCGTTGTCCAGGCCAAGGAAGCGCTCAAGAGCTCCGCCATCACCAAAGATAGAAGCCATGTCCACGCCAAAAACAAGGTCTCCCGCATTTGTGCGCGGAACTGATTCAAACCCGCTCCTCCATCCAACACCTTAAAGGGCCCAGACCAAAACGCCCAAGGAATTAGCACCACCACCAAGCCTAGAACGGCAATGCCGCGTATCGCCATCGGCAGCGGGCTGAGGTAGCTACCTCCGATGGGCACGCGCAGGGCCGCCATGGCAAGCAACGACAACACTGTCATCACCCCAGACCACAACACCTCTTGAAATAATCTCGGGCGGGATACCCGACGCCGCAAAATCGGGATCAGCAGCAGTACGCCCAGAACGGCGGAAATTACGAGTACGATTAGAAGAAGCGGCAACTGTTGTTCCAACGCGGTTAATTGATGCTGGTAGGTTGTGGCTATGCTTTGGCTGTTTATCGGCTGAAACTCCATGAACAAAAACGGTGTCAAACTGGGCACGGTGAGGAACACGGCCCAGAGCCACACCGTAGTCACGGCTGCAACCCCGAGCCACCGCCTCCACTCGCGGGCCCAGTATTCCACGGCTTTCGTCCAACTATCCTGCCAATTGCGGCTCATCGGCTTCCCTCTTTCGCCCGATTAGGGCAAGGTGGCGTGTTGGTGATTCTTGAATTCACTTTGGTGCTGGTGATAATAGTACCACATCGTCGAATTCTTTGGATTTGTTGGCGGAGGCGGGAGTGAGGGGGTCCAGGCCCTTACCGCCACGATTGCGGTTACCATAATGAACGTAGCGACGGCCATGACAAGATGTAATCCAATCAGGCGGCGACGCAAGGGTCTGCGTCGAGCGTCAAACCGAACAAAAAATAGCAGGCCGGTTAAGAAAGTGATGCAATACAGCACATACGTGAAGTCAACGAGTGTAATCATGGTGAGTCTCCATTACGGCTAAAATGTTAAGACTCCTGGAGCAAACACAGTGATGCTAAAGAGAACTAATGTAATACTGGCGAAGAAAATATGAAGCACGACCCAATTGAGCGGTATGGTCTTGCGTTGCATGCGCAGAGTCGTTCCGCGACGACGTCGCTTGGGCGGCCCAAATAGCGCAAATCCGAAGAATACAACCCCCCCTGTGGCAGCAGTAACCAGGAGGCCCATGTAGGTAATGATCAGCCCGTCGCGCATGGCGCCCCATTCCTTTCAAGGCCGACGACTCCATTCCCCTGCCGCACTCAAAACATTGTACAATCAACCCATGACCGAAGTGGAGGTTGGCCCATGCTTTCGTTCTTTATCGTCTCTGGTGCCGTTTTTGTTATCGCTATTGCAATTGCCACCTACGTCGCAATCGGTGAGCGCCGATACGGCCATGCCCGGGACGACGATTAAGCTTTACGAGTCAAAGTCGTAGTCGCGCAGCAAATATATCGACAAGACAATGACGGTCAAGACGAAGAGCGGGACGTCGCTCAGAAATACTGCCGTAACAAAGCCCATGTATTTCATCTCCCCAGACGGAAAGTATTGTTTCGGTCTAGATTAACGATACCCGAAATTACATGATTGGGCAATTCTCACTAGCTAATTTCTATGCGAGTGGGGCGTAAAACGCGGTTCATGGCCCGCACATTCCCCCATCGGGCAGGAGACCCTGACCCGGAACGGGTCCAGGTGTTGACGGACATCGTCGTACGATTTCTTTCGCTTGAATTTATCAGATGCGCCGTAAAACTCCGCCGTTCAGGGCGGAGATATCCCCTGCTTTGGGGCAGGTCTGGGGATTTCCTCCGGTCATAAGGCGTTGACGTCAGGCAAATCTATTGCTAAAATACGCATG
>JAKACZ010000071.1 GCA_021820965.1 Bacillota bacterium | reverse complement strand
CTCATACCCCCTACGGTCCGAGCGATCCGAGCGGAACGGAACTGAGATGATCCCCGCAACACTAAGGTGTGCCTGCCATGTTTCACATAATGTGGCATATTCTACCACTGTGGGTAAAGATTAGGGTGTGTCACGGGGCGGCTTGCATCAAAGGCACCCGGATTCTGGTATCGGTGGTGTTGGATGCCCTCAGCGAAGGGCACCCGGTAGACTGGATTCTATCCCAATATCCGGCGCTCACCGCTGACGATGTGCATGCGGCCATCGCGTACGGCGCCTGGTTGGCGCGAGACCTCACACGACCGTTGCCGCCTCTCGAGGGGCACTAGATGCGGTTCAAACTGGACGAAAACATGCCGGTCGTCGTGGCTGACATTTTGCGGGACAGCGGTTACGATGCCGAAACGGTCTATAGCGAGGCTATTTCAGGCATCAGCGATCCGGAGCTGCTGGACGTTTGCCGGCATGAGCACCGCGTTTTGCTCACTCTCGACCTGGACTTCGCGAACATCGTGGATTATCCCGCTGGTAGTTATCCGGGCATCGTGATTTTCCGCCTGAGTTCGGTGGGACCTGACGCGGTCCTGGTCGCGGTACGCCGCTGGCTATTGGCGGCCGCCGAATCTCCCCCCAGGACCGGGCGCCCTTTGGATTGTCAGCAACAATCGAATCCGGATTCGCACCACTGCCGATCCGGGTTGACCGCGGCCAGACCTCCCGGCTCGCACCCGCGAGATTTGGGTCCTCCCGCTCTCGGGTTTGTTGCCTATTACCTACTGTGCCGCCATGGCGTATGGGGACGTCGTCAAACTCCCGCGTAAGATTAGCCTCGCTCCAAATGCTTGACGAGTGCAATCATGCGCTCTTGGGGGCGAGTGTGCACCAAGGCTAGGCGTACTCGTTGGCCTTAGAGTCCCAGTCGCCTGCCCGTGGAGCGGGTGACCCGCGGTCAACCGGACTGTGGAGACTCAGCCGCCGAGTAGGCTCGCACGACCGGGACAAAGAATGCCACGGTTGAAATCGCAATTTCGAGTACACCGGCCCACCACAGGACCGGCGACACGTCGATTTGGGCGATGATCCACCCGGAGGCGGCCTTGGCGAGCGGCTCGGATCCGGACATCAGGACAATCGTCACGCTGATGACCCGCCCAAACACGCGGGCCGGAATGATCTGTTGGTTCACGCTCGGGGCCAGGGTAT
Source organism: Bacillota bacterium (assembly GCA_021820965.1). Lineage (GTDB taxonomy): Bacteria > Bacillota > Sulfobacillia > Sulfobacillales > Sulfobacillaceae > Sulfobacillus_B. Next base: position 16,608 of record JAKACZ010000071.1, on the reverse strand, counting down.
TGACGGCCACCTCGGCGAGGCCGACCAACCCCAAGACGAAGATCGCGAGGGCCATGTGCTGTGCCAGACCCAGCAGGAGGAACAGCACCCCTTCCAGTCCGGTGGCGACAAGCGTCATCCGGGGGGGGGGTCGACGCAGGCGAATGACGGCAAAGACGACCGCCCCCAGTGCGCCGCCCAGGCCTAAGGCGGCCGTCGTCCAGCCGAATCCTTGAGCTCCTCCGTGCAACTGATGCGCCAGCAACGGAATCGCCACCATGACGGCGGCTAGGCAGGCATTCACCACGAAGGCCGCCAAGGACGTAACCACAAGCAGCGGGGTCCGGAGCACATATCGGATGCCTTCTGTCATGTCGCCGAGGACGGATGCGGTGTCCGCGGGAGCAGGGGCATCCGTCGTGTGAGCCGTTGTCACGACGGTCAAGCAGGCCAGGGAGACGCCGTACGTGGCGGCATTCAGCGCGATGATGACGTCGAAGTGCCCGGTGGCAGCGAGCACCCCGGCTAGCGCGGGGCCCACAATTTGCGTGGTCTGAGACGCGACCATTAAGCTCCCGTTGGATTGGACGTATTGATCGGGCGCGACCAAATCCTGTTCGAATTTTGCGGCGGCCGGCCAAAACCCGGCATCCATCATCCCAAAAATGACCGCCACCACGAACAGAGCCCACAGTGGGGGCATGCCGCGGAACGAGACGGCCACGAGGAACAGCATCGCCGCCAAGCGGATGAGGGTCAGAGGTCATCACCGGGGATTCCATGCGCAAGGCGGCAGCGGCGATGTGACAATCGACGTAGCCTGGGCCGCGATCCCGCATCATATCTGCGGCCCGCCGGGCGTCCTCGTAGAGCACGGGGATCACCTGCAACCCGCCTATAAGGGCCTCAGTCTTTCGCAACTCATCTTGTCGTACCATCCGGAACAGTTCCGAAACTATCAACGCCGAGCACAGCAGGCGCCCTTCGGTCGCCGCAGCTTCTAACCAGGCGACCGCCTCGGCCTGGCCTCGTAACACCCAGACCAAGACGTCGGTATCGACCATGAATCGGGTCATTGCGGGAACCGTTCCTCGTTCGCTCGAAGGCGCCGCATGAACTCTACAAGCTCCTCCACCGTGTCCGGAATTTCATCATGATCCTTCCAGGCCCCAGCGGCTTCTCGAATCGCGGTTAACTGATCTCGCCGTTGGATTTCATGACGGACAGCCTCGATCACGAACTCCTCGGGTTTTTCAGCAGCCACCCGTTGGACGGCGTCCGCTAGATCACTCGGCAAGGAGACCGTGAACGATTTTTCGATAGCCACGCGCATCCCTCCTCATGGCTCCATTCTTGCAGAACTCGCGGACGGTGTCCATCGCGACTCAGGTCGCCCTTGGTTGGCCGGCATCCATTCGATCCGATGACGATTCCATCGACCCATGCGGGATGTGGACACCGGGTCGCCGCCACCAGAGTAAGCCTATCGCCAGCCGGCGCGCAGCATGGGCGCGTTGCCACTTCCAGCGCCCCTTGGAGAACAATCGGGGGCGAAAGCGCACTAGCATCTGCCATTAACCCACCGTTGTGCCCCATGATTAGCAGGCCTCCATCCCGGTCATCTGCTTGAGTTTTCAACCCGCGAGGCATGCAAATCCTTGCAGCATGGGGCGTCCGTTCCAACCTGGGGTGGGGTTGCCGAAGAGGGCGACTTGGGCTAAAAAACGGAAAATCCAACCTCAGATTGCACATAGCCGAAATTACTTCTTGATGAGACCTTTAAGCTGGGTAAGGCATTACCAGGCCCCTTTGGCTCCCGTTCGCGTTCGTCCCATTTTTGGGGCGTGCCCGGTCAAGACGCAACGCAATATTGACGTGAGCAATTTAACGGGGTATGATTTGGCACGGGCATTCTATAATACTATAGAATAATGGAGGTATGGATCCATGGATTCCGATCGGGCATTTAAAGACGCCATCTATGAGCAAATCGCCCGCATCGGGCGGGCCGTGGCTCACCCCCGACGGTTGGAATTGCTAGATCTCCTTTGTCAAGGCCCCATGACCGTTGAGGTTTTAGCCCGCAAAAGCGGGATGTCCGTGGGAAGCACGTCCCAGCACCTGCAACATCTTAAAGAGGCTCAATTGGTCCGGGTGGCACCGCGGGGAGCCGCCCGCGTCTATCGGTTGACGGATGCGGCGACCTGCAATCTCTTTCGCCACCTGCGAGGACTTGCCGAGCGCTATTATGCCGACATGCGCGCCATCACTGAAACATTTATCCGTGACCGGGAAGCCATGGAGACGTTGGACTCCGCCGCCTTGCAAGAGCGGTTGGCCTATGAGGAAGTCGTTTTGCTCGACGTGCGTCCGGCGGAAGAGTACGCTGCCGGGCACTGGCCCGGTGCCATCTCACTGCCGCTTGACGCATTAATGGATCGCCTGACCGAACTTCCCCGTGATCGGACTGTGGTGGCGTATTGCCGGGGACCCTATTGCGTGTTGGCATTGCATGCCGTGGAGACGCTGCAGCACCATGGATTCAAGGCGGTTCGAATGGTCGACGGCGTGCCGGAGTGGCGAGCACAGGGGTTGCCCGTCGCTGACGGAGGAGACTCCGCATGAGTGAAGCGCGACCGAAAATCCCCGTCTACTTGGACTTTAATGCGACGACGCCCGTCGATCCGCAGGTCGTGGAAGCCATGGCCCCATTTTGGACGGATCATTTTTTCAATCCTTCCGCCACCTATCCGGAAGCGATGGTCGTCGGTGTAGCTGTCGATCAGGCCCGTAAGGCCCTGGCTGCCCTGTTGGCCGGGGACTCCTCCAGTATTGTCTTTACCAGTGGCGGCACAGAAAGTAACAATTGGGTTTTTCACGGAGTCTGGAGGTCCCGGCCTGCACACCGCCGTCGCTTCGTTGTGTCCGCCATTGAACATCCGGCTGTGATGGAAACGGCCGCCGTTTTGGCATCGCTAGGGGCTGAGATTGTCACCATTCCCGTCGATGCCCGGGGTGTCATCCGCATGGATGCGCTTGACGCGGCCTTGGACGAACGGACGGCTTTGGTTAGCGTCATGCTGGCGAACAATGAGGTAGGCACCATTCAACCAGTGGCCGAAGTCGCCCGCCGAGCGCATGCGGTCGGGGCATGGGTACATACCGACGCGGCACAAGCGGTGGGGAAAATCCCTATCGACGTGGACCAATTGGGCGTCGATTTCATGACGGTAGCCGGGCATAAATTTTATGCTCCGAAGGGGATTGGTGCGCTTTACATTCGGCCCCGGGTGTCGTTGCCCGCGCTCTTCACCGGTGGCGGCCAACAGGCCGGACGGCGAAGCGGAACGGAGCCGGTGCCGCTCATTGTCGGCCTCGGAAAAGCCGCTCAATTGGCTCATGCATGGATAAAAAATGGCGGACCGGATCATCAGACCGCGCTGCGAGATGCCCTGCAGCTCCAGCTTAGGGAGGCGTGCCCGGACTTCACGGTGTTCGGCACAGGAGCCAACCGGCTCCCCAATACGGTCGCCATGGCTCATCCCGCATGGCCAGGATCAGCGCTATTGGCCGCGTGTCCTACGATCCGCGCAGGCACCGGGTCGGCCTGCCACCATCCAGACGACACGGGTTCGCCGACGCTTCGAGCCATGGGCGTCGCGCCGCCACTAGCGCGAGGACTGGTGCGGTTGAGCTTTGGGCGTGACACCACCGCCGTGGATCTTGCTGTGGCAGTGGCCGCGCTGACCCAAGCGATTCGATAGTCGCCAGCTTAAGACTTTCATTACAAAAAGGAGCGTTATGGATGAACCTCTTGTTTATTGCCAACGATTCCCCATACGGGACAGAGCGCTCGTATAATGCGTTACGTCATGTCCAGGCCGTGGCGAAAGAGTCCGACACGCAGGTCAAACTCTTTTTCATGGCGGATGCCGTGCAGTGTGCCCGGCAGGGGCAAGTCGTGCCCCAAGGTTATTATAATCTGGAACGAATGATCGCGAATTCCGTGCGCCGTGGTGTGGAAATCGGCGCTTGCGGAACTTGTATGGACGCCCGGGCGCTCACCGAGGACGCCTTGATTCAGGGGGTGCATCGGAGCTCGATGGATGAGTTGAGCCGTTGGACGATGTGGGCCGACAAGGTCATCGTGTACTAAAGCAAACCGGGAGGAACTCTGATGGCACGGATTCTCATTGCGGGTGCCGGTGTCGGGGGGTTAGCAGCGGCACATCGTCTCCGCCTGCACCTGCCCCAGTCGGATCAGATTGTGGTCTTTGATCAGAATTCAATGCACACCTTTTGGCCGTCGCTCTTGTGGGTGATGACGGGGACGCGGCAGGCGGACCAGGTGCAGCGATCCTTGACCACCCTGAAAGAGCGGAATATCACCGTCGTCCACGCGCCCATCACGGCGTTAGACCCGACGGGAAAAACAGTGGTCACCGAGGATGCGCGCTGGACCGGAGACGCACTCATCATCGCGTTGGGGGCTGTTCTGGATCCGTCGGCGATCCCAGGATTGGTGGACGAACCGGGAAATTTCTATACCCTTGCCGGTGCAGAGGCGGTCTGGGACCAGCTGCAAACCATGGGCCAGGGCCGGGTGGTGGTCCTCATCAGCCGGACTCCCTTTAAATGCCCGGCCGCTCCGTATGAAGCCGCAATGCTGATTGATGGGGCCCTTCGCAAGCGACGCCGCCGCGATCGGGTGACTGTCGAAGTTTGGGCGGCCGAACCCGCACCAATGGGGGTAGCGGGGCCCGCCGTTAGCGGGGCGGTCATTGATGCCCTAGAGGAAAGAAACATCGCCTATCATCCCCAACAAGTCGTCTCCCAGGTCAATGCGTCAGACCGTCGCCTCACGTTCCAGGATGGGACCGCGGTCTCGTATGACCTTTTGGCCTACGTTCCGCCCCACCGGGTTCCCACTGTGGTCGAAGCGGCGGATCTGGCGCCAGCCGACGGCTGGGTGTCCGTCGATCGTCACACGATGGAAACGCGATTTGAGAATGTTTTCGCCATCGGGGACGTTACCGGCATTCCATTGGCGCTAGGCAAACCCCTGCCCAAGGCCGGCGTCTTTGCCCACCGTCAGGGGGAGGTTGTCGCGGACATTGTTGCGCGTCGGATCACGGGGCGCAACAATGGATCGACATTCGACGGGGTCGGTGAATGTTTCATCGAAATGGGGCGAGGGATCGCTGGATTTGCCCGCGGAAATTTTTACGCCGAGCCCGCACCTGCCATCCACGCATACAAATCCGGGCGGCATTGGCATGCTGGCAAGGTGGCGTTCGAACGCCACTGGTGGGCGCAGTGGTGGTAGACAGCCCCCAAGACCGGCCCGTCGTCCCGGCGATGATATGTTCGCTGGTTATCGGACTCGAAACGGGTAATCCGAGGGTGTGGAGGGGCCGGGGCGAAGTGCACGATAGAGCGAGCGGTGCGGAAGGGACGAAGACCTTATGCCGATGATGAGTGGATGGGGATGGGCATGGACGTTCCCACTATGGGGGATGGGCATGATGGTGTTGGCGGGATGGGTTCTGTCTACGCGCGTGATGAACCGACATCCGTGGGATTCATCAAAACGCCCGGACTCGGATCCCTTGGATCAGGCGCGAGAGCGTTATGCGCAGGGGCTCATCTCGAAATCGGAGTTCGAGCGGCTTGTCGAGGATCTTCTTCACACCGAACATCATGACATACAGGATACGGGGACATTCCGTAACCAGCGTGGCGGCGGTCGCGCATGGGGGCCTTCGGACAGCGCGGGACGTGGCCGGCGTGGCCCGCACGGCCGATGCTAAATGCTCGCGACGGGTCAGACCATCATCGCCAAGGCTCTCCGGGAGAGGGGAGGAAAACCGGTGGCGCGCTTTGATATCGTCGCGAATCGCTATGATGCGTTTTGTGCTACGCCGTTAGGCTCGTTTGTGGAGGCGGTCGAGCATCAAATCGTGAGTGCAGTGCTGGACCCTCGCCCGGGCGAGCGCGTCGTGGATTTGGGCTGCGGCACGGGGACATCTACCCTGTGGCTGGCGGATGCGGGGTGTATGGTGGTGGGTGTGGACGAATCCCAGGCCATGTTGGTCATTGCCCGTAACAAAAAAACGTCAGCGGGGCGCATGGAGTGGGTCCACGGCGACCTCACCCAGTTACCGTGGGCGTCAGCGTCCTTTGATGCCGGGCTGATACAAGTGGCCCTGGAATTTGTGGACCAGCCGGCGGTGGTATTGACCGAAGCACTTCGTGTCATCAAACCCGGCGGCCGCTTGGTCTTGGGCTTGATTCAAGGAACCGGACCATGGGCCCGCCACTATCGTATGCGCGCTCAAGCCGACCCAACATCCGTTTATCATGGCGCGCATTTTTGGACCCTGCCGGAATTGGCCAGGCTGATGGCCATGAACCCGTCACAGGTTCGGGGCGGCCTCTTTGTCGGTCCCACCGAATTTCGGACCGGGGAGCAGGCGTGGGCATGGGAATCTCGCTATCGTGCCGTCCGCCCCTTGGCCGATGCCGGGTTTCTTGCGGTGCGGTACGAGAGACCGATGCTTTTGCAGCAGCCAAACCGACCGTGATGAATACGAGCGAGAGGCCGACCAAGGTCTCATGGATCCAGTCTTCGCTCTGGGCGGTCGCTCATGCCATCAATGATGGGTATCCCACCCTCTATTTGCCGCTGCTGCCGATATTGATGCTCCGGTGGCATTTTAGCGTGGGCCAGGCGGGCCTGCTAGCGGGCCTCTTAGCCCTGACGACGCAAGCTCTTCAGCCTCTGCTGGGGGCGTGGGCGGATCGCCGTGGAGGACCCTGGTTCATTGTCGGTGGCCTCATTATCGGCAGCGTGGGCAATGCGCTGGGTTTAGCCTGGGCGCCCACCTACGCCGTCTTTGCGATGGCGCTGATGTTGGGCGGATTGGGCAACGCCGCCTTCCATCCCCATATGGCGGCACTGGTCAGCCGAGGCCAGACGAAGAACCGGGGTCGTTCCATGAGCGGATGGATGGTTAGCGGAATGATCGGTCATAGTTTGGCGCCGCTCGCCGTCGTGGCGCTCTGGCACGGGTGGGGATCGTGGGGAGTGGCCAGTCTGGCCCTTCCAGGGTTACTAGCGGCCGGGGCCCTGTATTTTTCCGCCCGCACGATTGTGCGACCGCCATCGCTGCGCTCTCGACCACCCCGAGTCGGATGGGGTGACGTATGGCATCGGGGACGCAGATTTGGAGCGCTCGTTGTGTTACGGAATTTCGGCGCAGCGAGTCTCTTGACTCTGCTGCCGCTGGTGTGGCACCAGCGTGGCGGGAGCCCAACCCAAACCGGCGCGGTGCTGGCGGTAGTCTATGCTGCCGGGATGATCGGCAATCTCGTAGGTGGGTCCGTCTCGGACGCCTGGGGTGTGCGCCCGGTCTTGGTGGGATCCCTGATCGGGGCCAGCATCTCGGCGGTCGTGGGTGGCATGGCCACGACGGGTACCGGGTGGGCATTTTGGTTGGCGGTGGCGACCTGGGGATTTACTGTCAACGGAGCGGGAGCGGTGATGCTCGTCTATGGCCAATCGCTGTTTCCGAACAAGTTAGGATTGGCGTCAGGGCTGACCATGGGGTTGGGCAATACGGTGGGGGCGTTCGGGGCCTGGGTGGTAGGAACGGTGGCCCAATGGCACGGACTGTCCCTGGCGATTGACGTGGCCGCCGGATGTCTGGCTTTAGGGGTATTCCCGACGCTTTGGCTGCCTGTGCAGAACCCGAGGAGTACGCCACTCGGGTCGAAGAATTCGTGACGGCGCAGATTGAAGAGCTTCGGACGACGGCTCGGAGGTGTTCATGTTCTCTCTGTGCAAGTGCGGACCGTATAGCTCGCGGCCGTTCACATTTTGATGTGACACCGATGGACACCACTCTTGGGATGTGTCCCAGCAGGCCGAACCTCAGGATACCTTGGCGGCAATTTCGCTTGTGTAAATTGGAAGAACCACGGTCTGTACCAGCGCGCTCCGTTTTGGAGTCTGACACATCGGGTCGGGGCTGTCTGAGTGCCCTCGACCGCCGGACGGCCACTTGGACCTATTTGCTCGCCTAGTAACGTGCCGTGATGGAATGGCGTTAAATCGTTGGAGGCGACCCGGTATGCGTCGTGTCATTCAACTTTTGGGCGTGAGCGGTATTCCGGCTGCACTTGTCGCGTGCGGTTCCCACGCGGTACTACACCATCCATCCGCTGGGCCGGTCTTACCAAAGCCGGTGCGCGGAACGCTTGTCCCCGGTAAAGTGGCGGCCATGGATTGGGTATCCGAGCACCAAGGTTGGATGATGATAGACCAGCTCAATTCGCACGGTTACATCACGTCCGTGATGCTCTACCATACGACCAATCAGGGAAGACAGTGGCAGGTGGTCGCTCGGTATGCGAAACAGGATGAGGATTTGCGCGGTGTCAGCCAGCTTGTGTTCACTGGCCCGGATAGCGGCATGGCGTTGACCAGCCTCGGGGTGGCCATGGGACACACCAAGTATCAACTCTTGCGGACGACCAACGGGGGTCGCAGCTGGATTCCGATCAAGACGCTGTGGCTGGTATCCGGTCCCCAGGCCATGGCTTTTTCGAGCGTCAATCGCGGTCTCATCGCGGGGGGCACCGGGGCGGGAACCGCCCTCGGCGCGATGAAGACGGAGGATGGCGGCCAGCATTGGATCGGAGTTCCGATGCCGAGGTCCTCATCATCACGCATCGACTATCCCTTGAGCGCCACAACCGCCACCTTTTCTTCGAGCCGCGACGGATTCCTCGTAAACGCCTACTGGCGGACCAACGCGCGGGCGCAACCGGCGCCCATGCTTCAGGAACTTCAGACGCGCACGGGCGGCCAAACCTGGAAGGCGCTGTCGCTACCGACGCCCCGCGGTGTGGGCACGGTCACGGCCTTGTCCTTCAGTGCGCCAACCTCAGGGTGGATGGCCTTGTACTCGTTCAAGCACAACCAAACCATTATCGAAAGCACCACAGATCGCGGCCGTCACTGGCGGCAGTTCAGTGGAAAACCGCTAATCGGGATGCCGGGAGTACTCGTCCAGGCTAGCGCGCGGGCCGGATGCATGGCGATGCCACGCCAAACCGCCATGACCACCCGCGTGTGGTGCACCTCCGACGCTGGATCGACATGGTTCGCGCCGAGGCTATGATCCTCGGGATCGCGCAAGACCGGTCGCAAGCCCCAAGACGGCGAAGAACTGGCGCAACAATATTTCGGAGTCGCGAGTCCCGCGAAGGGTAAGGCTCTTTCCGCGTTCGCTACGTCGAACCATGAACAATCAATGGGTCAAAGACAGGTTTCTTTATTCGACAGCACTGGTGTCACTTGGACGTATCTCCCCTGTCTGTGCTTGAACATAGTGCTGCGCATTCCCTTTAGGCCAACGGCCAAGAGGGGGATAGCGGGGGTTAACCCGCGGGGAGACTAGACAAATGAAAACGCATGTTTTGTAATGGGTACTTAGCATAGCATACGACGTATGATCCTCAATGGCGCGGCGTAGCGGTCGTAGAACCAGGAACTTCTGCGGGCCACCTCAGAAACCCCACCGCCATCCGATCGAGCTCGGTGGGAGTTCATGTGACCGCATTGTATTGAGCGGCTACCACTCCTCAAGGCGCTCTCGGGGCAAATGTGCGCTCAGATCCAGCGCTAGCGTCGTACATATTCGGTAAAGCCGGTTTTACTGGAGAAATTTAGTCGGTCTCCAAAGGCGCCGTGAGGAGGGCCTGCTTGTGCAAGGGATAGACCCAAATGGTTTTGATCGGCTTCGCGTGCTGATGATAGCGGTCGGTTTTCCCGCGCCCCTGGGTGTCGCCCACCCGAATCCATTTGGCCGCCCGGTAATTGGTACCAGTAAAGCGATCCCGGTCCACAAACGTCCGTCGTGAGGACGGGGCGGAGCCGTGCCGGGGGGCTGCCAATCGCCGGGGAGTTCCGCGTGAGCAGACCCAGCGCGCTAGAGGCCAAGTAGCGAATCTGGACCCAAGGCAGATTCAAGGCTGCGATATCTTGAGACCGACTACTTCGGGTGTGCGGACAACGGCATAGTCACAGAGAACGTGAAACACGGGCCGGTTACCGAGCGTTAAGTTCCTTAGAATCGGAAGCTCAGAGAAACAAAGCTCAGGAGGGGGACCATGGCTCGAAGACACCGATTATTGTGGGGGATGGCCGTGATGGCCGTCGCGGCCTTGATGGGGACGTGGACGGTGCTACACGTCCTATCGCCCCGTTTGAGGACATCCTCGTCCTTAAACGCCTCACGACGGCTTCCCCAGTCACACGGTGGTCAGGGAGGATCCCAGGCCAATGCTTCACAACCCTACTCCTCCACCGTTCTGTCGCACAGCACGTTTTCTTCGTGCCCACCGGCGGGATTCAATCCGCTCCGGGCGACGAAGGCGCAGCTGACAAAGTATGGGTTTCCGCCACGTCCGACGCCGGGTGACGGCCTCGCGGTGTGGACTCAGACCATGAAACATGCCAGACATTGCGTGAAGCCCCAATTTGTCGTGCGCTCGGTAGTGTCCCATGGTTCCGCCATGGGATCGCAGGCAAACGCCCAATCCTTTACGGCGGCCCAAGCCATTGCGAAAGTTAACAACATTGGTGGGACCATGTTCCCGGCGACGCCGGGAAGCAGGGGCGGGCGGATTCACGAAGGACCTTTGCCGGGCGGAACGATCCCCGGGCACTTGACGACCCGGGTTCACGCGGTCGGCCCGAACAGCTACTTGGTGACGTTTACGGAACAATGGACCAGCCAGGCATTTCCCGTGAGCGGCCATGCGCGCATCGGGCACCACCAATGGACGTTCAAAGTCACACCCCATTTAGCGCAAGTTCAATCAGAGTCAGGGGACTATCCGCCGCAAGCCACGAAGTAACATCCGGAATCTTGGGGGGTGAATCTTGCTTAGGCCCCGAGTAACCCAGGCATTGGCTCCAACATACCGCCCAGACTTCAGCAAAAAGGATGAAATTCGTCTGTAACGGAGGTGCACAGTCATCAATGAATACGCGGATTTCCTATCTCTATCGCGACGGAGGCAACTACAAGCGGCGCAGCGGCGACGAGGTGCTCACCGGCACCCTGAGTGACGAGCGAATTGCCGACATCCGCCGCACGTGCAGTGAACTTGTGGTTTATGCCGGTTGACGTAGGGCTGCCGGAGTTACAGGCGGTTTGGGTTGAGGGTTATCGGTTGGCTGACGACGATCACGTTTGCCACGAGCTGGAATCGATTGAGACCACCAACGACCCGTCTACGATGTCCCAGACGGCAGAAGAGTTCTATGACCGATTCATCTTGATCGCGGAGTGGGATATCGCAAGAGCTATGGCTCGCGTCGGGCTTGCATAATCTTTCGGTTTTCGATACACAATGCCCGTCACGGGATGGCGAAGACAATTAGACAACTCAGGTAGCGCCATTCCGTCATTATCCTACTGCCTAGGCGTCCCGCGCTGCTTCGCCTTCGACCTCTAATTGCAAGCGCCGGGAAGGACGACGATACCGCGTTGTTGGAGTTGTTGAAGCAAACTGCGAACTTTGCCGCATACCATGGTTGACGGCAAGCTCTATGTCCCCGCTCAGATGATCAGTGCCGACTATCGATAAACGAGGGAGAGGGGGTAAACGTTGTGCCCCAACCAACAGCCTGCAATGTTGACATGTCGGCGGCCTGGGGGCCGCAGCGACGAACCGCTCCATGATATTATGTCGTGACTCCCAAAGACTGGTCGGAGCACCAAGTTTGGACCGTCTTGGCCCGCACGCCGGGGACAGACGTATACGGATGTTTACTACGTTCGTCTTTTGGCGACTTTCGACTGCACTGATCATCTCACCGTGGACGGCTCTACGTAAGGTGCAAGATCAAGCCGATATCTTGGATGTGCCATCCTAGCCCAGTGGCGTTCGGCGTATCATCGAAGCGCTGGAAGTTCTGAGGCTATACGACTCCGGGGAGGCGGAATGAAGATCTCATACGGTTGGCTTCGGTGTCGGTCGTAGGATGCCCTAATGAAGAAGGAGGTGGTGAGCAAGGGACCCACGTCCTCGCATGGGACAGCGATCCACCCACTAATCAAAAGTAAGGTGACACTAAGTGTCATTTGAGGCGAGATTTTATCCCCAAACCTCGGCCATTCCCCCCTGCCGCATTGACGGACTGGCTCCGCTTGCCGGGCCCATGACTTTTGCCCCCGAAATACGCGTCAGCCAGCGACCATTTTTGGCGTGTTGCTCGACGTCACGCCCGAACACGACACGGTGTTACGCCGCCTGATGCGCAAATATGGCTTGATGCTCCGGTTTGCGTTCAAGCGCTGGGTTGAAGGGCTATCCACCGTGGGCGCTTTAGAATGTCATCTGTCGAGTGACACCACGCTGCCTTTACGCTACACCAAAGATGCGGTGCAGGAGGCCCAAGACCTCATCCGGGCACGCCATCAGGCCATGCAAGACGGACTCGCCTTATGGACGCAGCGGGTCCGAAAGACCCGAGATCGGTTGACCGCACTCCGAGCATCGCTCCATCCGAATGGGCGACGGTTACGCCGTTGCCGCCAGCCGATCCTGCTCTCGACGGCGACCGTCTCCTGCGCCTGCGCCCGCAAGACTTGCTCAAACCTCGACAGACAAAAGCACAGACGTAGGTCCGGCGACCCAATCCGAAAGTTAAATAATACGATTGTTGACCCCATGCCGCCGCCCGCGCTGCTGGCGGCTTTTTGTGTTGCCGATGAGACCCCGGCGCTAGAAGGCATGAGGCCGCCATGCCGTCCGTGTTGAAGCATAGGTGCAGACCCAGGCGTTTTCCAGACGGCAAGACCTCGGAGGAACTTGCTAACGAACTGATCGCGCTCTTGATCCAATTTCAAGCCGACCATCCCGGTGTGTCGCTCGCCATTGCGGGGCGTCGGGGATGGTGGTGGCATCGCTATGGTATGTTGGCGGATGACCCCATGACTTATGAGGGAATTATTGGTTCACGTCCAACAAAGCGAGGACCTGGTGATTGACGAGGCGGACGGTCAGCCCATTTCTCGGTCCACAACATCCATGAGGACTATGAATGGGAACTGTGCCCTCAACCTGACCTGCGATCACCGAGTCGCGCCAACTCACTTGCGCCGTGTCTGGATATGGACCGGACGGTGGTTTTGCTGGAGGAGATTGTCGAGCCGGAATGGCTGATTGGGCTGGCGGGCATCGAGCTGCTATGGGATCCCGCCGATTAGGTCGATCTCGATGACCGCGTTTCCAATCGCGCATGGACTCCGACCGTCCCTTTTGATGTATGTAGGGGCTTCGCACGTGATGAACTCGATGTTCGTCCCGGCCGCGCAGACCGCAGACCGCAGACCGGAGTTAATGTTCATCAATGGCTTGCGCCGAGCACAGCGTTCTTCCATGCAGCGACTTCGGCAGCCTGCTATTTTATTAGCTAGGGTGGCGCATTGTGACCGAATAGTGACAGACACGACACGGCCTTGTGACAGAGCCAGGGTATGCTCCAATTAAGCGATTAGGAGGAGGGGTTGGCCATGATGGGATTTGGCGGGGGCAGCGGTTTGGCTGGGATGTGGCTCATGGGGTTGTTTGGCTTGCTCATGGTGGCGGGGCTCATTGTATTGGTGGTGTGGGCGATTCGCACTCTGCTGCCCTCACGCTCCGCAGGGCCCCTGTCCCCGTCTACCGATCCCCTGGTTCATCTGCAGTTACGGTTGGCACGCGGGGAGATTACACCGGACGAATATGAGGAACTTCGTGCGCACTTGCGCGATTAGGGGATGCTTTGGCACCGAGTACGGGAGGTTAGGACCCCGATGGGGAGACGGTAGAGTGCAGGGAGGGCGCGTCAGGAGACTGATAGGAACGGATGGCAACGAGCGCGATATTACGACAAAGGAAGTGGAGTATCATGCAAAAACGGTCCGGATTAATAGTGGGAATCGGGTTACTTGTCGTCGGGGCCTTGGGCGGTGTCGCCCTAGCGGCGACTGGGAGTGCCACATCGGAGGCGCCTGCCGCCACCCCCATCGTGGGCGCCATGATGGGTGGATCGAGCCGCGGGGGATTATCCGGGTTCGGCGGTATGATGGCCTCGGCCATGAATCCATACATGGGTAACACGCATGCCGTCATGGGCGACGTGGGATTCGGTGGCAACATGATGGGGACCGCCTCTGGGTCGGTTTGGACGTCCGCCCAGGTATCAGCCCTGGTGCAAAAAAGTGAACGCGGCGTGACGATTGACCGCGTGACAAACACCATTACGTATCACAGCTCCCATGATCTCGTGGTGCCGTTGGCGGCGCCGGCGGCGCTGCACCTCCCCGGCATGCAGTGGGAGATTGACGGGCTGATCAACCCCACCGTTGTGGTGCCGCGAGGGGCTCGGGTGACGGTCGACCTGGTTAATGCCGACCAAGGGTACATGCACGGATTCGAGGTGACGAAAGCCACGCCGCCCTTTCAGGAGATGGCCATGATGCAGGGCACGGCTGCCTTCCCTGGAGCCTTTGTGATGCCAATCTTGCCGGAAACCAGCCACGGACAATATCACCGTAGCACGCAGTTTACCGCGGCGACCGCAGGGACCTACCACTACATTTGCCCGGTGCCCGGACACGCCGCCCACGGGATGGCGGGTCAGTTTGTGGTGTCGTAACGATGCCGAACTCGACGGCGTCGAGCCGGCATGCGGACGGTTCCCTCCATCATCCGCGGTTTAGTCGATGGTACGGCCATGCCGAGCCAATAATTGAACGCTGGGTGGGGACTGCCCGGCGCGCCCAAAACGCGCAAGCCATCGGCCGGACCTTAATTCTGGGCGCCGGGACCGGGTTGGACATTCCGGCCCTTGGCCCGCAGGTGACTGAGGTGGTCCTGCTTGAGCCCGATCCGACCATGGGTCGGGTTTTGGCCCGACGCTATCCAGACTACGCTCTGGTCGCCTTCCCGGCCGAGGCGATGCCGTTTCCGGCGGAGGCATTTGAGACAGTCATTAGCTCCCTGGTGTTATGCAGTGTGGCCGATCCGGATCGCGTGCTGGCCGAAATTGCTCGCGTCTTGACCGCCGACGGACAGTATCTCATGTTAGAGCATGTCGCGAGTCCACATCGAGGCATCCGTTGGATTCAACACGGGGTCGATCCGGTGTGGCGGCGGGTGGGCGGAGGCTGTCGATTGACCCGTGATGTGCATACCGCGGTGGCACTGTCCCCTTTGCGCTGGGCTTCGTACGAGCCCGTGCGGGGCGGTGGTCTGCTGCCCGTCATTCGTGGGCGGGCGCTGAAGGTGCCAGATGCCCAACCGGTGAGGCAAGAGGAGGTTCCATCCGGTCGGGCCCCCCGTTGATCCCCACGGGAATTTGCTTGGCCCTTTCTCCGACGCCGGTCTAATGGACTTAGCCAATTCTGATCCTTGCTGACCAAATTTGTTGCCACCTGGTTGGGGACTTTTAACCTCAAGGATTTATCATCCTTCACAAATTACCGTCTTAAATCCAGGACAAACCATTCGGACGATTCGAGATACCTCGGCCACGTAAGTGAAGAATTGCCATAACGAAATTGGAAGGCCGTGCGAACGAGAAACCTTCGAGGACCTCCAAGGGTCGTGGAACCCTGAGGAACAGTGCCCGCCATGGTCTTGCCCTGGGGGCAGGTTGCTGCCAGTGGTCTCGGAAAGGAAACGTTGTGCCCTACCAAGCTGGTTCTAAAAGTTATGGAACGCGACATACATCCCCATGAAGGGAGCATGCACCCAGGGCTCCTGGGGGAGGCGGGGGGCGTGTCATCGTGGGGTCGGCGGTCAGTACCGGCGCCGGGATTGGTCGGATTGGCTTTGGCCGGAGTGGGATGGGTCGCGGTCTTTGGCGTTATGCCTAACACCTTCGCCACCGCTATCATCGTGGTTGTCGGCATGGTCCTGGGGATGCGGGTTTTTCTACCTCGTCGCGGCACGCGCTGGCCGGGGAGTTCGGTTGCGATGGAGACAATGGTCGGCGGTACGGCCGGGGGCTTTGCCGGCGGCATTGTCACCGCGATTCTTGGGATCCCCGGTACGCATACCGGGATGGCGCTCATGACCGCGAGCATGGCGGGGATGGTCGGTGGTGTCCTGGGGGGCGGATGGCCTGATGAGCCTTAGCCAGGCTCCCCGGTCCGCGGAAGGGCGACGCACACGCGGGCGCCTCCTAAGCGGCTACGCTGGATCTGAATCGTGCCGCCGTGCGCCTGTACGATGCTGAGCGCAACCGCCAAGCCCAAGCCGGATCCGGGCGAGCGAGGGTCGCGATAAAAGGGTTGGAGGACATCAGCCTGATGACGATCGGGAATCCCCGGTCCGGAATCGTCGACGCACCACACAAGTTGTGCGGCCTGACTGCGCAACATGATTGTAATGTGCCCGCCGGCGGGGGTGTGACGCAAGGCATTATCGAGCAGATTAGGAGCCATAAAATATTAAGTTGCTATTTTCGGCGTTTAGACCTTGACGCGGGGCCGAATGGTGTAATTCCACTGGAAATTTTGGCCTTCGGGTCGCTCGATGTTTAGGGTGGTCATCTCGGCATCA
>JAKACZ010000020.1 GCA_021820965.1 Bacillota bacterium | reverse complement strand
CTCATACCCCCTACGGTCCGAGCGATCCGAGCGGAACGGAACTGAGATGATCCCCGCAACACTAAGGTGTGCCTGCCATGTTTCACATAATGTGGCATATTCTACCACTGTGGGTAAAGATTAGGTCCAAGGAGGGGGAGATTCCTATGCGGCAGCCAAGGCTGCCCTTATCGGCTGGACCTATCGCCTCGCTCAAGTCCTCGGGCCGGAGGGAGGGAATCACCGTCAATGCCATTGCCCCGGGATATATCACGCACACCGAGTTTTTTGGACAAAGTATGACGCCTGAACGTCACCAGCAGTTGATTGCACGGACGTTGGTCGGCCGGGCAGGCACTCCACAAGATGTCGCGGCGATGACCGTCTTTCTCGCGTCCGAACAAGCATCGTATATCACGGGCCAGGTCTTTCATGTCAACGGCGGGGCAGCTTTTGGACGTTAAATTCGAACAAGATAACGCAGTTAGGAACGACAAAGAGATGTGTCAACCTCCATTGACCCCGTGATGAATCTATTGAACTTGCCGGGATGGATCGTAGATCAATGGGAAGAAAGCCCCCACGATTATCGGTTTACGATAAAGACGCTGGCATCGTGTTCGTCTTGCCCATTTTGCCATTCCGATAAAATCGAGAAACACGGAATTCTTACCCCAGAGGCCTTCCCATGCATGGAAAACGCGTCGGCTTGATGGCGCAGCGCCAACGCTATCGTTGCCCTCGCTGCGAACATACCTTTTTGGATCGGGTCCTCGGCATGGATGAACATCATCGCGTGACAGCACGGCTTAAGATGTATGTGGCGGAAAAAGTCCTGTCGCGTCCTTTTACGCATTGGCTGAGGAAGTCGGGCTCGATGAGAAGACCGTGCGTATACTCCTTGGGGAAGCCGTGGGGGATTGGGATGCTCAACGGCGCGTTGTGACGCCGGAATTTCCCGGCATCGATGAAGTGGTGATAGGACAGCCTCGCTGCGTGCTCACTAACACCCGTGAACAAACGCTAGTCGACCTCTTGCCCAGTCGCACGTGTGACCGCGTGTTGGCCTATCTCTCGAACCTCCCACAACGTCAAACCGTCCGCTGGGCTACCATGGATATGTGGCGTCCGTACCGCGACGCGGTCCGGCCTGCCCTCCCAAAAGCCCGGATTGTTGTGGACAAGTTTCATGTCTTACGAATGGCCAATGCGGGTTTGCATACCGTCCGCAAGCATGTCCGCACCATCCTGTCGCCACGGATCGACGCACCTTGATGCATGATCGGTTTCTCTTACTACGTCGCGCTCACGAGTTACAACCGATGGAACACGTCTTGGTCGAGACTTGGACCAAGACGCTTCCCTTGTTGGGGGAAGCCTATCAGGCCACAGAAGCATTTTTCGCGGTATATGAGGAGACCTCCCGTGAAGACGCCGAACAGAGGTACCAACAATGGCAAAATGCGCTTTCGAAGGATATCCGTCCCTTTTTTACTCCTCTCCCTACGGCCATGCACAACTGGAACGATGAGATCTTCACCTATTTTGACCAATCAGTGACCAATGCCTATACCGAATCGGCCAACAATCATTCGCGCCATGCAATGTCTGGGCCGGAGCTACTCCTTTGAAGTGCTACGAGCGAAAATGCTATATACGGCAGGAGTCCAAAAGTTATCCATTCCGCGTTATGCGTCGGAACGATTTACCCCCGTCATGGAGTCCATAATGACCCACCGTATGCTCGATGCGGTCCCCTGGCAGAAAATCCGACCCGCTTTGGGTTCGGATTACCCATTGGGTTCCGACTTTACCAAGCTGATAGCTTTGTCGGAAGCGGAGCACCGCACCTCCAAGACGAATTCTACACAGAGACATAATTTGGAAGGTTAAATTCCTTCGTGAACTCCCACACGAAAATCCGAATACCCAAAAGTTAAAGTTATTAACGGCAAGATGCTCAGATTAGCCCAAGCTAGCGGGCGAACTCCTCATCGGTGCGTCCCGAGATAATGTGGGACAATCCCTATCGGCCGCGCCCAGATGTCCTTACCCCATACCGTCCATGTGTTCTGGGGGAACAAACCTGTTTTAGCCAGTCCAACGGCAATGAAGACACCCAACTCATCCCAGGTCAAGGCAAAGTCTCCTTGGACCCACACAATGTTTCGAAGTCGCTCTTGCGCTTAAATCAAAGTTTGCTGTGCAGCTTAGTCGACGGCTGGTTGAACGATATTCATAGGGCACCACTGTTTGGTACGTGCGATCTCAAATAGGACCCGAACCCGGACCCTCCTCTCCCGGCTCCGGTACCTTACCCGTGCGCAGAGTATCAGACGGGCCGGCAGTCCTCGCCTTGTCGCGCCACTCTCGCTTCGCTTACTGCCACTCTAGGAACTCAAGCCGGTTGCCAAACGGATCGCGTAGATAAAACCGATCGGCGCCGGGCAACGGCTCGTCGTCTATGGGCTCAAGCCCATGCTGTAACACGTGAGCGCGGAAATCGGCCAAATCGGCCACATGAAACGCCGGGTGGGCCTTGGAAGCCGGCACGAAATCCTCTTGAATGCCAATGTGAACCTGTTGGCTGCCGCATTGAAACCAGAGCCCACCCCGCCGTTGGAGATGCTCGGGTTTTGGCAGTTCCACCCAACCCAGGATATCTCCGAAAAAATGCCGCGCGACCAATTCACAGCCTGGAGGACCGGCTAGTTGCACGTGGTCAATTCCCAAAAACCGAAACCCCATGAGCGTTCTCCCCTCGTTCCCGGAAATTGTTTTCCGCAGCTACATACGGCAAAAAGATTTTGAATCGGGATTCGGAAGATTTTGCATGAACAGGATCGGCCAGATTCGCTATCCTATACGGCTCTTTGTCAAATCGTCGGACGGTTATCCCGTCAGATCCCCACGGTGAGCACATTGAGGCAGTGAGGAACTCCAGTCCTGCATGTCCGCCGCGTGCCGACGGTTCATTTTAATGCGGCTATTGACGCCTGGCAAGGGCGTCGAATGTTTAGCGTCAATCCGAGATGCGAAGGTTCACATAGTTGCTTATACGCTCATTCATTGGTGACTCACCCTCCCTTTTCTTTATCCCAGATACCGCGCATTCGTTGTGATGAGAACACGCGGACGTTCGGCAGGTGCTTCCTGGGCATGCATATAAGGAATTCCCCCCCTTTCGTAATCTTGCTTAATCAACCACATCCTGGGCCAATGGCTCCCACAAGCTCGGACCATCCGGCCCCTAAAACAGAGCCATGGGGCCGTAGCACCAAAAGTAATGTAATTGGTACGTTAGTAACGAACAGAAGAGTAGGAGGTTATCAACCATGACCACCGGATCAGGAAACTTCATTGTAGAAGGACTGTTTCTTCTCACGTTTATTGTTGGCTTGCTTCTGCCAGTGCGGCGGCATCACTAACCACCATCGTACAGCAGGACTACCGAAAGAAGGGATTGAGATGGTTAACTGGACCGAAAGTTCTAAGCGCATGCTTAGCCAGGTGATGTCGGCGGATACGTGGCTTCCCACCGAAATGCCCGAGTACGCGAGAGGGTTCATGTACATGTTAGGCTCGCTGACCGCTTCCAGTTTTGTAGTCGTCGTAGCATCGGGCGCGCTGCTAGCCTTCCTGGGACCCGGAACTGACGGGTGGAACTATGACAGCACCGTGCGGTTCGTGTCGGCTACGCACTTTTGGTCGGCGCAAGCGTTCTTCTTCTTTATGATGCTCCACCTGTGGCGAGTCTTTTTCACCGGCGCTTGGCGCGGCGGCCGCGGCCTGACGTGGCTTTTAGGCGCCGCTTCCTTCGCTGTTGCCATTCCCACCGCCTTCACCGGATTTCTCATCAACGGTGACCTCTATTCTGAGTGGAACGCGGTGCAGGCCAAAGACGGACTCAATGCGCTGGGCCTGGGCTGGGTCAACCTCACTAATTCTGGACAGATGTTTGGAATGCATGTGGTGGTGCTCCCCCTCACTCTCACCATTCTGATCGTGCTGCACATCACACGCGTGCGCACCAAGAGTGTGGTTCCGCCCTACCCTGACAAGAAGTCGTCCGATCAGACCTCCGATCCTGTGTCCACAAAGGCGGTGAAGTAGATGAGCACCCAGGATGACGTCGTCAAGCACTACCGCATGGTTCCCGAAGACTTTGTCAAGCATCTATTTTCCACCCTGGCAATAGTTGTGGCGGTGGTCATAGCCGCCTCCATTTTCTTCGGAGTGCCGGAAAGGCAGCCCCTTACCATAAAGAGCTACGCGAGTGCACATCCCGTGGCATTTGAACAAATGGCACTCCGAGCGCTAGACGGGAAGGGACAAATCGCAAGTTACGGTCCTCCGTACAACCATGGCACCGCTAGCTTGCAGACGCCGATGCAGGCGTGGGTTGGCGTCATCCACCCAGTAAACGCGGCTAACCAGTTTATTCTGAAACCGCTAACGATGGCGTCGGCGATTAATCCGGTTATTTCCCACATCCTCGCCACCTTTCGGGCCGCCTCACCGGTGAAGCGGGCAGACTGGGAAGCGCGTTACGCCAAAGCCCTGAATCAAGGCGTGTATCGAAATGGAACGGTAGCCACGGCGCCGGGAAATTACGGTCCGCTTCCGGCGCTCTTGAATGAGACTCTAAACTTGGGAAAATCGGGTCTCATGTCCGGCGCCCTCATACGCAATGGGTCCGTCATCACGCGTTTCGACAACCAGAACTACCTCCTCTTTCTACAAGGTGCGCCCCTTCAAAACGCCCCTCAGACGCAACCCCTGCAAGGCGCTAACTGGGGCATTATCCACCCTGCCGTCAAAGGCTACCCGGGAGCCTGGTGGATGACCATCCCGACTTGGGTGTACCAGTGGCCGTTTGTGGCAAATTCCGCAGCTCCGGACGCGCTCGCCCTATCCATTGGCTTCCTGTTCTGGCTGGCGCTGGCCTTCACCCCGTGGATCCCCGGACTCAACAAACTACCACGCTACTTAGGAGTGCATCGATTAATTTGGAAGGACTTCTATCGGAATCAACCGCCTGGCGGACCAGAGACCGCCCAGAAAGGAGTGAGCCGCGATGCGTCTTAAGCAAATTGTTCACCTGTTCCGTATGAGTTTAGGCAGTGTGCTTGGTATCGTGGGATTTGGCACGTTGAGCCTCGGCTTTGTTCACCTAAGCTATGAAGGTCTAACTCTGGGGCTCTTCGAAATTCTTTTCGGAGCGTTCGTGACACTGGGGGTTCTCACGCCGCTCCGAAAACCCAAGGCCACACCCTAATAAGAGGAGACCGGGGAGACAACAAGTCTGCCTCGGTCTTGCATTTTGCGCACCACAGCCTGTCTCGCGTTCCAGGCAATTACCGATGACCTATCCGCATGGCGAGAGGCACCATAATAATTAAGATAGCGCCATCATCAGCGCCAAACGTCCGGCTGTGTCATGCGCCAAATCAACAGCCCAAGGCATGCATGCCACAAAGCGGTTCGGCTTGGTCGATGACCTCAGTGCACGACAGGCGGTGAAGTGATACCGGTAACGCGCTCAGACACCTCGATGTCATGGTCGCCAACTTCGTTGGGGCGGTCGGCCGAGATTATATGAGACGCTAACGCGGACGCCTGACGGCATAAGCAAGACAATCTCAGGATAGCCCCGCCTTGGTTCCCAATAATTGCGTGCGATACCCTTCCGCTGCGGCGTCAGCCTCGCTAATACCCGAGCGAATGTCGGATAGCACCCTGCATGGTCCGGATGACAATAGCTCCCGCCGCACGGATGTACTCTATTTCGGTCTCCGATCTCACAATGCACCCCCAATTGGCCAACAAGACGCGTCATAAACTAGGCGTTGGCACCATGAGGGGCAGCACGGTGTTAATTAATCGTAGCCACCTATCGCGCCCGTGCTACGGACTTAAGGGCCTCGCCTTCTTGTCGCCCTTGGCCGTCACACGATAGATTCTCCGAGCACCGGGGCGCTGACATATGGCTCCCATCGCGGCTACGGCATCGGCTCAGGCCAACGTGCGTAGGTAACCCCACCGGTTCAGGACTGAAAGACCCCATCACATGACAGGTAGGTGCCTGCCGCCGCTGAGAGGCTAAAAGCGTACCAAGCGATCCGTGGCCGGCCGCGAATACGCAGGTTACCACATCCTTAAGCCGTTGGAGCATTGCCCGATTGCCCCGACGGCGAATACCTTGTATCTCCGTTCCTTTTCACCCGCACGGCCACTTTGCCCGCCGATCATCTCACCTCGGCGGTAAGCGGTGGGCACCGGCTTTTACGCCGTGTTACGATTGCGCATTCCACAACGCGTGGCCCAACTGCACCAGATAGCGTCCCGCCACCATCCACATAATTCCGGCGGAAAGCCGATTCATCCACCGCAATGTTCGCGCCTGATTATGTATCTGGCCCAACGCCCGACCGGCCAGAGAAATGGCAAAGAACCACACCCATGATACCAAAGCGGCTGCAAGGGCATAGGCTAACTTGTCAGCGGGTGCCGGGTACAGGGCGGCCCCCCCGCCAATCACGACCACGGTATCCATAATGGCGTGGGGGTTAAGGAGGGAAGCCCGAAGGGTATGGAGAATTCGCCGGCGTAGTGTCCAGTACGCCATCCCCGCGTCACCCGATTGGACGGCATGCACCGGCATGCGCCAGGACTGCCAGCCCATCCAGACCAAAAACACAATGCCCAAAAACGTCAGGATCTCTTTCAAGACCGGTAATGCCATCAACACAAAACTCACCCCAAGCACCGCTGCCGCGATGAGAATCGTGTCTGAGAAGGCCGCCGTTAGCACGACGGGTACCGTCCTGCGATAGTGACGGTGGGTTGTTCCCTGGCTTATCACAAACGTGTTTTGCGGCCCCAACGGCAGAATTAACGCTAATGCCAAAAGAAATCCGTGAATGAATGCGACCAACAAATAAGAAGACCTCCCTGTCCAGGGCCAGATGTTTCAAGGCGTGTTCAAGATGAAGAATCCGTCGCGGCAGCACAGCCATAGGACCGCGCCAGCAGTCCGCAAGTTGCGAGTAAAGACAATTCGGCATCGCGTTCTAAGGCCTAGATCCAGCCGCGGCGCTCAGCCTCGCGGACCGCGCCCGCACGGTTGTCGGCCTCAAGCTTTTGCAAGGCCGATGAGAGGTAATTGCGGACGGTGCCGTGGCTGAGATACAGCGCATGAGCAATGGTGGTGATCGTCTCGCCGTCGGCAACGCGCCGAAGAATTTCCCGTTCACGGTTCGACAGCGGGTTTGGTCCGGCTACCATAGCAGCCGCCGCTAGCTCGCCGTCAATGACGCGTTCACCCTGGGCCAGACGTCGCACCTGCTTGATCAGAACCTCGACCGGTTGCTCTTTCAACAAAAACCCCGCCGCACCGGCCGCCAACGCCCGTTCGAGATAGCCGGGTCGGCCGAACGTGGTGAGAATGGCGGCGCGCGTCCCCAGGCCTTTAGACGCCACGGCTTGCACCACGGAAATGCCGTCCATGACGGGAATTTCAATGTCAATCAACGCCACATCCGGGTGCGCTTGCTCAATCAGGGCCATTCCGGTTTCTCCGTCTTCGGCTGTGCCGACCACCTCGATGTCCGCGTCTTTGTCCATGAGCCGAGCCAGTGCATCCCGCACCAGATACTGATCTTCAATTATCACTAGCCTAATGGACAGCATAGCGAGCCCCCCTTCTTGCGTCCAAGGGAACGGTCGCTTCCAGTACATAGCCGGTCGCCTGCTGGGCTGCCGCGAGACTGCCCCCCATCTCGCCGAATCGCTCGCGAAGCCCCGCGATGCCTGAACCGGCACCCTCTGCCGAAGCGGCCTTCTCTGTGCCGTTGTCCTCCAAGCGAATCATGAGGACCTCGGCCCCACGGCGCACCGTCAAACGGCACTCCGTCGCACGGCTGTGGCGCAGAATGTTGGTAACGCCTTCGCGCACGAAGAAGCCGAACACCCGGTTCAGGTTCGGCGGCAGCTGAAGGTCACCGAGTGTCGACGCCGTCCTGGCCGTGATGCCGGCTGAGGCGAGAACCCGCTCGGCGTTGGCCCACTCTTGCTCGAAGGACACCACCCGCCATCGTGAGATGACTGCCCGCACATCGCGGAGCGCCTCGCGGGCGGTCTTTGCCACCTGAAGCATTTCCGCCGCCGCCTCGGGCGCAGTGTCGCGGGCCTCTTGGGCGGCAAGCTCAGCGCGAAGCGCCATTACCGAGAGGCTGTGGCCGACAATGTCATGCAAATCGCGGGACAGCTTTAACCGCTCATTAGTCGCCGCCAACTCCCGGACCGCTTCTTCCGCCTGGTGCAACCGGTGGAACAGATGCCAATAGTCGCCATAGATGCGCATCGCCACCACCAGGCCCAAGAAGGGGAGTCCCAAACTCCACAAGAGCGAACGAGGATCATGGCCCAGCCGCCAGGCGGCCAGCATAATCCCCAGCACCACCAACGCACCGGGGATCTGGACCCGCCACGACCGGATGAATCCGAGCAGCGGCCCCACAAACACCAGCCCACCTAGCGCGTAGGGGAGACGAAGCCACCACATGGCCGCCACCGACAACACGGTGAGCCCCGTGGCACCCGCCACCAATCGGCCGAGGCCGGCTCGGGGCCGGCTCCAGGCCCACACATACACCCCCACAAAGATCCCCAGCAGAACCAGGCCGATCACATCGTGGAACAGCGTTTCCGGTCGATGGAGAAACTGGGCG
Source organism: Bacillota bacterium (assembly GCA_021820965.1). Taxonomy (GTDB): domain Bacteria; phylum Bacillota; class Sulfobacillia; order Sulfobacillales; family Sulfobacillaceae; genus Sulfobacillus_B. The sequence continues at coordinate 61,292 of JAKACZ010000020.1, read as the reverse complement.
ATAGGATACAACAGGTAGAACAGCCACACCGACGAGGCGACTGCCCATCGCCACTGCCCGCTACTCCCGTCTAAACTCGCGCCGCGCATATAAGAGCCCTCCTGCTCCTCCGAACACCATTATATACCCGGCCAAGACCGCTATATTGCGGAGGGACTCGCTGTGGTGCGCCAACGCAGCCCATCCCAGCGACGCGGCTGCATACGATGGGAGAAATGCGGCGATATGGCCGAAGATGGGCGGAAGAAGGGCGGAAGAAGGGCCAGCGGGGTCCACAGACCACCCAGAAATCCGAGGGCGAGATACACGACCACGACCCCATACGACGCCGTGGCGCTGTCCAGCACCTGCCCAATCCAGAGTCCCAAGGCGGCAAAACTCATGGACCCCAGCCAGACTTCGAAGATAGCCGGCAGCACTGGCAAGGTGAAGATTGGGACTCCGCGCAGAGCGGCCACCACTGTCAGCAGTACCATCACACCCAAGCTGGCTATCATCGCGGTGAGGATTTTTGCCACCACATATTGGGTTCCCGAAAGCGGCGTCAGCGCGAGATACTTCTGCCAGCCCTGCGCCCGCTCCTGGGCGGCCTCGGTCCCAGTCACGTTGAGAGCGGTCCCGATCGCGCCGTACGTCGCCATGGAAATGAGAAAGTACGCACCCCAAGATGTGCGGGCGAAGATGCGGTGCGACCCATACATGGCCCCGTACAAGAGATAGAAGCCGACGGGAATACCCAGGGTGAACATGACGTAGCGGACATTCCGCACCGTCCTCAGGAGATCCAGCATGACCTGTCCAATGGTTGCTTTCATTGCGTCATCTCTCCCTGCTCCTGCGTATTCCATCCCACCAGCTCACGAAAAGCGTCCTCCAAGGTATCCTTGACCGGCTCAAACTCAGAACAGGCCGGATCGCGCACCACCGCCCGAAGCAGTGTGTCGAGGTCTGCACCGGCTGCTTCGAAGCGGCCGTCTTCAGGAAACGGCCAAAGACCCAGTAGCCAATATCATTAAAGCGATATGACATTTGTCATATATCGGGCGGCGTTAAGGGAGCGGCCCTCATCGCACAATCGGCCGCCAACCAAGAGTTCCAATGCGATCCCGGCGTCTGGCGGTGCGGCTTCCCAGGGTTTAATCGCCGATACCGTCCTCAACAGCCGGAATACGCCCCTATTGCAAGAGGTCTGCCAGTCGGCCGACAGGGTTCCGTCCAACCAGAACCGGAAACATCCCGGGAGGCAGGCTATTAAGGCTACCCGACAGGTTATAACTGCATAGTGCTGAGCTGCTGTTGGCTCGAGCAACCGAGCCAGCAACCGCCAGCCTCCTGTCGGTGTAAGCTCATCCTATCCCCCACACGGGTGTCGGGTTGCTCGATGCTGGGACTTATACGCGGTACGCCGACCGGACCAGCTTTTTGGACTTGGAGATAGATCGTAGGGGGTCCTGACGCGCAAATCTGCCACCTCAGGATCTCAGAATGCTGCGCGTTTCGCCCGTTGTTCAAAGCGGAATCGGAACCCCCGACCGATATAGACAGCCACGCAACTATATAAGGTCCATCCGGTCAAAGCGGGTTGAGAAGCGCCCGTGATAGAATTACACGTTGGTCAAAGTGACCCGGCGGCACCTCACAGTAGCGGTATGTCACACACAATATGTTTGGGGAGAGCGGATGACGTTGACGGGATTGTCGCCATGAGCACTAGATCCGGGGCGTCTTTGCTTGATGTAAGTCTTGAATAACATCGTGAATCCGGGTTCGCACCTTTTTATAATCAATCGCCGCCCACCGCTCCAACAGTGGTATGTACCGGGCATCATGGGTCGCGCGTACCCGCTCCAAGAGCTCGAGGATCATGGGCCGATCTCGGTCCTTGAGATATTCCATCGACGCCGGCACCACTCCGGCATCGATCCATCGATCCCATTCCGCCAAGAATTCCTCGATGCGCTGGCTGCACTCTCGATCCCAACCCTCGTCTGTATACGCTAAAACGGGAAGCCGGCCCGAATGGACCACCGTAAGGAATCCTGCCACAATTACGCGGTCAATGGTGGCCAGCACGTCCTCGGATGAGCGACCGCGCCAGATGCCGTAGCATGGGCTGGCGTCGAGGCCGTGGGCCAGTAGCCGTTTGTCTTTGGACCCCCTAAGTACTTTAGTCAGGAGATTGCGTCCGCCGAGACCGATCAGATCGTCGGCCGCACGCAGCACGGTATCAATCTCGTCCGCGGTGAGCGGCACGCGGCGAGGCCGCGGCTGCAGCACATACGGTGTCCGAGCCCTTCGCCTACCCATCACGTCTTCCCTCCTGGCCGACCTTCATCCCAAAATCTTGCCTTCCACCGTAAGGTCCGCGTGACCCCAATTTCTCTGATATTTGAACCGGAACAGAATCCCCTCGGTCAAAGTCGCGTCTACCAACGTTCGTGAGATACTAATGCACGGAAGTCACTGGAGAAACAACTCGCAATAGTTTCAGCGTTCTTTAGGGCGGGGTAGTTGACTCGCGACCACGCCTGGCCCACTTTGCGTCCATTAATTATGCCATAGATTGTGTTGGTGTCATCAGTTGCCTGGTGGTCGAAAAATGAGCGCATAACAGAATCTATCTACCCGAGAGTACTGGAGAAATTCATTCCACCGCGCCCGCTTGCCGCGAACGGGTTTTAACCGGAGCGCGGTAAAGCAGGGTCTTGGCTGTAATGAGACCGTCGGTCCACAATATGCCAGCCTTCCTCACGCCGCCTGGGTGACCCTAGAGACACCCCTGCGTTTGTGATGTCACGGGAGGGGACGTAGCGATGCCCCACTTCCGTTGGAGAGCGCCCACGGCGGCTCTCCTGCTGACAGGCTGCGGTACCCTGACGCCTCGAGCCACCGAACGCCCGAGCCACTGGGCGACAGTCAATACCTGCGCTCCATACTCTGCAAGCGGCGCCCGGACAGCGGCATCCGCCACCAGATCCTTGTCCCCGAAGTGGATTAAGTGGTGCTAAGCACAGGCCGCCGCAATGGGGGCATCATGGGGATCCCGCGAAGCCTCGGTCCACTCGCCGGCCAGGCATGACTCGTAATAAAGGCCACGACCACGTGGTCATGGCCACCCAACCGCTCTGTTAGGCAGAGGGCTGGACGGACCTTTGTCGTCGACAGATCATCAAACGGGAAGGGGACAAGCACGATACTATTTTTCCAGTTCAATGGGTTCCCCATCGTCCCGCGTGTACATATCTTCCGCCGGATTCGCGAGAAAATCAAAGATCGGATTCTTGGCTGCGGCCTCCATCCAGTCGGATTCCGCCATCTCATCGTCTGCACCACTGGGCAAAAAAATCACGAGTCGCACCCGTTGACCAACAGGGATCGGGATCGTCGTTTCGATATGCCGGGCATCAATGACTCGACCGATGGTTTCGATGGCGCGCATCTCCTTCATCACGATTCCGCTCCTTTTGAGGGTCCGAGTAGGATTATCCCAAGTATATCATCTCAGTCTCTGCCTCAGCTGGTTCTTGGCCATTGACTTCGATAAGGCCGATTGGCACCAAGATGCCCTCGCCTATCTCAATACCTGTCGCGAGTGGGGCGTTCCGGCGGCCCTAGAACGATCCCGTTCCGGCAATGGCGCCCATGTCTGGACTTTTCTTTAGGTACCTGTCGCCGCCCGTCTTGCCCGTCGCCTGGGCACCCGGATTCTAACGGAAGCATCCCACAACATCGAGTCCTACGACCGATTCTTTCCCAACCAAGATACCATGCTGGGCGGGGGCTTTGGCAATCTCATTGCGTTGCCGCTGCAAGGTGCGGCCGTGAAAGTCGGCAACACGCAGTTTATTCAGAACGACGGCACGCCATGGCCCGACCCATGGGAGTGTCTCCGTGCGCTACCGCGAATGGCGGCACCGCAGCTCATCGATCTGGTGGCCGACATGCCCACCGAATGGGAGGTGACGGGATGGTGACGGACGCTCGCTTTTCGCGCCGTTCCTAAAACATCGCTTTAGGGCAACGCCACTTCGAAGGGCGTCTGTCCTCGAAATTTACTCACATCCAGGATCGAAAATCCGATACCGGCCCCCGTTGTATCGACTTTCTCCATCACCTGGTCCTGTGCTGTTTCGCGAAAGTACCCAGGAGTATCTGAAAACATCACCTCAAGAAAATCTCCTTCCGGGTCAAACCAAACCCGTACCGTCTTCTTTTCCATAAATCAACCGCCCTTTCTCCGCCAGCGCCGCGTCGCTGAGCACGGCCGTATCCGGGACGTGATGCCGCCGTAAGCGCAGGAATTGCACGAAATCCACCACTTCGTCCCCCAATTCGTCTGGGAGATCGGGTAGTGCGGGCCATAGAACCTCGCGGGTCTTTGACGGTGTCATAAACGCTCCCCCTTTCGTTTTGGGTCTATTATATCTCGTAAATGGCGCTCGCACAGCGACCGGGTCCTTTTGCCGATCCCGGTCCCGCATTACCTTTCTACCCAATGAGACGCCAAGAACGGCTAGACCTCTCCCATTGACTTGTGACATTGCTTACTGGGACTCCGACGCGCCGATGGCGACGAACGATCCTGTCCTCTCACCTGAAAAGGGACGTTGACCGTTCAACCCGCCGTCATATCCGCTCTCCATGCGGGCGATTAATTTGGCCGTGGCGGCAGCACCACCGTGATACGGTATTCCAGACAAACGCCAACGCGTCGTGGACGGCATTAATGAGTTGTTTGAGGTCATCGCCAGTACCTCACGAGGGAGCCCGATGAGATCCGTTGTCGGTTAGGACGGATCCAACAAAATTACGGTGCATCCATATACCACACACGAAAGTACTACGGTCGAGCGACTTGCATTAACTCTTCCCGCAAAGCTGGCTTCCTGGAATACTTGTTCAAAAGCGTGCGTGTAATTTGTACGGCTTCCTCTTGTCCCCCGGCTTGTTGAAGCATACGGATAATTCGACAGACATTCTGATAGTGTGTACGGGTAGTCGCGTGAGCGGCCGTTGACTCGATATGAACTTGGAACATCTGGATGACGTCCGGGCGAAATTCCCCGATCAAAAATCGGTGAAACTCTTCAATTCTGGCGGGTTGCTGCTGAACATACTCCAACAGCCGCTCCGTTTCCTGTTCCTCCACCAAAATCCGCGTATACACTCCTGCGTACCGCCTCTTTCCTTCTAAGGAACGCAAAATATCGTGATACACGGGCGACCATTCCTCGGATGGATAAGTGTCCTTGATTTGCTGATAATAGGCGTAATCACCATCTTGCACCAACTCCTGGCCAATCGCGCGCTGCAATTCTACCCGACCGCTGCGCGCACATGCCTGATAACGAAACTCCTTCCATTGCTTCACCAACCCTGGCAGTCCTCGGGCCTGATCCGCCACCTCACCGTCTTGTGCTAGTTGCATCGCGTCGTCATAGCGGCCCTCCTTTAACGCCGCCTCAATCGCCCATTTGCGGAAATTCGGAAAGTGCTGATGGCGTTGTAGAAATTCTTCCGCCTCGGCGTCGCCTGCATGATCGCATATCCACTGGTATTGCATCATGGCCACCTGTTCCGCAAGGTATTCCCGGCTCCAATCCCCTCCCTTCTGCCGTGCCGCGATACCCGTCACATGCCGGTCCCATTCCTTCTTCAAGTCAAAGGTAACCGCCATTTCGGAGGCCCAACGTAGCAGCGTCAACTGCCAGTCGGACCACCCGTCAAGCCGTGAATCCCCCGACGCCGTAAGGAGCATACGAAACAACGCTGGCCTCTCGGACTCCGGCATTTTATCAGAGTATGACGCTATCTCGTGTACGCGTTCGAGACTCTCATCAATGACACCACCAATCGTCCCATTGGAGTCGTCCGCCGCCTGCAACAGATCGAGCATTTCCTCAAGGACGCAGAAACTCAATTTAACCGCCAGCCTCCAATCTACGTCTTCACGAGTTTTCTCCATCACCAATTGCGCCCCTTCTACCGCCCGGCTTACGCCTCGATAGTCCACGAACCCGTGGCGGTCCGAATTTGCCGCAATATAAGATTGAATCAAGCGCCGACATTCGGTGACTTGATCGTCACCACTGCCTTCAACGATCGAAAACCGGATCCGCCGCTCCACAAGTTCCGAATCCTCGGCCAGGGACAAAAGCAGGGCAATTAAACGGTCTTTGCTCTGGCGTTCCAGGAGACCTTTCAACCTTTGAAGGGGCTCTGACGGCCAATGACCCGACGTCCCAATGGGCTGGGCCGCTCCTTTGGGGCGAATCATCAGCAACACTGCGGCCTGATGTTTACACACCGGGCCATCGTCGAATGGACACGCACATTCCAATGATGCAATGGCTCCACTGGCACCCAGTTCCACCAGAACCCGGTATAACTTACTGCCTTGTACCTGAGCACGATAGGCATGGTCGCCAATTTTTTCGACAGAGCGCACGCGACCACTGTGCACATATTCCCGCCCGCGGTCCATAATGACCGGGTCAATGGCGCTTTCTATATTGTTCAAGTCCACGCATCATCACGTCCTCGCACTAGTCAATGATGTTGAAATCCACCCAAATTCGCGCCTTGTTGCATGACTGGCTGAGCTCTCGTGCGTTCAATCATGTCGGCGCTGGGCTCCTAACAGGTCCTGGGTGTCTCCTGCCGACGCCAGTCTTGAATAACGGCTTGAATCTGGGTATGGTGACGGATGGAACCGGAACAGCCATAGTCGGGTGCCGCAAAGCCAGCCACTGCATCACGTCCGTTCGTGCTTGATAGCCACCGGGTAACCCTCGCTTGAAGCGCCATCAGCGTGTGTCGTCTCCATCATGGTTCGGGTTGGAGTGGTCGGTAGGATCCGGTGCACCCGACAATGGCTCAAACAGGGCGAGGAGACGCCCATGAATCATCTGTTGAATGGCGGATTTCACATGACCAACTCGTGAGAGGACTAAAGTCTGGTTTCCGGTAAACAGTTTTTCCGGCCGCACATACGAATCATGAGGCAACGTGCCCTCCGATAAGTCACTCATTCGCAACGGTATCGCCTGTAGCCAGGCACGGATCGGAATCTGTCAAAAAATATAGTCACCGTCCGCTAATGCCGCTAAGACAAAGGCTGGCCGTCGTTTCGCGCGTGCCAAATTCGTGAACGGGAACGGCCCGACGATGACGTCTCCCGCTACAAGCCTTTCCCATGCCTCATCCTCGTCTGGGGTCAGCCACGCGGCCGCCAGTGCGGCTTCGGAGAGCATGGTCGTGTCCGGCACGACATGCCGCAACCGGAGGAATTGCACGAAGTCGGCGACCTCATCCACCAAATCGTCTGGGAGGTCCTGGAGGACCGACCATAGGACTTCGCGAGTCTTTGACGATGCCATCAACGCCCCCCCCCTTGGGTTTTGGGTCTATTATACCCTGTCCCAGGATGCCCCGGCCGAGTCTTGTGACATACCTATCTTCAGTCACGTCCCTCACCGCCGTCCCAATGACCCCTCGCGCCGGCGTGCCATGCCGGTTAATCAATCCCGAAACTCAGCCATTGGACTCTATGACCGCATGCATCGTTGTGCGGCTCTTACATCCTGCCTCGCTTCGCGGATGTCGCGCTCAATTTCGTCGGGGTCGATCGCAGGGGACACACGGCTGTGCACCCTCTCAGTGAGGGCCGTCATATCGTTTTGCCACGTCACACCGTCCCCCAATCGACTGCGCATGAACTGGTCCACCGCTTGTCGGACGAGATCGGCCACCGACTTACCCTCTTCGGAAGCCAGATGTTTGAGGAGCCGCAACTGGTCCTCGTCAAGATAAATGTTGGTCCGCTGCATGACATCCCCTCTTTGCCACATGGGCCAATAGTCCAACGATATATCCAGATCCACGGTGTCATACCCATGAATCAATAGATTCCGCATGGCCTTGCCCCCACGGCATTAGGTCGGGATTCGCTGTCCGAAATGCCGTGCTGACCCGACTGACGGCTTCTCCCATAATCTCGAGAGGTCGAATAAGAGCGTCTTGCTTTTCATCATCCTCTAAAAACTGATCGTAGGAAAGGCTATGAGAACGCCGTAAAATGTTGTCCGCGGCATCCACAATTTGCTGAATCGTCGCCTCGTCACTCCGTCGCGGCATAAATCACCTCACGCGTCGCTAAAATCTCGGGGGCCAAGAGGGGATACAGCCGTTGCTTGTCCGTGAGATCGACTGTCCGTCCAAACACGCTTTCCAGTTCCACGACTAACTGAGCCCGGTCTAGCAGGCTCTTGATTGGTGTCGTCGGTGCGAGGCCCACGAGAACATCCACATCGCTCGCCGGACCAAAATCATCCCGGAGGACGGACCCAAACACCGCCAGTTCGCGGACATGATAATGCCGACAAATGTCAACCAGTGCGTCCCGATTAATTCGCATCGGCAAGGCCTCAGGCACCGTAATCGTCTCCATCCAATGTCTGACCTCCTGGGGGATTTCCAACAGTGGCGGCATGTCGTCTCAGCGCAAGATGATATCTATATATAGTATCCCCGAACAGGGCCTTGTCGCACAACCGGCGGCGAACACATTGAGAATCTTTTCGGCTACCCCGAGAACAAAATACGGGAGTCTAGCACCAGCGATGGTCACGTCAACCCCGGGGGACAATTGACCAGCCGGCACATGCCACGAATTCTCGCGGTGTGATGGGAGCTCCCCAATTTGGTATAATCCGGTGCATACAGCACCATCAAGACCAGCTTGCTGTCTCTGCGGTCAAAGACTCTTAGCGCACTCGTTTCGGAAGACCGGCTATGCGAAAGCAGTCAGAACCCGCGGTAAACGGTCGCCGGATGAACCGAACGACCTTCTTCCTCTCACGGATGCGGTGATCTATGACCATTTCAAAGGTCATACGACTGTCGGATTGTATCCGTTATTGCCTACCGAAGAGACCTGGTTCCTAGCCATTGACTTCGATAAGGCCGATTGGCACCAAGATGCCCTCGCCTATCTCAATACCTGTCGCAAGTGGGGTGTTCCGGCGGCCCTGGAACGATCCCGTTCCGGTAATGGCGCCCATGTCTGGACTTTTTTTGAGGTGCCTGTCGCGGCCCGTCTTGCCCGTCGCCTGGGCACCCGGATCCTCACGGAAGCATCCCACAACATGGGCCGCCCCCGGCTCGAGTCCTACGATCGATTCTTTCCCAACCAAGGTACCATGCCGGCCGGGGGCTTTGGCAATCTCATTGCGTTGCCGCTGCAAGGCGCGGCCGTGAAAGCCGGCAACACGCAGTTTATTCAAGACGATGGCACGCCCTGGCCCGACCCATGGGAGTATCTCCGTGCGCTACCGCGGATGTCCACATCGCAACTCACCGAACTCGTCGCCGATATGCCCACCGAATGGGAGGCATTAGGACTGGTCAACCCCTTGCATGCCGCATCGTCGGCCCGTCCTGTGGTACTGGACGCGGGTACCTGCCCCACGGAACTCCCGCTGACGGTCACGTCACGCGTTGACGTGCCAACCGCGGCCCTGTCAAGGAGTCTCCTCTATGAGCTTGTCCGCATTGCCGCGTTTCCGAATCCCGAGTTCTATCGGCGCCAACGCCTGCATTTTTCGACATGGAATACGCCTCGCGTGCTATCCCTGGCCGACGATTTAGGGGAGGTCCTGGCCTTGCCACGGTCTTTGTTGGACGATGCCATCCGCGTCCTCACGCAGCATGGCATACACCCAGTGATTCGCAACCAGACGGTGCAGGGCACACCCATTTCGGTCCACTTTACGGCGCAACTTCATCCGGAACAGCAACTGGCGGTGCAAGCCTTGGTCCTGCATGAATCTGGGGTTTTGGATGCCGCGACAGGCTTTGGCAAAACCCTGGTGGCGGCCTATCTCATCGCTCAACGTCAGGTCAATACCCTGGTACTGGTTCCCAATCTTCAACTCCTAAGCCAATGGCGGGAACACCTCGCGTGGGCACTAGCGTTCGACCAACCCGACGCCATCGGACAATGGAGTGGCGGCAAGAAGAAAGCGACCGGCATTGTCGACATCGCGACCCTTCAAACGCTGAGTCGCGCAGACGGTGCCAGCCTGTTAGAGCACTACGGCTTCCTGATCGTCGACGAATATCATCATCTGGCCTCGCCGAGTTTTGAAAGCATCCTACGCCACAGCCCCTCCCGTTATCGCCTCGGTCTGAGTGCCACCCCCTTGCGGCGGGACGGACACCATCCCATCATTTTTATGCATTTGGGCCCCATTCGCTTTACGTACGAAACCAAGACCGCGGTGCATCACTCACCGTACGAACACCGTGTGCGGCCACGCATCACGCCGTTCGTCGTGGACGATGCCGTTAGTTCGCTGCCCATTCAAGAAATCTACCGACGTTTGAGCGACGATCCTATTCGCAACAAATTGATTGCCGACGATGTGCAACGAGCCGTGGCCGAAGGACGCTATCCCCTAGTTTTGACGCAACGCACACGCCAACGAGACCACCTGGCGGAACTGTTACGGACTGGCGGCATCGACGTCATCATTCTGACGAGCCAAGCTAAGGGCAAGCGTCGAGAGCAGCTCCAAGCTCAACTGTCGTCACCGACGCCAGCCGGCGGACGTGTGATCTTGGCCACCGGCCGTCTTGCGGGAGAAGGATTCGATTTGCCTCGATTAGACACCCTCTTCTTGGCAGCGCCCGTATCGTGGCGCAGTGTCCTCCAACAATATGTCGGGCGACTCCACCGTCGCCATCCCGACAAGCAGGCGGTCATCGTATACGATTACGTTGATTCCGGGGTACCACAATTAGCGCGCATGTATCAACGCCGGGTCACCAGTTATCGATCGTTTGGTTACCACATCGAGGAACCGTGAGCCATTCAGTTCAAGCGCGCCTCAAGCGGACCGCGTCTTCGAATCCTTCAGACGAGAGCCCGAGAAAGAATGACGGACGGCCTTCGATACTCGCCCATCTGGTGGCCATTGGATAACTAATCCAGAGATTCTCGTGGTGACGGCTCGTGGTGACGGATTGCCTGTTTTTGGCAGATAGCGAGGGTTTTTCTCGGAAATACCCGGCGATCCAAAACCCGGAAAGCCTTGCTACGTAATGGATGGCGGGGATATGTGGGAATCGAACCCACCGCCGACTTCTAAAGCCGGCCATTGGATTTGAAGACACAGGAGGACCCGTCATTACCATCTATGGAATAGGCTGAAGTGATTGATACACAAGGCTTTGGCAATCGAGGCCGGCTATCGCGTCGCTACAAAATCCTCATTTCCATCGGCTCTTGGTGACGGCATGGTGACGGATCGGCTCCGTCAAAACTCCACCGCAGGTTGGCCGTAATCCGAGAAGACCCGCCCAAAATGCCAACGGGTGCTGTGAGACGATTCATGAACATTCTCAACAAGGTCCCCAAAACTCCCTCTACCAGACCACGTCACGGGATTCCTGGCTACAATAGTTCCTGTTGAACCCGCTGAAGCCGGGTCTCGGCCTGATTAATATCCTCTGCACTGGGTACCCACCCCTCGTACCGAGCCCGACGCGAACGCGCCTCCAACTGTAGATAGGCATTAATGGCTCCGCGATTGGTCGGCCACAACTGGCGAATACGTTGTTTCCTGGACTGGTGGTCGCGTGACTCGGGATATCCACGCTGGTCAAATTGGCTCTCGACCCAATGAACCGCGACATAAAAAAACACCGTCATCTGCCACTGGCGTGCCGACGTCCCCAACTGAGGATCAGCACCCATACTGTGAAGATGGCGGGCCATGGTGAGATTCGCGGACACTTGTTCCGAGTGGGATACCGTACCGCTCATCCGACTAACGACAGGCCGATTTTCTCAGCATCAGCCGGCACCTCATCGACCGATCCCAAAGGATGAAGCACAAGCCAGAAGTCCGGATCGTTCTCCACCTGCGCAGAGAAGATCTCCTCTTCACTGTCCCACGTCAAAGAATCTACCACCACCCATACATGCATCCCTTGATCGCCATGCATCCCGTAGACCCCGACCACATTCGAATTTCCTTTAAGCGCGGTGGCAAATCGCCGCAAAGCTAGATAGGCCTCCGTGTCATGCCTCATCGAGCATCCCCCCATTCCTCTATATTATAACCGGCTCTTTTCACAATAGTGCGCCAGCAATTGCGTCCGACAATGTTTTTTGTCTCTAACTCGAAGGCATCCACCAAAAACCTCAGGAGTTATCCCGAATTCGGGATAACTTCGCGGATGTCACGTTCAATTTCGTCGGCGTCAATTTCGAGAGGTACGCGACTTGGTACCCGCCCAATGAGAGCGGTCATGTCACATCGTCTTCCAAGCGAATGCGCAAGAACTGGTCCGCCGCTGGCCGGGTTATATCGGCCACCGACTTTGTCTCTTCGGCCGCCAGATGTTTGAGGAGTCGTAACTTGTTCTCGTCCAGATAAATATTGGTCTGCTGCATGCGTTCCCTACTGATCCGTGGGCTACAGTCCTATCGACTCATGGCTCTCCATCAGTCTACGTCTTCCTTACACATCGTGATGTACGTCCGCATACTTCGAACGATGACAATACACCCGAAAAGTTTGTCATGACTCATGGACGCCTCAGAATTCTCAGCAGCAAGTCTGGCGCTGGTCGTTACCATCGCGAGCGTCTCGACTGTCACGGGAATTCTCTTAGGCCTACAAGCTTTGTAGATAGAATGATAACACCAGTCGAGCTCCCGGATCCGTAGTGGGTACACTACGGGTGTTCAGAAAACATTTCCGAAAGGACTGGTGTCTCATGGAACAGTATACCCGATTCATTGAATTCGACGTGTCCGCCGAAACGATTGTCATTGCCGAGGCTCGCCCCGGGCGCGACCGCGCCCGCGATGTGGGCTCGATTCCCTACCGCTTGGAGAGCGTGACCCAGTGGGTCCACCGGCAATCCGACGCGGAAACCCTTCTGGTGTGCTATGAAGCCGGCCCGGCCCGACCGGCTTTGGGTTGGCGCGTCATCTGGGCGCGTTGCATGTGGCCTGTGAGGTGATTGCCCCGGGACTGATTCCCCAGAAAGCCGCCGACCGAGTCAAGACGGACCGACGCGATGCCCGCAAGTTGGCCGAAGATTTGCGCGCCGGCAGCCTCACCCCGGTGCATCTACCGACGATCGAAGAAGAAGCGTTCCGTGATCTGGTTCGAGCTCGCGCGTCCGCGGTCGAGGATCGCCGCCGGATCCGTCACCACATCAAAAGTGCCCTCTTGCGGTGGGACATTCACCGACCCGAGGGCATGCTGGCCTGGCGCCCGCGCTATCGCCAATGGCTGCGAACCTTGAATCCGTCTCCCGCCCCACGTTCCATCGTTTGGGCTGAGGCATTGGCGGAGTTGGAAGAATTCGACACGCGGATTGCCCGACTCGATGCCGCGATTCAACAGGCCATGCCGGACCACCCGCTACATCCCTTTATGCTGGCGTTGCAAACCTTACGAGGTATCGATTGGATCAGCGCCGCCACGCTCGTGGCGGAAGCCGGGGATTTTAGTCAGTTTGCTCGACCGTCGGCACTCATGGCGTTTACCGGGCTCGTCCCGAGTGAAGCATCCAGCGGGAATACCCAGTGGCGCGGTCACATCACCAAGACGGGCAATGTGCATCTGCGGCGGGTATTGGTGGAGTCGGCTCGTAGTTATCGGTTCCGCCCGAGCTTGCAAGGCGCCGTCAAACGCCGTTTGGCCGCCGTGCCGGACTGAGAATCGGACTTGCGCCAAATTAGTTGGCGTGCCCAAATCCGGCTCCATGACCGTCTCCGCCGCCTTGAGGCAAAACGGGGCTATAACGCGGCTTATACGGCCGTCGGGCGTGAACTTTGCGGCTATATCTGGGAAGTCGCGGTCTGGGTCCAAGCCACCCTCGCGGTGCAACGTCGCATCGTCGATCCCTCCGCACAGGAGGTGACGCGCGTCGCCCAGTAATCAACCCCTGCCCGGTATCGATCCCTGATTTGTGCCCGGTGCATGCGGCGTATGAACGGAAGCGGGAGAGCCCTCGTGAACTTGCTATGCGTTAAGACCCCGGTCGAGCACGCGCCTGTAGAGTGAGACAGCTCCCGTCGGATTCGCTAACTTGCGGTTATGCTCTCCTTCGAGAGCCATCAGCCCGCGTATACGAGAATGATCCGCCGTTGCCTCAACAATCCGTCACAGGATTCCCCCGCATGCATTGGGCAGGGACTAGCGACCCCCGTCCGGCGTGGGCCAGGATAGGCCAAACTCGGTCCTCGTCAAGGTTTCCCTCCGGCGGCTACGCCGACCTTGACGATCGACCTCGCATGGCCAAAAAAGAAATTAGGCCGGCCGGGTTGACATGGTGTCATCATACGAGCAATCAGCACCGTAGACAGCGTCTTGATAAAATCCTCGGTTCCATCCGCGCTTAGTGACGGGTACCCTTGGCTGGGCTCTCCATCTCTCCCACGTACACTGGCCATGTCGGGCGCCTTAGATGTCAGAGATCAAACACCTGCCGCAGTCCCTCTTGGGCCCTTTGCTGCAACGCCTCCGGTAAAAGTGCCCGCCTTTTCGACGAATGATTCGCATGCTCAAAGTCATCAGTCGGTGGAGGCGAATGGCTGACGCGACCCAAAGGCCCGTCTGCGCGAAATCCTCGTTGGTGGGCTCAATGACAATATCCGTGGGATCCAACTCGCCGGGAACTTGGCTCGTAATAAAGGCCACGACCACATGGTCATGGTCATCCAACCGCTCTGTTAAGAACAGGGCTGGACGGCATACGCGCTAACCTAAGGCGCCTGATCTAATTGCAGTCGTCGTTTACGTGGCCGTTCATGGAGCGCCTTAGTCCAAAGCCGAAGGCTCGGCTTCCAGTCAGCGAGACGCACGATACCCTGGACGATCTGTCGGAGATCCTGCCAAATCAGTTGGGTAATACGCCAGACGGCGCTGCGTGTCTGTGCGGACGGGAAATCCATAGGGGGAAAAATCCGGTCCCTGGGACCCGATGGCGTCTACCAAGACGGCCCCGAGAAGCTTCGCCAGCAGATAAGTTTGCGCGAGATCCGGGTCGAAGGCCCGTAATTCGTCGATGTGTGCAAACTTTTCAAGCGCTTGAATGCACATTCGATTTGCCAGCGCAGACGATACAGTTCCAAAATTTCGGCTGCGTCCGCAGCCGCTTCGGGCAACGTGGTTAAAATCAATACATAATCCGCCGCCTCCAACGTCTCCTGAGCGACGGTATAGCCGTGATCCCGAGCGTCCTTGCGGGCTTTTCGGCGCGCCTTGGCGCCAGCCGCTGGAGACTTCCGGATGGCGACGATCCGCACCGTAAGCCTGGGGCGGTCTTTCGCGCCAGGAATTTGTACCCACCATTCGCCCGGTGTGGTATCCGGCAAGCCGCGCACGGCATCCAGCACCGACCACGGCGTACCGTCCAAGGTTTCCAACCGCAAGGCATTCCAACCGAAGCGCACGATAACATCCGCTTGCTGGTCTAGAGTGGTGCACCTGCCTTGAAAAATTCAGCCACCCCGATCGCCCTACCGCGCGACCAAACGGCCAGAGGCATTCCAACTGCCGTCATCCCAGTCAGTGCAGAACGGCTCTGGCAGAACCTTAGACACTGGCCATACAACACGTCGAAAACCGGACGCAGCTGGCTGCGGGATCCCTTTCTTCCAACTCCTGGTACGTTCCATGCCATGAGAAACCCAATCTTTCACTGGGTCTCCCAGCATAACCCCAGGAACCTTACGGCGTCAGGGGACAAGATCTGCTATCACTGGAAATGAAGCGCTATACGAATCCTTCAGAAGAGCCCGAAAAAGAACGACCGACTGCCGTCGATACTCGCCCATCTGGTGGCCATTGGATAACTAATCCAGAGATTCTCGTGGTGACGGCTCGTGGTGACGGATTGCCTGTTTTTGGCAGATATCGAGGGTCTTTCTCGGAAATACCCGGCGATCCAAAACCCGGAAAGTCTTGCTACGTAAGGGATGGCGGGGATATGTGGGAATCGAACCCACCGCCGACTTCTCAAGCCGGCCATTGGATTTGAAGACACAGGAGGACCCGTCAATACCGTCTATGGGTTAGGCTGGAGTGCTTGATTTACAATGGTTTTGGCGATCGGCCCTGTCTACCGCGTCTCCACAAAATCCTCCTTTCCACCCGCTCTTGGTGACGTCGTGGTGACGACTGCCTGTTGGCGCTATTGACCAAATTGCTCGTAATAGTCAATGGTGCAGCAGCGGCTATCATCCACGTGCGCGCAACTATTCTTGTTCGCATCGTCCACCTCCGTTCCTTAATGAATGCGCCATACTGAGACCACCTGAATCGAAGACCAGGAATTACACGGAGATATCATTTCCCCTGGGCACCCCCCCACCAAAGTGCGTGATTGTGACGACCCTGGGAATGACAATTTTTTACGCAACGAAACAAAATTCCTCGGTCGCGACAGCTTGAACATAATCCCATGGAGGCGCTACGTACTACGTACAGGTGATCATAATGGCCACATCTGCGTGGCCACATCTGCGTGGCCACATCTGCGCTTCACTAATACCCCAATACCCCATCTTCCAGCCGCATTCCTTCTCCCCTTCCATGTACTGTGTTTTCTATAGCGTGCGCTTCCGCCGACGCCCGCACCGGGAACAAATTGAGCCGGGGTCGTCCGCCTTAACGATGAACACATCCGGGTAGTTTGTGGCGGCGATGTGCTTGAAATTCACCGAGGTACCGAATCGCGGGAAATACCGTCCGAAGGCAACAGCTAAAATGCGTTTTGCCCCAATATTTCCCGTCCAATTATGAGGGTGTGCACCTCGTAGGTTCCTTCATAGGTATCCACCGTTTCCAAATTGGCTGCATGCCGCATAGGACCGTAATCGGTGCTGATGCCATTGCCCCCCAGAATCTCCCGAGCCATGCGGGCGACCTCAAGGGCACCACGGGCATTGTCCCGTTTTGCCAGCGAGACTTGAGGATACCGAAGCGCTCCCTGATCATACAAGCGGCCCAGCTGCAAGGCCCTCAACTGCATTGATACGACCCGCGACACCATGTCTGCCACCCGCTCCTGCACCAACTGTGTGGCGGCGATGGGCCGCCCAAAGGCAATGCGGGTCTTGGCATAGGCCGCTGCCTCTTCTAAGCAGTCCAGGGCAGCCCCCACCGCTCCAAAGGCAATGCCAAAGCGAGCCTGTGTCAGGCAGCCGAGGGGTGATCCCAATCCCTGCGACTGCGGAAGCAGCGCGTCTTCACCCACCTCAACGTTGTCCAGGTACAATTCCGACGTGACCGACATGCGCATCGACGCCTTGGTCTCTATCTTGCGGGCGGTGAACCCTGGCGAATCCGTGGGCACAATGAATCCACGAATCACTCCATCGTCGTCTTTGGCCCAAACGATGGCGATGTGAGCTAAATTTCCGTTGGTTATCCAGCGTTTGGCGCCGCTGATGCGATATCCGCTGCCGCGGCGGCGGGCACTGGTGCGCATCGCCCCGGGATCTGAGCCGGCATCGGGTTCCGTCAGACCAAAGCAGCCAATGATCTCCCCTCGGGCCATACGGGGCAGGTAATCGCGTTTTTGCTCTTCCGACCCGAAGCGGTAAATGGCATACATCGCGAGTCCACTCTGTACCGAAGCAAAGGATCTCAGACCCGAGTCGCCCCGCTCGAGTTCCTGCATCATTAAACCGTATACGATGCCGCTTGCCCCGGAGCCACCGTATTCTTCCGGCAGTGTGGGCCCAAACAGTCCGAGTTCGCCCATATCGTCAATGAGCTCGGTGGGAAACACGCCCTCTTGCCACCAGCGCCCGGAATGCGGACGAACTTTTTCATCGACGAACCGCCGTACCGCATCCCGCACCTGAATCGCTTCCGGTCGCAACTCCCGACTGATACCGAAAAAATCTTCGATGATAGCGTGTGATTCACTCATACTGAGATTCATCCTTTCTTGGACGTCGAATCTGCTCAATGAGCGCTAAAATCTCGTCCCGGTGCTGATCCACCAGCGGCGGTCCGGTCATCATGTCGGCTGACGCCTGGTCAAATTTCCATGGCAGGCGCACTTGCGGCAAATCGCCGAGCGTCTTGTGGGGAACCATTCCCACCACGTCGTGGCCGCGCTCAGCCGCGTGGTCGAGGGCTTCAGGCACGGTCCGCACCGGGCCAGACGGCAAGCCCGCCTGTTCTAGGGCCCTCACCCATTCCTTCGTCGACCGGCGTTGGAAAGCCAGTGACAACACATCATCCAGCGCATCCCGATGGTTCACCCGATCCGGGTTGGTGCGAAAGCGGGGATCCTGCCCCCATTCGGGATGTCCGAGTGCCCGGCACAAGATCGCAAACTGGTTGTCATTGCCCACTCCCACCGCAATCCACCCATCTGAGGAGGGGAATATCTGATAAGGCGTCAGCTGCCCATGCGCATTGCCAAAACGGCGCGGCGTGGCACCGGTTGACAGCACCCCCTGCACCACGGTGGCGAGTTGGGCCAGCTGCGACCCCCACAGGGACACTTCCACATGGTCACCCCGCCCGGTCCGTTCACGTCGGTACAGGGCCGCCGTGATGCCCCCCACAAGGAAGAGCCCGGTGGTGATGTCCGACACGGCCACCCCCACTTTGAACGGCGGGCCCTCTTCTGGCCCGGTAATCGACATCAGACCTGAGCCGGCTTGGATGACAAAATCATACCCGGGGCGGTCATCCCCCGCAGGGTAGCCGCGCACCGACGCGGTAATTAGGCGCGGGTTTTCCTGGCGCAATTGCTTTAATCCCAGCCCCCAGCGCTCCAGTGTGCCGGGACGAAAGTTTTCGACCACCACATCCGCCCACGAAAGCGCCAAATCACGCACACGCGCCTGATCCTCACGCTGGCGCAAATCTAGCGCGATCGACCGTTTGTTACGATTAATACCCAGAAAATAGGTGGCCTCGCCCGAGACAAAGGGCGGACCCCAGTGCCGTGTTTCATCTCCGTCTGGGGTCCGTTCGATCTTTATCACATCCGCGCCAAGCTCACCCAAGGCCATCGTCGCATACGGCGCCGCCAGCACCCGGGACAAATCCAGCACGCGAACATTTTCTAGAGGCCCAGGATTGCTCTGTATCATCGTCCGCCCGTCAGACTCCTTGCGGCAAGATACCCCAGCCCCATCGCACTGAGCAGACCGTTTCCTGACAGGTAACCTGCCGCACCCTGGCCGGAAATGCCCGCGGCCGCTCCCCCACACGCATAAAGTCCATGTATTGGTGTACCGTCCACAGACAACACCTGGGCCGATCTATTGACAGTCAGGCCGCCTTGAGTATGCAATAACGCCCCTTGTACCTTGACGCTATACCACGGCGGTTGCCATTCTGGTCCGTAATTGCTCCGTCCGAACGGATCCTGGTGTCCCTGCTGGCACTCATGGAGCATCCGGAGGGTATTTTCCCATCGCTCCGCCTCAAAACCTAATGTACTGCCCATGCCAGCAAGACTGTGCCAGACACGAACCGAGCCCATCTCATCAACTTCGCGGAAATCGTTAAAGCGGCGTGCCACCGTGTATGTTGAGTGGTCAAAAATCGCGAAGGCAACCCCCTGCGGTTGCCTGGTCATGACCTCGGCCAATTCCGAGTAACCCCGCGTCTCGTCGTCGAACCGGTCCCCCCGGGCATTGACCAAAATCCCCCCTGTCATAACGACAGAGTAACTTACTAAAATACCCGTGTCAGCACTGACTGTTGCGTGTCCTTGATACGCATCCATATAGGAAATGCCAGCGCCAACTTCGATGGCAGCCTCGATCCCCGACCCGTCGGAGTACGGACCTCCAAAATAGAGAGCTTCCAGCATCTGCGGAATGTATTCGCGGACCCAATCGCGGCGGCCACCAAACCCATTGGTGGCGAGTACCACGCCATCCGCGTCCACCCAGTCGTCAGACCCATCGAGGTATCGCACGTGCACGCGGTTGACGGCGCCGTCCGGAGAACAACCTAGTCCCACCAGCTTCACGCCTTCGGCGACAGTTATCCGGCTGTTACCACGCGCCACGTTCCATAACCCTTCAACCAGTTCGCGACCCGTGCGGTTTGGCATCGCATGCATGTGATAGTTGCTATGACCGGGATAGCGAAAATCTGTCACGACTGTAAGTGGCAACCCATGTGCGTCCACGAGCCAGTCGACTAGTGCCCCCGAATTTCGACACAGCGCTTCTGCCACGTCCTGCGCGCAATCCCCGCCATTCTTCCGTAGCACATCCGCCAGGAGATCCTGCCACGCATCGTCGACCCCCGCCGCCTTCTGGAGGTACGTCCCCGCGCCCATGACCATCCCCGTACTCCGGGCGCTGTTACATGCCACATGCGCCTGTTTGTCAACCTCGAGTAGCAAGACATCAGCGCCTTGGTCAGCCGCCGCCAGAGCGGCCACCAAGCCCCCGCTTCCTGCCCCCGCTACAATAACCATCAATCTGCCTCCGCAACGATGGGCCGGCGCAAGAATGTGCCGATTGGAGTGCCGACGACTTGACCCTTATCGTATTGCACGTGGCCACGGACGATCGTCGTCGTGGGCCATCCTTTTAATGTCTTCCCCTCGAAAGGCGTGAAGGGCTGGGCCGATCGGAGCAGTTCTGCAGAGACGGTTTGCTCTCGTTCCAGATCGAGCAGTGCCAAATCGGCGTCGGCGCCGATGGCAATGGCACCCTTACGCGGATAAAGTCCCGTCGTCACCGCCGGGTTACGACTGATTAGGTCCACCACCTTACCTAGTGGGAGGTGCCTCTTGTGATAACCTTCAGACAGCATTACCGGATAAAGCAAGGCTGTCCCGCCAAACCCCGCATGAGCTTCCCACAGGTCGTCATCTTTCACAGCCGGGATGGCGGCGTGGTCGCTAACGACCTGGTCGATTTCACCGCGAAAAACGGCCGCCCATAACTGGTCTACCTCTCGAGCGTTGCGAATGGGAGGGTTCACCTTGCCACCCGTACCACCCGGTGTCGTGTCTGTTGTTAGCGCCAAGTGGTGCAGTGTGGTTTCAGTGCGAGCGTCAGCTTCCCGATGGAGGGACCTCCACTGCACGACATCATTGACTGCCCGGAAACTACTCAGATGCAAAACGTTCATAGGACATCCAGTCGCCTCGGCAAGTACCGTGGCTTCAGCAATTGCTAACGACTCCGCTAGCGGCGGCCGTGCCTCGCTGTATGCGGCTAAATCATTGCCGCCACGGGACCGGACGGCCTCAATGAAGACGCGGATTAATTCAGCGTTTTCACAGTGGATGCTAAGTGAAATACGTCCGGAATTTTTACGGTTTTCCTCGGCAATATTCATCATCAACCGATACAAGTGGCCCAAGTCATAGGTATCAGCCATCGTGTACGATTTTGCATCGGTCGACGCCGCATTCAGAGTCAAGGCCTTATAAAACATATAGTACTTAAACGAGCCTATCCCTTGACTCACAAGCCACGGCACTTCGTCAAGCTGTTCGTTTGTCATAATGGCCATGTGAAAACCGTAGTCCGTGTAGGCGTGCCCGTCCACCCGCTGCAAGACCTCAGGGAATATTTTCCGATACGGACCAGACTTATTAAGATAATCTTTGCCGGTGCGAAAATAACTCAGAACGGTTGACACTCCACCCACAAGGGCAGACGATGTTTCAGTCCTTGTATCTTCGTCAATGGGGCGGTAGATGCCGAGGTGGAAGTGCGCGTCAACAGCCGCAGGTGCCACAACACGCCCCCGCGCGTCAACAACCTGGTCCCCTGCTTGTGCATCGAGAGCGTCAGTGACGGCTGCAATTTTGCCATCTCGAATTCCAATGTCTCCACGCACGACCGCGCCCGTAGGCAACACGATCTGTCCTCCAACAATCACCATATCAAAACGACTCACGAATTCGGCCTCCCATCAATTTTTTGCTGTGCCCCTCCATCGGTCTTCGAGCGCGGACAACTCATCCCGTCCCAACGTCCGGTTCAACTCCGCGAAATGAGTCATGATATCGGCAAGTCCACTGGTTGTCCCCTCGTTTTTGAGGGTCGTTAACAATTCGCGTGCCGCGAACACCATCCGCCTCGTCATGGAGTTGGGATAAATGACAAGACGGAAGCCCATGCGCTTCAACTCTGTAACCGTTAAGATTGGGGTCTTTCCCCCTTCGACCATATTAGCCATGGCCGGCGCGGGAGCGACCGCATGGGAAATCTTGCGCATCATAACTGGGTCTGTTGGAGCATCCGCGAACAAAATGTCCGCACCAGCCTCTCGATAGGCTAAGAGCCTGTCGATTGCAGAGTCGACCCCCTCGACCGCGACGGCGTCAGTGCGGGCAATAATCAATAAGTCATCGCGCGAGCGAGTATCGAGTGCGGCCTTCAAACGTGCCAGCATTTCTTCCGGCGATACTACTTCTTTACCGTCCAAATGACCGCATCGTTTAGGAAAGACCTGATCTTCGAGCTGCACGGCGCTAACACCGCGACGATCGAGAGCACGGACAAGCCGCTGAACGTTCAGCACGCCGCCGAACCCGGTATCAGCGTCAACGATAACGGGAATATCGACCCGGTCAGTGATACGCTCCACCTGGGACAATAATTCCTCTGCAAACACGAGTCCAAGATCGGGGCGCCCTAGCTGGGTGTAGGCAAGGCCTGCCCCCGATACATACGCCGCCTCAAAACCAGCCTGTGCGACCAGCAAAGCCCCCAATGCGTCAAATACCCCTGGAGCTTGAATGAAGCTCCCGCTCTCAAGGCGCGTCCTTAATGACATTACCGCTTGTCCTCCTTGACTCCGCGAGAATAACGCTTAAGATACGGAACTAGCCCGCCCGCATCGACAATGGCCTGCAAATGCGAAGGCAATGGTGAGAACCGCCAAGTCTCCCCTGTGCCAAGACGGGTAATTGAGCCACCCGTAACATCAACCCGCACGCGTTCGCCTTCAGCTACCTCGCTCTCCACACAGGCCTGACACTCAATTACCGGGAGGCCAATGTTTATCGCATTACGATAAAAGATCCTCGCGAAAAATGGAGCGACAATCGCCCGCACCCCTGCTCGCAACAGAGCGGCTGGGGCCGCCTCCCGGCTCGACCCGCAACCAAAGTTCCCGCCCGCCATGATGATCCCGCCGTCGCTTGCCAATTCCTCAGCAAATCCTGGTCGAATGCCGGCCATGACATACAGCACTGCTTCATCATAGCTTAGTTTCAGGTATCGACCGGGAATGATGACATCGGTGTCGACGTTGTCCCCGAACCGGAAGACCGAAGCCTCTAGGATGAGCATTGTTATATCACCTCCCGCGGGTCGACAATGCGGCCACGCAGGGCACTGGCCGCCACCGTCATGGGTGATGCCAGATACACTTGTGCGTCTCGATGCCCCATACGTCCGGGAAAGTTTCGGTTGGTTGAAGAAATGCCGATTTCACCAGGCCCAAGGAGGCCCGCGCCCAAGCCAGCACATGCGCCACACGTCGATGATAATATCGTCGCTCCGGCGGATATTAGGGCATGAAGCGTACCGTCCGCTGATGCGCGCTCCAATGCCTGTCGCGAAGCGGAAGCCACCAGGAAACGCACCCCCGGGGGCACGCGCCGACCCCGAACGATATCGGCAGCAGCCCGTAAATCATGATATTTTGCGCCCGTACATGCACCAATGTACGCCTGATCAATGCGTTCCGAAATCGCCGACGCTGGCGCTACGTTATCGGGCCGCGGTGGCTGCGCTACCAAGGGTTCGATATCGTCCAGCGATAGCGTTAACTGTTCTGCGTACACGGCTGCGGGCTCGGCTCGAACGTCTCGAATGGCGTCCTCGGCCACTCCATGATCAATCAACCATGCCACTGTTTGGTTGTCCGTTTCAACTACGGCGGTTTTGGCGCCCAGTTCTATAGCCATGTTCGTGAGCACCATCCGCTCATCAATGGCCAGTGACCCGATATCACCACCGTACTCGATGCATTGGTAAGTTGCATGATCCATGCCCCATCGGCTCAACAAATTCAATATAATGTCCTTGGCCATCACACCCGGGCCCAAAGCCCCCTGGAATTCAACGCGAATAGTACTGGGAACTTTAAGCCACGTTCGTCCGGTCACCAATATGCCCAACATATCAGTCGAACCCATGGGAATGGCAATCGCGCCCAAAGCTCCGGGGGTTGCGGTATGAGAGTCACCCCCAGCCATGAGCATTCCGGGCCTTATGTACCCTGACTCGGCAGGGACGATGTGGCAAATCCCCTCAAGTTCGTGGTAGCGGCGAATTCCGTAGTCTCGTGCGAATTGACGTGCCGTTTGAAGAATTTTTGCTTCATCCGAATCATTGGGCATGGCGTAATGGTCGGCAACGAGGACGATCCGATCCGGATCCCACAGTGGCATATCCAGTTCTTTGAGAGGTGCCAAAATTCGGCGGGGTCCACCGGAATCGTGCATCATTGCCAAATCGACCTGAGCCTCAATAATTTGGCCCGGCGTCACGTGATCGGTTCCACTAGCGCGTGCTAGCACTTGTTCGACGATTGTTGATCCAGGCGGCGTGAAAAACACCTCCTCGTGCGCTACGGACTCGTCTACGGTCTGGGCTGACCGGTTTGCGAAACCCAAACCTCAGACAGCAAGGGATCAGCGGCTGAAAGTCTTACCCGATATGCGTAACGGTCAGGCCGATACAAGCTTTCTAACACCATAACAGGAGTCCCTCCCGCGTAATAGATGCGGTGCCCTTGAAGCAAGGGCGATCCAACCGGAGTCTCAAGAAATTCACTGACCTCTGGTGTAGTAAGCGTGGCGCTGACAATTTGGTCCGCCGCGTCCACTTTCACACCACGCTCCTTTAACAGAGAGACCAAAGACCTCCGTTCAAGCTCGGCCGGGTTGATTTGGGTTGACAAAATCGGAGACACCCAATTGGTCAGATGCTCAAATGGTTCACCCCTCGAAGAACGGACCCGTAACACCTTCAACAGATGGACTTGTGGAGTTTCGATCCGAAGGTCCTGAGCAATTCGACTGGGACACGGCACGTACTCCGTGCTGAGCACACGCACATCAGTGCTTTGTCCCAATGTCTCGATAACGTCCAGTGTGCCCGCAAATTCCGTCACAGTGCTGCGCGGCGGAGGAGCAAGAACGAACGTCCCGCGCCCTTGCTGTCGCATGAGCACGCCCTCCTGCACCAATGAGTCAATGGCCTGACGAATGGTGATGCGGCTTACCGCGAAACGCTCTGTGAGCTCGCGTTCAGTTGGGATCTGAGCCCCAATGTCAAACCGCCCCTCGGAAAGCTCGGTTCGTAGGAGCATCGCAACTTGATGGTAAAGTGGAATTTTATTATCTCGATGAAAAATTGCCTCTGGCACGGCGCACCCTTCCTCGCAGTCGATTTAGTCTGATTCACATCCATCGCCAACTAAATATTTCAACCCGCGGGTCATTCTTTTGAAAGACCTAAGGTTATAACAACAGTATATTCCATCACGTAATTCAACACCAACATTGAATCTTCCTGCTAAACGCTCGAATTAGACTGGACATACAACTGCCATCCCGTCGCTCGTAATCGGAAGCCTCGGACCTCAGATAAGTTGACCCGCCTTTCAAAAATCGTTCCAGCAAGTTGTGTCAGTGTGCAAAAAACATCCCCTGGGCATTGGTACCCCAGGGGCTGATGCTGTTCGGGTTAATTTCTAACGGCCCGGTCGAACGACCTGACCATGTGCTGATAAACCGACAATACGTCCATGGTCGTACACAACTCCCCCTCTCACAAAAGTCTTGATTAGTTGCCCGGGAACTGGTTGTCCGTCGTAAAGTTTTGCGGTCTCTTTGCTCCTGGTAAACATCGTATCGGCAGATAGACGGCCCGGAGTCATCTCAACCACCGCCAAGTCCGCATCCTTTCCGACAGCTATGGATCCCTTTGAAGCGAGGCCAAACTCCGACGCAGCCGCTCCCGCTGTGATGCGAGCTAAGTCCATCCATGACAACTGACCTGACGAGACAGCCTGCAACAAAAGCGGCAGGGTTGTCTCAAGCCCCGGGCAGCCAGCCGGTGCATCCCAAATCGAGTCACGTCCTCGCTCTTTTTCCTCTCGAGTGTACGGAGCGTGGTCACTGCCAATGAAGTCTACCGTACCGTCTTTAACCCCTTGCCACAACAACGCCTGCTCTTCGGGCGAACGTAAGGGGGGGTTAATCTTTGCATATGGCCCATATTCCTCCATATCAGAAGCTTGGCGATAGAGATAGTGGGGACAAGTCTCCGCCGTAACGGCAATTCCTTTTCTTTTTGCCTCCCGCACTATCGCGGCTCCGCTCCCGGAACTCAAATGACAGATGTTGAGCCGGGTCCCCGTTGCGGCCGCAATCATGGCGGCTCGCTGAATGGACAGGGTCTCGGCCAATACGGGATGACCCTCAATATGGGACATCGGATCCACACGCCCCTCCGCCTCAAGGTCGGACTGGCAGTACGTTAGCAGTTCATCGTCTTCGGCGTGAACGCACGCCTTAAGACCCGTTTTGGCGATCTCTTGAAAGGCCTTGTAAATATGGCCGGTTTCAACAGCCCATAATCCCTCAAATTCGTGTTCCCGGCCGCGTTGCGGTCGATGAAGGAAGATCTTATAGCCGACGGCCCCGGCTTGCGCCAGATCCATAATGTGGTCAATGGCTTGGTAGCCACCAGCCGCGTAGAACCCCATGTCCACATATGTACGGCCGCGCGCCATATTAACGCGCTTTTCGAATAGATCGACATTCCATGTCGGTGGAACGGAAATGGGCATTTCAAGTACTGTAGTTACTCCGCCCGCGGCCGCAGCACGAGTTCCGGTCTCAAAGTCTTCACGCTCAGGATGCCCGGGGTATCGAATGTGCACATGCGTGTCGATGAGGCCGGGCAAAATCACGTAATCGGTCAGATCATCGACCGTCGACCGGCTTATTTCCTTAGGATCCCCGGACCCCAAGGCGACGACCCTTCCGGATGCAATCCCGATCCATCCATCCAATAAGCCTGTTGGCAAAACAATCGATCGGCTGCGCAAGATCCTTTCCCAATGTGACACTGCTATCGCCCCATTTCGTGTTTGATCACAACTCGTTGTCAAGCTGTTGGATAACATCCAATAAAACCTGTGCCCCCCGTACCACGTCCTCGGGTTCTGTCCACTCCTCCGGGCAATGGCTCAAGCCCAGATGACTCGGAACAAAAATCATGGCACGTCGTGGCGTGACATGAGCCATCTGGACCGTGTCATGACCAGCCCAGCTGGCAAGCGACTCCCATGACAAACCCTGGCGGTCACATAAGGCCGCAATGGATTTTTGCATGGTCGCGTCCATCAATACCGGTTCCTCCCGTGTAACCAATTTTGACATGATTTCGCAGGAATAGCTGCGCTCAACGCGTTGCACCTCTTCGGATAGGTACGCCTCAAACTGGTCCATGTGTGTGGAGTCAAGCGCACGAGCTTCAATGCCGAGGGCCACCGATCCCGGGATAACATTTATGGCGTTGGGGCTGACCGAGATATGGCCCGCAGTGACAACAACCTTACCTGACAGGGCACGACCCCAGTCATGTACCGCGGCAATTAACCGACTTGCCGCCACCAAGGCGTCCCGCCGCATATCCATTGGGGTGGTGCCGGCGTGTCCAGGCGAACCCGTAACTCTGACCTCATATCGACGAATGCCCACAATCCCGGTCACGATCCCAATTTGGGTGTGATGCGTTTCCAGCATGGGGCCTTGTTCGATGTGAAGCTCAACAATCGCGGCGACGGGCGGCATCGGGATGGGTCCCTTTAACTTGCTTGGCGCTCCCCCCATGCGTTGGATGCCATCCTCTAACGTGTCCCCATCTGGTCCCCTCATCTCGAGCATCTCACGCGACAGATGTCCACTAACCGCCCGGCTCCCCACTGTCGAAACACCATAGACCGAGGGCTCCTCCGCCAAGAAGTCATAGATTCTGAGACTATGCTTGAGGCGCCGCCCAGCCTCCTGAACCGCCTGCACGACTGCGATGCCAGCCAGCACGCCGAGCATCCCATCGAATCGACCGGCCCCGGGAACCGTGTCAGTGTGCGATCCCGTTAGTAATAGGTCATCCTGTTCCCCCGCCCGATGACCGAACAGGTTGCCGCCGATATCGATGCCCGTTGTCATTCCAGCTGTATCCATGAGAGAACGAATCCAACGGCGCGCTTCCGCGTACTCTGGGGTGAACGATCGCCGTGTCCATCCCGGTTGTCTTAGATCACGAAAGTCAGCTAAGCGCTGCAGGTTTTGATTTAACCAATCCCCACCAATTTGTGGGCGCATAATTTCCTCCTATCGGGTAAGTGTGGCAATGGCCCCTGCGACGTCCTCCGGCCATACAAAAATGGGATAGCCGGCCGTCGCGTAAACGCCCAACGCTTCAGGAGCTACATCTTCCGATGCAAGACGCACCGTTAACACTGGTATGGGTAGTGTCGGCATCACCTCCAACACCGATTGGGCGACTCGGATAGCTTCGGGGTCCGCGTTTGTTGATAGCACGAGAACTAGCACGTCAAATTGCTCAGATTGAGCCATCATCCGTAATATGGCCGTTACCATTTCGGGATTTCGGTAGTACGCCATCGTGAGGTCGACGGGGTGGCCAACGGCCACATAAGGAGGTAAGACCTGTCTCAAGTCGCTGATAAGGGCCTTTGGAAGCTTTGGAACAACCAATCCTTGTTCAAACGCACTGTCAACAAAAGCCATTGCTGCCCCGCCAGATGTGGTGATGACGCCCACGCGCGGGCCCGCAGGGACGAGTCCAGCCCCCACGGTCCTAAGCACCGCGTAAAACGTCGACAAAGAATCCACCAATAATGCCCCGCCACCGCGTAGTACGGTCCGTGTAACCATATTATCGCCGGCGAGATTCCCGGAGTGGGTTTCCGCGAGCTTTTTTGAGGCTGCCGTGCGGGCAGCCTTGTATATAATGACCCGCTTACCCTCCTGCGTACACCGTCGTATCGCACGATATAGATGCGCCAAGTCAGAACCGCTTTCCAAGTAAACCGCCACGCCGTCTACAGTTTTGTCGCGCGCCAACATGTCCAAAATATCGGCTGTCCCGACATCCATCTCCGTGCCGGTGGAAATGAGGTGCGAGATCCCGAGTCCGTCTCGCAAAAGACGTGAGACGATGCTCCCCGAGACGGCACCTGATTGCGACACCACCGCAAGGTGACCCCCACGAACCCGCGATGGCAATGCCCTCGAAAAACTCAAGGTCAAGGCCGAACGGGTTACGACCAGACCCTGCGTGTTCGGTCCAATAGCCCGAGCCCCGTGCTTCCTTAGAATCTGGGCCAAATCATGCTGCAACTTCAGCCCTTGCCCGCCAACGTCAGCAAAACCTGCCCCATGCAATACGAAGGAACGGATGCCCGCCAACAAACATTTCTTCACGGCATCTATGGTATTTTCTGCAGGAAGGGCAATAGAAGCAAGATCCGGCACCTCAGGCAATTGCGTGACCGAAGGATAGCACCGGATATTTGCGATGGTTGATTCGGTGGGGTGAATCGCATATATCTTGCCCGGATAACCGGATTTCTCGAGGGATGTGAGCAATCGAGTCCCCAGCTTCGTCGAGTCGGCCGAAGCCCCAATGACCGCGACAGAACGCGGAGCGACGAAATGCTTCCATTCGATGCGGTTATCGAGGGAACCAACCGTGTCAGGACGCGCGATTTTCGCGTCGGTCGCCACTACCTTTACATCCAGGGCTGTGGGCTGTCCTTGGAAAACAACCAAGGGGTTAATCTCGATTTCGTCGATGATGTCGCACTCTCTGATGATTCCGGCCAGTCTACTGCATACTTCGGAGAGAAGAGACAAATCAAAGCCGGTCGTACCGCGGTATCCCTGTAAAAGAGGCGCGGCCCTCAACCTTCCAAGTTCGTCCTCAAGGGATCCGACGGGCCACAGAAAACTCACGAAATCCTGCATGATCTCGATAAATCGACCACCCGATCCAATCGTAAACATTGGACCGACTCCCGGAATGCGCCGAACACTGACCAGCAATTCGAAATCGATGTCTATCATAGGATTTACGACAATGGCATCCAGCGAATATCCGGCCTTCGTAGCCTCCGTAAAAACCGCGTTCACGGCGTCTGGCACATCATCTGCCGACACACCGAGACGGACGAGGCCTGCTTCGGTTTTATGAGCCACATCTCGCACACTTCCACGAACAACCGATGGCTCCCAAGGTATTTCGCAATAGTCCCCGGCATTGCTCCACAGAACAGCCGGCAACACGCTAATATTCGATTTAGCCAGCAAGCCCAGCCCTTCGGCCAAACTGAGAATCATTGCCTACCGGCCGCATTGCGTTGGGAAAATTTGCGACCGAATACCCCCTCCGCAATCCGATTTTTCTGCATTTCGAGAGACCCCCCCGCAATCATCCAGCCCCGGATTCTCCGAAATAGGTACTCCATCGGAAACTCATGGGAATATCCGTAACCCCCGAACACCTGCATGGCGTCGGACGCCACCTCAAAGGCGATCTGATTGGTGTAAGCCTTGGCGATTGCCGTATTCATCGGCGACGGCCGCCCCTGGCCATCCAGTTCGCATGCAGCTCGATAGAGTAGTAGCCGCGCAGCGTCAAGGCGCATTTTCATTTCGGCCACTTTCCATTGAATGCCTTGGAATTCGGATAGCGGTCGCCCAAACTGTTGTCGCTCGGCCGCATGGTCGACGGCGCGATCGAACGCCTGTTGAGCCAGAGCTAAGCTCCGTGCCGTGTTGCCGATCCGCTCAATGTTGAACGTTGCCATCTGTTTCCGGAACCCATCACGATCCGTCACGATATTCTCGGCCGGCACCTGGCAGTCATTGAAGTACAACGCACAGTATTGCTCTCCGGACATAAACCGTTCCGGCTTTCCGGTCGAGAAACCCGGTGTGCCTCTCTCAACAACAACTGCACCGATGTCCCGGGCGCTCGGCCCGAACCGGCACCACACGAGAAAGAATCGCGCGTGAGGACCATTAGAATTAAACATTTTTGATCCGTTCAAGATCACCTTGTCCCCCGCAATTTGCGCTGACGTACGCAAATCGGTCAACGCCGACCCGGCGTCCGGTTCGGTCATCGCCGCGGTGATGATCGCCTTGCCCGCAAGAATATCGGGAAGAATCCTCCGCTTGAGCTCGTCCGAAGCTAAATCCGCAACGACTTTAACGGCTCCAAAATTGGTAGCTTGTACTACATCCGCGGTGTGCGGGCACACCTCCCCGACAGCCTCGATCACCAGCACCGCATCCAAGAGCGAACTCCCGTGTCCTCCCACCTCTTCTGGCAAAGTAATTCCGGTCAAGCCCTCGCGCGCCAAGATTTCCGCGTTTTTCCACGGATACTCTTGCCGGTCTTCCCACGAAAAAGCGTCCGGCCCAAACTGCTCCCGCGCCATCCGTTTTACGCTATCCTTAAGCAGCCGTTGCTCCGGAGTCAATGCGAAATCCATGTGTCTACCCCCTATGAAGATACCTTCCAAGCTTTGCACCCGAATTAAGAGTCAGACCCTGTGCAACAACCCGGCCCCCCTTAATCGTCATGACGGGCAATCCGGTAACCGTCCGACCCTCATAGATAGACATGTCTAAGTCGGGCAACGGCAACGACCACTCCTGTTCGAGGTCCACCAGAACGATGTCGGCGTCCGCGCCTGGCCGTAGACTGCCCTTGCTAGGGTAGAGCCCGAAAATCTTGGCTGAATTCCTGGAGGTACACCGTGCAATGTCTGCCAACGGCATCTGCCGTTGGCGCCTTCCCTCTTCCAGCAGAAGCGATAAGGTGTGTCCCACCTCCCCGAATCCGAATGCTTGCGGCACGAGCTGGCCATCTTCCGTAACCTTTTCCGATCGCTGGTAGCTGCAATGGTCTGACCCAACTGTGCAAATCGCCCCCGACAAGACCTCTTCCCATAAAACCTCATTATCCCCTGGCGCCCGCAATGGCGGAAGGACAGCAGCCATCGGGCCAAAGCGATTGGATGTGTCTGTAACAAGATAATGTGGACATGTTTCGACCCACATGGGCCTCTTCGAAGGTAGGTTTTTCAACTGGCGCACAGCGGAAGCCCCCTCCGCCGACGAGAGATGCACAACATAGAGAGGCACTCCCCCCCGATTAGACAGAAATGCGGCTTTCCAAATAGCCTCAGCTTCAGCGTCCGGCGGGTTTTCTTGGTTGAAGCGATCGAGGAATTGAGTTCCCTGGGGAGAGATGCTATGGCGGTACCGGGCGGTAAGCTCCGGATTTTCACAATGAACGGCCAGCACCACCTTATCACGATACGGTGTTAATGCCGCGATAACGTCGACAAAAAACCCATCATCCATCGCCTGAGATGAACCGTATCGTGCTTTTTCAAAGCCTTTGTAGCCCATGTAAAATTTAAACGAAGTGACACCATGCTCAATGAGCCATGGAATTTCCGCAAGATGCTCGGGCGTCAGCAACCCGCAATGGATCCCAAAATCGATGAGCGAGCCGGCCCGGGCTTGCTCGATAAAGGGCTCGAGGGTCTCCTTATATGGATGCCCCGTGCGGAAGAACACCAGGGCACTCGTCACCCCGCCACGTATAGCCGCCCGGGTCGAGGCTTGGAAGTCTTCGGTAACGTTTCCCTTCATCCCAAAATGGGTGTGGGGGTCGACAAGGCCAGGAAATGCCAATAGCCCTGTCGCGTCAATGGCGGTGTCACCCGACAGAACATCCTCAGAAATTGTTGCAATAATCCCATCCGACATCCCAATGGATCCGCACCATACGCCGTTATCCGGATCCACTAATGTTACGTTGTTGAGCGCCAACTCGTACATATAGTCAACCCCGTGACCAAATCCCGAATGTCGGGAATATTGTTTTCGACTATGATTCCCATTCCACATTGCGAGTTATAAATCCTTCCCCAAATATGTGCCATTTTGGTATATGTTTATTGCATCCGTGATAGGAGGACCAAACAACGATGTTGTCCAAGGGCAACTCCGATATTCCAGCTAGTCCCACATTTCGGGAATCGTCAGATTCTCGTACCCTAGAAGCCGGACTAAGGCTCTTACGAGTCTTGCAATGTAGTCCACGGCCATTGTCGGCGGTAGAGCTTTGTGAGTTGACACATTTGTCCCGAAGCACTGCCTATCGTTTATTAAGAACCCTGGTCTCCAGTGCTTTTGTCGCCAAAACCGCAAATGGCTTCGCCCCGGGGCCATTCGCTACCCAAGTCGCTCAGCAAGA
Organism: Bacillota bacterium; assembly: GCA_021820965.1. Classification (GTDB taxonomy): domain Bacteria; phylum Bacillota; class Sulfobacillia; order Sulfobacillales; family Sulfobacillaceae; genus Sulfobacillus_B. Next base: position 27,928 of record JAKACZ010000020.1, on the reverse strand, counting down.
CGAGGAGCAATGGCTTGCGAGCGAACCCGCCCGTAGGCATTTGCGAAACATCGCAGCCGAATCCCGGGAAACCGCGCTCATTACGGTGTTGCGCTGGCCTTACGCGTATGCGCTTTCCGCAGTCGAGGGTCCCACAGCCATTCGATGTTCCTTTGCGCCGGGTACAATGCATCCGTTACACGCCGGCGCGTCAGCGAAAGTGCTGTTGGCTCAGCTGTCCGATGAAGTCTTCGCCGATTATCGGCGTCTGATTCCGCCCTTGTTTAACGACCGCAACACCCATTGGCAACAACTGGCTGAAGAACTGCTACAGGTGCGACGGGAAGGCTTCGCTAGTAGCCACGACGAGGTATACGAGGGGGTGAGCGCGGTGGCGGTCCCCCTGGCGCCTCACGCGACCCGCTTGGTTGCATCGCTGTCTCTCGTCGGACCCTCCTTTCGATTTAACCCCTCTGACTTTGTGCAACCGCTGAAACAATTTGCTACGCAGTTAAGCGATGAACTCAATGCGACGTTCGGGCCCACTAGCCCTCAGCGCGGGATTTAAGGTACTGGACCGCCTCATGGGATGCGATGAGGTCTCCGTATTTCATCCAGAAGTCCAACAAAGCGACCTTGTGGGAGGCCTCGATGCGGTCAAACAAAGCGTCCTGAATGAGCGCGACATGAAAATTGTGCGAAATCGCATCAACAGCTGTCATGCGAACGCAACCGCCTGTCGTCCCCCCCATCACTAACAGAGTGTCCACGCCCATACCCACTACATAACTGGCCAATGGCGTACCAAAAAACGCGCTCGCGAAGGCCTTGTCGATGACAAGCTCATCCGGTTGGACCTCACACTCGGCCACGATCGCGGTTCCCTTGTGCCCCTCCATGTACATGCCTCGGTCGCGATTCGCTTTACGCTGAAATCCATCAAAATTTAAGGTCTGCTTTTGGACCTGACGCGTAAAGATCACCGGAACTCCTGTCTGCCTCGCTGTCGCCAGCACCGGAAGGCCTTTTCGGAGAGCGGCCCAGGCGCGCTCCCCGGAGGAGGAGGGCCATTTTTGAATGGATTGTTGCAGAGGGGCATCTTCGCCCAAATAATTGTATTGCGCATCGACCACTAATACTGCCGGTTTCACGCCCAAGCCCCGCGGCATGCCATACCCACCGAGTCGAATTACATCTTTGTCCGTATCGGTCAGTAAGTCGTCCCATAGCATCGAAAAACTCCTCCTCACTACTAGTCTGGTATCCCTGCCCGTTCGCCGCTAATTGATGCCGCTTCAGCCTCACACGGCTAAGCCCTTGAGCGATCAACCCGGACCCTCAACGTGCCATGCAAGTGCCGCCGTGTTTACGCCGAAGCCGTCAAGTTGGACACTAACGCCGGGATGTCGAAGGCGATGGCTGCGTTCCAAATACGAGTGACCAAATCCGGGTTCCCGATCAGGCTTCGATGCTTCTCCTGAAGTTCTTGTTCGGTGTAAGGGTTGTCGAAATTTCCTCTTGGGCGATTTACCAGACAGCTGTCACTAGATCCATCGCGGAATTGCACCGTGAGCTTGGCAGGCCGTATGTGCGGCAACATGGCACTCATCGCCGGATCCTCAACAACACGTCCCGCCCTCCCCAATTCCCGAACACGGCCATCATGGAGCATCTCGCGGGTATATACGGTCGGATCCGCACGTCCCGTGACCAGCATAACGGCAACCCCAAATTCGATCGAGAAGCGACTCGCAAACACATTCTCGGGCTGAGGATTCGACAACCGCGTTGCGGGGTCGTACGTTTCAACCAAAAACGTGCTTACATCCTGCGGCGTCTGTCCCCGCTCTCCCATTCGTTGCCGAATTTCGGCGGCGGCCTCAATCGCCGCATGGCACCAACGGCTTGAGCTGTAGAGTTTGAAATAATTCTGCTGAAGAAAATGCTTGTCAGTGGTTAAATCCAACGATGGTTTCGGCCGGCCAAGAATGGTGCCTAACGTGAGATGCTCAACACCACGTTCACCCTCTACACCTGCGGCCGCCCACAGCGCGGCCGCCACTCCGTTGGCTGCACCGATGCCGGTTGCGATATTTCTCACCGGGGAGCCCACCAACGCGGCTCGTTGAGAACTTGTCACCATTAGGCCCAGTGCGATGTCGACGGCAGATTCTATTTCCTTCGTTGAGAGTCCGAGGATTCGCCCGCAGGCCACGGCGGCACCGACGGTGCCCCACGTGCCATGGGGATGCACCGCGTCGTGAAGCCGATAACGGCTCGCGATGTCAACTGCGGCTTCATAGCCACTCCAGATCGCTGACACAACCGTCATATTATCAACCGGAGCACTACCGCTTTGCCATAGGGCAAGCACAGCCGGCACAATGTGACAGGCCGGATGACCCTCGGCAAATTGATTTCCTTCGTCCAATTCAAGTGCCACACACGCCGCCCCGTGGATTTGGGTGGCGGTTTCAACACCGACTCCAACGGAGGTTGGTCCCCAAGTCGCAACGGTCCCAGGAAACATCTGGGCAACTCGAAGCGTCATGGCCCTCAGCCAGGGTTCCTGGGCCATGGCGGCATATCCGACCAGTACGGTGTCCGCCAACAGAACGGCCATGTGACGCTGGAGTTTTAGTGGGGCCTTGCTCATCGCAAGGCCCAGTACTCTGTTAGACATCTGCACACAACCGCCCTCTAGGTACTAGACTCACTCTGGGCGACGGAACCTGAAGGTTCCATGGCCGACTGTGTATAAGGGAACAGCGCCCCGAATATCCAATAAAGAATGCCAGCAGCGAAAAATCCCACGAACCAGGACTCTTTGTACAGACCCGCAAAGGCGTTCCAAACGACCCCAGCGCCGGAAAGGAACAGGCCGACGGCCAGAGCGACGAGCGCACGCCAGTTCCACCCGCCCTGAAAACGGTAGATGCCACGCGTGAGATATAGCTGATGCTTGTCGATGTGTTGACGGCGTATCAACCAAAAGTCCACCATCATAATTGCAGTCGCAGGTGCAATGGCTGCCCCACTAGCCCCCAAGATGGTATAGATGGTCGATGCGTTGACCAATAATCGCCAAGGCATGTAAACAAAGGCCACGATTAAGGTTATCAGGGCCCCGAGCCTGAAATTAATGTGTTTCGCCACTAGATTCGAAAGATCATAGGCCGGAGAGACAATGTTAGCAGCAACATTGATGGACAACGTCGCGATCATCAAAATTAACGTGCCTAGGATCACGATAACCGGACTATGAAACTTCTGAATCAGCGTCACCGGATCCCAGATTGCTTGGTGGTATACGACAACTGTTGCTGACGTGATAGACACAGCCAGAAAGGCAAAAAACAGCTGCGTCAGCGGCAATCCGAAAATGTGACCAATGAGCTGATCGCGCCGTGATCGTGAAAACCGTGTGAAGTCAGGGATATTGAGGCCCAGCGTTGCGAAGGAACTCACTATGCTAGCGACGCCCGCGAAGAAGGGTCCCCAAAATGCTACGCCATGAAGCTTTCCGGGTTGACTGAAAATAGGACCAAGACCATGCGCCGCGGACAAGGCCCAGAAGAACAAGAACAACATAAGGACAAGAACAAGCGGGCCAGCCCAATTTTCGAACCGCTTGACCGCTTCCATGCCATGCAGCACAATGAATCCAAAAAGAATCCAGTACACGATAATCGCTGCCAGGAGGTTAATGGGCAGGCCGATAAGCGGGATATGCACATTGAAGTGATTCCAGCCAGGAGCGACCGCCCCCACCAGAGCGCTTAATGCGGTCGCCCCTAAATACCCTTGGATGCCAAACCATCCGATGGCCACCAGTGCCCTGATCAAGGCGGCAACGTTGGCACCAAACACGCCAAACGAAGCCCGAACGATAACAGGGAAGGGGGTGCCATATCTCTGACCGAGTTCACCATTTAGAGCCACGACAACGAGTAGGACGGTATTACCCACTAAAATCGTGAGCAAGGCCTGCCATGCGTTCATACCCAGCACTAGCAGGCCGGCAGCCACCGAGTAGTTGAAGATATTATGAATCATACCCATCCACACTGCGAGGTAGTTGTACCAATTCCATGTTCTTCCCTCGCCTTCGGTGGGGACAAGATCAGCGTTGGCCAGTACCTCGTCATACTGCTGTGGTTCTGTTGCCATCCTGGGTTTCACCCTTTCTTGACATAGATCGCCGAATTTAAGAACCAGTTACAGTGATTGCAGTACCTCTTATTCGACAGTTCAGCCTCTGGTGGCGAACGTGCTGGCTCCCTGTCGCAATCATGCATTTCCGTCATCGGCGGACCACTCCCTCAGCGGATGACTTCTTCAGGAGGACAGCTTCGAAAAATGCTGTTGTAAATCGTCGCAGGCTCTCCAGCGACAAGTCGGACGGGAGTTCCGGCAACACGTTGGAGGGCAAGTCCGAAAACACCTGTTGCCATTTGCGAAAGAGCATATCCGGCGGAAACGGACGGTCCCATTCCCCCATTGGAAGGTCGACCTCGTCCACTGCAATGGACGTGTGCCCGTCCATTGTGTAGTGAATCTGCACCCGTGTTTTCCGCACTTCTGGCAGGAGATCTGTAAATTCTTCGTTTTCCTTGACAACGATGTGCCTTAGCAGATTCGTTTGCTCTGCGGTCAACTCCAACGGTTCGTGGAAACTCCGCGGATCCCGAGCTTTTCCTTCAAGAGCCTTTAAAATCGCATAGGGAAGAGAGAATTTACTACTTAAGGTGTTATGGGGAAGGCCCGACAACTGTGACGCTGGAGCATATGTCTCGACGACGACTTGGTCGACGTGTACCCGCGATAATGGTAACTCGTCCCTCAGATTTTCAATGGCTTCGACGGTGCCGTGAACGTAACGACATGCCGCAATGGTTTTGAAATAATTTTCGCTCACGGCAAAGTGAGTACCAAGACCCTCCGTCAGTGCTTGACCACTCCACGTGGAGAACATAGTCTCCGTGGGCGCAAATATACCGGCAACGACATCGGACCATTGAGTGGCAAGGGAGCCAACCAATGCGCTAAGCCCCGCATAGAGGTTCCGCACCGTACGGCCCTCAAGAGCGGCTGTAAACGCAGTGGCAATCGTTGTCGAAGAAGCAAGTAAAATGGTATCGCGCAAGTCATGGCTTGCCAACAAGGCCATGGCCACCGCGCTACCAACGGTTCCCCAGGTCCCATGCGGGTGTGCGTCCGGACGGGGTCGGCCACATCGAGCGATTCGGGCTGACACCTCATATGCCACGACAAAGACCCGTAAAAACTCCTCGAATGACGGGATGTCGCGTAAATGGGCAAGCATCACAGGAGCCACATGAGAACCCGGGTGACCCAACGTCCGCCGATTTCCTTCATCCATTTCGAGCGCGACAGCCGACGTGCCGAGGATGCACCCTTGCCATAACGGTTCAAACAGCCACTGATTGGCATTCGCCCAGTGCGCTAACCCCGCCACTTCCGCTTCCGTTTTACCCGCCCAGATTGCCGCCAAAAGGTCATAGATAATCAGCCGGGCCTGTTCCCGCACAGGGGCAGGAATATCCTCATAACGAACTTGAGATGCCCAGTCTACAAGCGGTATAAGTGCCCGTTCGCTGTCGGTCACGTGGTCCCCTCCTTGCTTTCGTTCGAGAACAGTTTGCCAATCTGTACAGCCCAATCCCGCATGTCTACCACAGAAGGTAGTTCGGCGATGGCGTCCCAAAGTTTGACGGCATCCCCAAAATCCGACACGAGTCCTTCAAACTTGTGATAAAGGTCACCAGGTGATAAAGGATTGGTTTGGGAGCCTTTGGCCTCCTTGCAACTCGCCTCTCGAACGGTTCCATCACGTCCGTATACAACAGCCTTGGCGACCATCTCGGCGGGATAGGCCTCATCAAGCGCGGCGTCGTGAACAACACTCACCCGGTCGATGAGGTTCATTACATCGGGGTTTTGAAACAGGGCGGGGGAAAATACGGCTTGGTCGGCTCGATGCAGGGCGATGGCGCTTGCCACCCCATAGGGAATGCTGAACTTCGCAGCAAGTTGATTCGCTGGCACGCGATTGTTGAGAGTTGATGCTCGTAGAAAGGTTCGCACTTCGATATGATCAATTTCCTTCGGCGTCAAACCATGAGCAGCCTGCTGGGCCGCCTCAATTGCACTATGGGAATACCGACAAAAAGCGTAGGGTTTAAAGTAATTGAGTTCAATGTCAAAACGTTCCCCCAAAAGATCATCAATGCTAGTAGAGATATCTGTGCAGCCCAACACATTCCCCAGCGTCCGGTCGGCGATGTCTATAGGGACAGTAAATCCCGCACTGACAAGAGCAGGTGCCACGGTCCCCCACATGGCAGCATGACCTGCGTACAGATTTCGAATGGTATCTCCATCAAGAGCGGTCTGCCATGACGTGGCGGGGACCATACCAGAGCCCATCATGACAGCCTGACGAAACTGGTCGGACGACAGTTTATTCACATACGCCGCCGCCGCTGCGGCCCCCGCGATCCCCCATGTTCCGTGCGCATGTAAATCGGGTCTCAGCCGATATTTCCGGCCGAACCGCGAACCGACCTCATAGCCAACAACCACAGCGGTTAAAAAATCGATGCCCGTACTTCGATTTTTCACGGCAGCAGCCAGCGCCGTAGGTACTGCATGGGCAGCGGGATGCCCAAAACTATATTGATTCCCTTCATCCACTTCAAGGGAAACGGCCGCAGTTCCAAGAAGTAATCCCGCCGACGCCAAGTCAGTCTGGGTTGGGGTAGAAAATATCGGAACATCTCCACTCTCACAACGATTAAGCAATTGTTTGATCTCAGCCGTGCGTAAGCCAGCCACGATTCCCCCGATAGTATCAGATACGACAAGAACAGTGCTATTTCGGACCGAATCCGGTAAGTTGCTCCAGTCAAGTTGCGAGAAATAGTCCGCCCAATGCATCGAATCACCTCAACACAGAAATTGTCTTGTTGTCATAATCGCATGATAACAGTATATTTCTATTCGAGACAGAAAACAGAATTTCCTGCAAGGAGATACGATGTGAAGGGCATAATTTTTGAAACATTCGGAGGTCCCTCGGTCTTAACCTACACAACCATCGACGACCCTCACGCCAAACCTGGAGAAGTTCTCGTACGGGTGCACGGGGCGGGAGTCAATCACTTGGATCTCGATATCAGAGCGGGTACCTCCGGCTTTGACGTCAGTCCGCCACTGGTGTTGGGTCGAGAAGCCGTCGGAACCATTGTCGAGGGCGGACCCGACGCGCGAACAAAGGTGGGTACGAATGTCGTGGTAAGTGCATATCGTTCGTGCCATCGATGCGAATTTTGCCAACGCGGACTCATTAACCTGTGTCAAAATGCGATCCGGCCCGGAATTGAAACAAATGGAAGCTATGCCGAACTCATTCGCGTCCCGGAAGACCAAGTCTATCCCGTGGATGATGGCCATGATCTAATGGCGCTCGCGGGGATACAGCTGTCGTTCGGAACTGCGTGGCATGGATTGATCACGCGCGCCGGCATTCAACCCGGTGAAACTCTTCTGGTCACAGGGGCTGCGGGAGGCGTCGGCCACGCGGCGATTCAACTGGGTAACTTGATCGGCGCCCGCGTTATTGCCGTTGTCGGATCTGCGGAGAAAGAGGCCTTCGTGCAAACCTTAAATCCTTGGTACGTCATCAACTATAAAAAGCACAGCCTGGTGGGAACCGTGCTTGAGGTGACTCGGGGATCCGGGGTCGACGTCGTGTTTGACGGTGTGGGCGGACGTTTTCTAGAGGATGGCTACAGCGCTATGCACCGAGGTGGACGTTATGTGTTGTACGGGGCTCATGGCGGCGAATCCACATTAGTCAATTTGATTAAGGTTTTCAGGTCATATGGGACCCTCATGTCAACGAGCGGCTGGACTGAGCACGACTTAGCACGAGTGTTGAATCTGATGCTTGAGAAGAGGATCCGTTTGAATTACGAAGTAGTACCGTTGGAGGCTGCCTCCAATGCTCATAGACGCATGGAACAAAGTGTCGTAGTGGGCAAGCTCATTCTCAGGCCCTAGTAGAGGAGCCTCACCGACAGCCGAACTAGATAGATTTTGTGGGGGATCTTTACACCACCAACGCCAAGGGTTCTAAAAGTTGCATGAATCATCCATCAAACTATACCCCTCTCGGATGACAGTTGACGAATTGGCGCAGAGCTAAGGCGCGCAAAAGTTTGCCGAAAATATCCCATTCCCACTGGACTGGACACGGCTTTTGGAGAGTCAAAGGGGACGAGGATCGTGCAACCCCTAGACATACGAGGAGGAGGGCATGGGAATGATTCAGCTGAACATGTCGGATGAGGATCGGCAAATCTTGGACGGTTCGAACACCCGCATCCGCGGGTGCAACGGAAAATGGAAGCGGTGTATTTGACCAGCATGTGCGTCTCGCGGCGCGAGGTGGCGCGCTTAGTACAGAGAACCGAGGGGACGGTCCGGTCGTCTGTGATCGCCTATCGGGATGGGGGTATCGAGGCGCTCCGCCGGTTCAACCCGCATCCTCACACGGCCGCGCTGGATGCCCAGGCCGACACCTTACGTGCGGCCTTTAAGGCGCAGCCCCCCCACACCGTACAAGAAGCGGTGGACCGGATTGAGAAGTTGACCGGCGTCCGTCGGAGCGCCACGCAAGTCGGCCTGTGGCTAAAAAAACGGGTTTCGGCGGCGCAAAACCGGGCAAATCCCCGCGAAAGCCGACCCGGTCCGGCAGCGCGAATTGCTGGAGACCGAGCTCACGCCGGTCTTAGAGGAAGCCCAGGCGGGTCAGCGGCATGTGTTTTTCCTGGATGCCGCGCACTTCGTGTTGGGCGCTCTCCATGCCATCACCCATGAAATCCTTACCGTCACCACCGACACCTATATCAAGAGTCAGAGCGTGGTCGAGTTGTTCACCCAAGTAGCTGCCCGCTTCACCGATCTTCCGATTACCGTCGTCTTGGATAATGCCCGCTACCAGCGCAATCACTTCGTCATGGCCGAGGCGGAACGCCTCGGGATTACCTTGCTTGGGCTGCCCACCATTCCCCGAATCTCAATCTCATTGAACGGCTCTGGAAGTTTGTGAAAGCCGAATGTCTCCATGGGCGCGACTACGCCACGTTCGCCTCCTTTCAACAAGCCATCATCGACTGTTTGCAGGACCCCGAGGGCCGCCCCATAAAGCCAAACTCGCCACCCTGCTCACGCTAAAATTTCAGCTGTTTGACGCAGCGGCCTAACGAACCGGACAGCCGATCATCGGAGCGGCGATCGCCCATCTATTGAGTCGCGCCCTCTTTTAACATACATAGGCGGGTAGCATTGCTATGGGCCAGCCCACCTGGCGAAACGCCGAGTCACTGCCGACAGCCCCACGACCGTGCGCAATCGGTCATGAGGTGACTCATCCTGCCGGGGGATCGGTTAGCTAATCATCGATTGTCTTCCGTGAAAAGTATATATCGTGGTCCATAATGGCCGTCGTAAACGCGAACGGGTGTAGTGGAGTCTCGCCCATGAATTTGGACACATCGTTTTGGGTCATGCCGTCAAGGGTTGGCACGACCATAGCTCGAACGAACGCGAAGCCGACATGATTGCGGCCGAATTATTGCTTCCCATGGGAGCGATTCAGGAAATTCGCCGGTGGCCCTTATATAAAATTGCCCGGGTTTGCGGAACATCGCTCGAAGCAACCCGCAATCGATTAACCGACCTCACCAACGGGTGGCTCCAACTCTACACTGTCGCGAACATTGAGGAAGGGCGAACACGCTTTATCCACCCGATGACCGAGACAAGACAAAGACTCAAGCATCTAACGCCTATATTCGGGAGGTACCACTGTTGATGGATGATTCGATTGACCTCGAAAATTATGTAATGGTGCAATGGTCGGCAGAGATTGACGGCGTACGTTTGGCTACATGTGCCGCGTGTGGGTTTGAAAATGACAGTCCCTTCAAACATACGGAAAGCCACTGTGGGGCTTGCGGGGAAATTCTCATTAACGGCTGTGAAAACTTGGAATGTACCCTTTATGGCCATCCCCTGACGAAATCATATCGGTTCTGCGGCCGGTGCGGGTCTATGACATCATGGGCACGTTTCGAACAGATGCGGAACAACGGAAACATTGTGGAGCCTGATTTACCAGACGATCTGTCGTTCTGAAGCACTAGACTACTACTGGTGAAGCCTGAGTATATGGCACGAAAAATACCTTCCTTCACTGGTCCCACTTATTCCGAAATGAACGGAGGTGATGATATGATGCGCGAAATGCCCGACCCAGAAGGGGAAATAATGGGCCAACTTGTCCACCGGTGGTTGCATGAACGACGGCTCCACGGCGCTTCGGCGGGCGAACTCACCCGACTTGCGAAGCAGTTGGCCGAAGCAACAGACGAAAAGTCCGATTCAAATGTAGTGTGGGCCGACTTTCAAGCGTTTGTCGAGCAACATGGGTGGACCTAGAGCCCTTGAGTTGGACAGAGTTGGACAGGGGTTATGATTGCGCTCGAAGGTATCAAGCGCTTAACGACGACGGAGAATCATCATAATGTGCTCCACTGCCCCGCACGCTCGACCGCCTTGGCCCACCGACGGCGGGCATGGTCTCGCCATAATTGATTGCGAGCTGGCTCATACGCACCGACGCAGGTTCCGTTGCCGGTTTCGATGCTGAGGTTGAAAGCCAGAGCCGCCATCTTGGCCACGCCTAAAGCGGCCAAATTCTCAATGGTAGTGACCTGCGCTTTTAATCCCGTGATGTCACTTTGGTACTGCATGAGATAGGGATTGCGCGAAGGACCTCCGTCGCACCGGAGTTCGGTCAAAGGGTGCCCCACCTTGTCGAGTGCCTGGACAATGTCATCAATGCGGTGGGCAATGCCGCGAAGTGCTGCTTGAACGATCTGCTCGCGACGGGTTCCACGATGAATGCCGAGCACGGTACCGCGAGCGGTAGGATCCCACCAGGGAGCGCCCAAGCCCGCTAAGGCGGGAACCATAACCAACTGCTCGTCTTCGGGCGTCCCCGTTACCAAACCGGCATCCTCCGGACTCTCTAGCAAACCCAAATCGACCAACCATTCGATGGTTGCTCCAGCAGTAAACACCCCGCCATCCAATGCGTAGGTCAACCGCTCATCTCCCAGCTGCCAGGCAATGGTCGGCAGCACGCCCTTGGCCTCCGGCCGTTGAGTACCGGCGTTGGCCAGAAGAAAGGCGCCAGTACCATAAGACACTTTGGCTTGACCCGCCTCATGACATCCGTGCCCGAACAGGGCGGCCTGCTGATCAACGGCCAATCCCGAGACGGGAATGCGCTCACCGGCCAACGATGGCTTGATCATACCAACCACGCCGCTGTTGAGTACAATCGTCGGCAACTCCCACCGCTGCACCTTAAACACCTTGAGCAGTTCGTCAGACCATGTCCCCTGGGTTAAATCCAACAGTTGGGTACGGCTCGCCGTGGCCACGTCGGTAATGTAGATGGGATCCTGCAGCAAGTGCCACAGAATCCAGCTGTCGGTGGTGCTCAACCGAAGCGTTCCGGCTTTCCGGGCATCCTGCACCTCCGGAACCTCTTCGAGGAGCCATTGCATCTTGGTGGACGAGAAGTACGGGTCAATGGGCAGTCCGCTGATTGACTGGATAGAAGGTTCCAGTTCGGAAGCCTGCAATTGCTCACAGAGCTCGAACGTGCGGCGGCATTGCCAGACGATAGCAGGCGCCAGCGCTTGCCCGGTCTTGGCGTCCCAAGCGACGACCGTTTCTCCTTGGTTGGCCAGGCCCATACCATGGACCGGATGCCCTTGACGCCGTGGATCGCGGAGAATCTTGTGGATTGCCGCAATAACGGCCGATACTAAGTCGTTCGGGTCCTGTTCCACCCACCCGGGCCGAGGGTAGTGTGCCTTTACGGTACGGACCGCATCGGCCACCGGCGTTCCTTGACTGTCAAAGAGCACTGCCTTGGTCCGAGTCGTTCCCGCGTCTACGCCGAGCCACAGCCCCTCATGCATGGCCGTTCTCCTGATCCAACAGACGGCGGAGATTGTCTTCGAACAACTGAGCTTGCTTGCGCGAGACGTTCCCCAGCATCGCCTCGCCTAACGAGGCCAGCCGCCCTGACGTTTTGATATCCAGCTGATACTGAAAGCCTTGCAAGACCTCCTCTACGATCTGATCGATGGCAACCTGGCATTCAAAGAGTCCGGCCAATGTTTCCGGGCGGCCCTTGACGGTCAACTGTATTCCAGATGCGTGACGTGTTATGGTGCCAGAGATACGACTCTTCAATTGCATGAAGGGCAAGGGCACCACCATCTTCGCTTCCACCCGATCTTCGGAAATTGTCAAATCCTGAAGACCGGGCACCGTTTCCGCAAGTTGCGGAATATCGTCCAACGCGCGCGTCAGCCTATTCTCGTCATAGCTGCCTACGATCCTGCCCTCTATGTGCATTAGCCCAGGACCTCCTTTATTTCACGAGCCAGCGCATCCAGATCGACGGCGCACGTGGTGAGCGGCGGAAGCGCCCAGACGTTCCGGTCGACAACACGGCCGGAACGGCCCGTTACGATGCGTCCGTGCTCAGCCCGAATAATCTCTGCGTTATGCTTCAGATATGGAGCCATGGGTTCAACCCCACCGCTAAAGCACAGCACATCCCCAAAGAAGGTTTCGTCATGACCGCCGGCCATGGTCACCATGACCGATTTGAAGTACTTCCGACCTTGAATCCTTTTCACCGTTTGGATGTGTAGAACGTCAGATGGGAGGTCCGGTGTCGAGGCGTTTGTTAGCACCGTGGTCTCAATACCCGCTTCACGATATCGCTCCTTCCACAGGAGTATTGTTTCCACAGTCTCTTCGCCTAGAGCGATTATTATCGGGTTGTCGCCTACCGTCACGCCACGTCGCCAAAATTGCTCAAGTCCGTCCGGCGTATAGACGCGCGCTGGCCGATCGCCGGCAATCTGGCTTAGTCCGGGGGGGCGATGAAATCCCCCTGTCGCCAGTACAACGGCCCGCGAACGCACGGTCTGCATACCATGCCGGCTTACACAGGTCAGCGACCATGACTGATCCCTGTTCCCCGTTATCTCAATCAAGGTAGTGCGCGCACTTCCGGTCGCCCCATGAGCGTCCAGAATGATCGGGTCCAACCCCATCTGGCGAAGTAGTTCTGCCACTGCTGTTCCCCAATGACCGCCGCCTACCACAGTGACATCCGCACGAAGACTATAGTCCAAATCCTCTGACACCGTATCGGGCTCGCGAACTTGATGAATACCCGGTAGCGGCGGCTCGTTCCCTTTGGGGATAGCCAGCCATAACGTTTGGTGCTGCACCGCGACGCGCTCCATGATGGCCGCCGCGCAGACATTACCTTGGCACTCCCCTAACATCGCCCCGGTTCGGCGCTTTATGCCATCCAACGTCTGGGCGGGCACGGGGTTTTCCAGGCCCCGTTGAATCTCCCCGGCGGTGACCGATCGACAAAGACACACGACCTCTTCGGCACCCGGGGCGGGTTCGTCGACAAATAACGCAGGTGCGGGAAGCCATACGGTTCTCTCGGGCAAGTCCATTCCATGGCTCTGAAGCTCTGCTTTCACATATTCGGCGATCCCGACACTTGCGGAAATACCCGTGGAACGAATGCCGAGCACGTGCAGGACACGGGATGCCCCGACCGACCATTGGATATGATAGTCGGATTGGTCGGAGGCTGCTCGCAACCCGGCAAATTGGCGAATGCTGCGGATATGCGCCACACCCGGCACCATCGTTTGGGTCTCTTGGAGAATCCTCTGCAGGCTCTCAGCCGTGGTAGCAAAGTCCTCTTTATCCGCCCCGTCTTCGGCGGTGGGGCCAAGCAAAATGCCACCGAAGGCTATCGGCGTCACCGTAATGCCCTTGGAGATGGTCGAGGGCACGGGCAACAAGATGGCATGAACACCGAGGTCTTCCTCGCTAATCAGGAATTGGCCCTTGCGCGGGTGAAGTCGGATATTGTCGCCCAGTCCCTGAGCCAACGCATCCCCCCAGAGTCCGCCGGCATTTACGACCCACCGGGCGTGAAGGGTCTTGTCTCCGACATGAACAGCGACTCCCTCTCCATCGGGTATCAGGGCGTCAACGGCGTTGCCAAGGCTAAACTTCACGCCGTTCAAAGCAGCTTGTTCCGCAAAGGCTCGTAGTGCAGAAAAAGGGTCAACTACTTTTTCCTCGGGGACGTAAAGCGCCTCTAATACCACGGCGGACACCGCGGAGATTTGGTCACGGACAGTGTGTGCGGAAACCCGCTCGACCGTCACGCCGTTGGCTTTGGCCATGGCTTGATATTTCTCCAAGCCCTCAAGGTCATTCGCTGAACGAGCCAGCATGTAGGCGCCGGCGGGCACCCACGGAATTGGCGCGTCCGCCAAGATCTCCTGCCACACGCCGCGCGCTCGTTGCAGCAACCGCGCCTCCAGCGAGCCCACAGGTGCGTCAAAGCCGGTGTGAATGATGGCGGAATTAGCCTTGGAGGTGCCGGACCCAATTTCCCGATGCCGGTCCACCACCAATACACGCCCCTGATATTTTGAGAGCGTCCGGGCGATCGCTGTGCCGACGATGCCCGCTCCAACAATGATGACATCCCATGAAGATGAATCTCTCATATCAAAGCGCCTCCAAGTGGTAATGAAGAGGCCGAATCTGATCCGGCCTCTAGAGGTTCGTTATATAGACGTTCCCGTTGGCAGCTCCAGGTCCGATGACGCCGACGCTAAATTGCGGCGACGAAAGCCGGCGAAATAGACAACCAGCCCTAGCACCAGGATGCCCACGGTCCAGATCGCCACCTGGTGAAATTGCTGCGGAATCGTCAGCACCAGAACTGAAAACACCAGCCAGATGCTCGCAATCACCGCGATGGGACGTCCCCAGCGAGCCCACCTGGTCGAGGCCAATGCCGCAGGAAGCCTCCGATACGAAAGAAGATAGGTGACGGTGGTAAAGAGGTAGATTAACGCCGGCAACACCGCCGTCGTACCGACCAGCACCGTGAGGGAGCTAGAGAAGTACGCGCCAACGATGCTCAGCAATGCCAGCAAAATCAGAGCAGCAACCGGCGTCTCGAATCTCGGGGACACCCGGCGGAAGAGTCCGCTGGCAAAGAAGTTCCCGTCACGGCTCATGGCGAAAATCAATCGACCGCCCGAGGTCATGATGACCAATCCGCAAGCAAAGATAGAAATTATCACTAGCACTAAGAACAAGGTGCCGAAGACCGACCCCAGATTGGAATCAATAATGTACGGAAGCGGAGCTGAGGACGCAATCGCCTTCCCAACATTGGGGATGGAAATGACGGCGGCCACGAGAAACAGAGTGCCCAGCGCCCCCGCCAGTGCCACAGAGGTCACGATGGCGCGTGGGACCACCCGGTGGGCTTGCTTGGTCTCTTCGGACAAGTTGGCCGCCGCTTCGAATCCCACGATAGTGAAGAGCCCCATCAACAGCGACAGAACAAACGGCCCGACATAAGAACCCTTCACGTTGGCGTGGTATGCCAAATCACTCCAATGCGGATGGTGTACAAAGGCCAAAATTGCCAGCACAATGGTCAGGCCCAGAAACCCGCCTGCTTCAGTGAAGACGGCTGCGCTGTTAATGCCCGACGTCGCTTTCACGCTGAAGACATTCAATAACAGTTGCACCAAGATGGTTACAATGACAATATCGGTCAGGTGAGCGGCCGTTGGGGCAATCCCGAATACCTGAGCCACAATCGGGGCAAGTCCGCTGTCCACTGCGGGGACCACTAAGGCCAGGAAGGCAAAGGACATCCAGCCGGTAAACCATCCCACTCCCGGAGTGGTCAAACGTCGTATCCACTGATACGAGTATCCGGAGATGGGAATGCGGCTGGCGAGATCTGCAAACACCGCGGCGACGAACAGCTGCCCTATGGCCGCAATCGGCCATGTCCAAATACCAGCCGGCCCGCCAGTGCTGAGAACAAAGGAAAAGTTCGTGAAAATGCCGGTCGTAATCGAGATAAAGGAAAACGCCACGGCAAAAGAAGCGAACAGTCCCAAGGTCCGTTTCAGTTCACCACGATAGGAGAAACGGCCTAATACTTCTTCATCGGATAATACTTGAATGTCTGGCTCCACGATCGCACCTTCCTTTCTATCATACCAATGATCCATTGGTTGCTCGGAGGATACGATAATATTCGCAATTCGTCAATTGTTCCGCAATAGTAATGATAAACTTTTCCTCGGAAGGGGAATCGATCGGTGGCATCGTACGAAGAGGTTAGCGCAGAATTAAAAAAGTTGATTCACGACAAACTTAAACCAGGCGAACCCCTACCCCCTGAGCGTGATTTGGCCGAAATTCTCCACACCTCAAGAGACACCATTCGGCGTATTTTTCAAGGGTTTCGCGAAGAAGGACTAATTCGCCAGCAACAAGGGCAAGGTACTTTTGTCGCCGAACCGCGTATCACAATGGACATTTCGGTGCTCCACAGCTTTACCACCGGAACGCTTCTCAGCGGCAAGCAACCTACGTCCGATGTCCTCGTCGCCGAAATTATCAGGACCACTCCCCGCTTGAGCGAATCTCTCAATCTCAATATTCACGATGAGGTCATCCACGTCGTTCGCCGGCGTTTGGCCAACGGCTTAGTCGTTGCCCTAGAGGATTCTTATTTTCCGAAGATGTACGTTCCCACCCTGCTAAATTGGGATCTCAGTCAGCACTCGATCTACGACCTCATGGACAGAGAGTTCAACGCCCGACCAATAAGAGCCAGCCAAACGCTCGATGCTGTGGCCGCGGGCCAGATGGAAAGATCCATTCTTGACGTAAGGCTCCGTGCGCCTCTGATTCGAATTACGCGGCAAGCGTATGATGACCAAAGCCGACTCGTTGAGTTCGCCCGCGACCTGTTCCGCCCAGACCGAATCCAATTTGTGGCTGATTCACACGACGAGTGACTACGCGGAATGGAATCTCATTCTGTCCCCAAGGGTGCCCTCAGGGGGCAACACGCCACCAACGGTAGTGTCTATGCACTCCACCGGCGTCTAACGCCGACCATTGGATTTGAAGTTGGCTGGCCATGCATTTCTGATGTATCTTGCGAACTCAAATTTCTCAAAAATCGGCGTGGTTTGGGCCATCTGGGGATTCTGGTTTTTCCTCCGTTGTCGCGGCGTTTCCCTCGTTTCCAGGTTCGTGTGGATGATTTGTGGATGGTTCTTCCGGGTCCTCCAGTAACTGAGTGGCCATTTTCTCGGCCGCTTCTGCCTGCTGGTTCGGCAGCGCATGTGCATGGACTTGTAACGTGAAGGCCACACTGGAGTGCCCCAACCGTTCGCTAACAACCTTGGGCGAAATGCCTTCGGCGAGCCAATGCGTCGCCATCGCATGTCGAAGATCATGCGGGTGCCACGCCAGCGACATTTCAGATTGGCGCAAGAGGGACTTAAATTGACGCGACACATGCGCCGGATCCCATGGTGTTCCATGGGTAGTCGTAAATACGTAAGGGGTATCGTGCCAAGTGGTAGCGGCAACCCGCTGCAGCCGTTGTTCGTGTCTCCACTGTTCCAATGTCTGAATAAGAACATCAGGAATAGCAATCGTGCGGATACTATGCCGCGTCTTAGTGACGGATTCCTGGCGGCGCCGGCCAGAACCCGACAGTGTCCGACGAATCGTCACCGTCTTAGTGTCCCAATGAATATCGGTCCATTGTAGCCCAAGCGCTTCCCCTTTTCGGGCTCCGGTTAGCGCAAGAAACCACCACAATGCGTGCAACCGATGTGCCGTGGCCACGCGGAGCAGGTGCTTCGCCTCTTCCGGCGTCAACACCGGAATTTCCTGTCGTGGCACTTGCGGTTTTGGAACTTTACGCGACGGGTTGACGGCAGCAATTCCATATTGATAGCCCAGTCAAACGATGCCCGAACCAAAGTCGCGACGTACTGTGCCGTTGTTTGCGCGTCTCAAGGACATGGGCATACAAATCCTGCACGTCCGCTGGCCGCACATCCTTAATCAATCGGTCACCCCATGCATTACGAACGTGTCGCATATGAGCAGCGTAACTCTCCAACGTAGACCCTCTCACTGGTTGCATTCGTTTTGCGTCTAGCCAACGATCCAATAACGCATTGACCGTGAGGCTCGTCAATGCCTCTGGTGTAACAGTCCCTTGCCGCAACTGCACTTCCTGTTCGCGACTCCACTTCTTAGCTTCCCGTTCGGTCGCGAATGCCTGGCTAGTTTCTCGGCGTTTCCCATTACTTTCGTAATAGGTTACGCGCGCTTGCCAGCGTCCGGATGCAAGTTTGCGCGGGTCTTGAGCATGGGGTTCCTTCATACGGATTGGCATAGGACAACATCTCCGCGAGAAAATTTCGCGATGAACGGCGGGATTTCCTGCTACGCTATGAACGCAAACGAACCGATGTCTCGTCCCCTTCGCAACCTCGGCGGATCGACATTAGGGGTTACGAGCCTACATCAAAGGTTGTGCTACAAAGCATTCTCCATGCTAGTGCTGAATCGAGATACATACGAAGCAAACACTTCTTCGATTTGCTCGGGTATCGCAACGTATACGCTTCGTTCATCCCTAAAGCGCAGTTTTCGTTCTCCTTTGAAAGAGAGCCAATTAAAAGACCCGGTGATAACGTACCTTTGATCCGAAAGGAGGATCTTTGCATGAGTATCCCCAAGCCTTACTAAATGGAACCTTTCTTCCGCTTCCGCAAGCTTGACAAGCGATTTCAAGGCCTCCGTATCTCGCGGGGTCTGTGGTTTTTCATCCTTGCCTCCAATTCCATATCCAATATATACGCTCGCCCCGCGGGCTAGGGCCTTTCGTAACTGATCGACGAATTGCCTATCGACCACACTTGCAGTGATCCATGGTGAGATAATCATTATTCTCTCGTTTGACCTTTCTAGCGCATCTTTAAGATACTCTGGGTGGTCATATACTTGGAGGTTTCTCACCGGGATGTCCTGCAAGCTTGCTTCAAGCCGCTGCCGCATCTCCGCCTTGAATTGCAATTGCTGTTCAAGCGATTTTCTTTCACTGAGCGAAGTCGTTGAATTCAACTTTTGTGTGAGCTGTTCAACCTCTGCTTTCACCCGTTCCACGTCTGTGGCCAGGCTATCGATGGATTCGAGCCTTTGCTCTTCGGCCAAAGCAACCACCTCGGGACGTAGAACTTGACCGAAAGCAAAGTCCTCCTGCTCTAAGCCTAATTTTTCGCCCTGTTTGCTTTGGCGAAAAGCCTGTTCGTGCTCAGGGCTTAATTGCTCGCTGATGGCGAAGCCGATCTGAATCTCCGGATTATGTTTGCCTCGATAGATGAGGGCCAATACATCATCCCGAAAAAAGCGTTCTGCGCGTTCGACGCCCAAAACCGCTATCAAAGTAGGCGCCTGAAATTTTCCCTGATTGACCGCGTTCAAAACGGGGCGGTTGACTTGAACTGTCTTTAAATAAGACCGTAGTTCGTCAACATTTAATTCATCAATGGTTGGCTTATGGCGAGGATGAGGTGCAATCTCGATCAATTCGTTTTGTTGTAATTCTTTAGGTTTCAGATAATACCGGTCCTCCTTCACAATTGTTCTAGTTAGCCCGTCCACCGTGATATGAATAGTCGTTTCGCTTGGAACGGTTGTTTGAAGCTCGCGTAATGTTTGCCGACCTTTTGGAGACAACATTAACGATTGGTTACCTAGAGCGTCAGCGGCATTCAACACCTCATCGGTGGCTATCAATGATACGATGCCCGCATCGACAATCTCTTGCTCCAGCCCCAACAAACCTGCAATGTCGACCCGGTTACCGAGCCCCGCATCAATTGACTTCATAATGAATTCGCTAATTGGCGGCACATGCTTCGTTTCGAGCAGCAGCACGCGAAGTGCTAGACGAAACACGGGTAGCGCTACCTGACGGTAGCTAACTAGTTCAAATCCCGGCCGCCTAGCAAAACGGCGAGCGACTCCTTCAGCATTCATGAAAGCACCTCCACTTGGCACGTTTCGGGATGACGTTCAATATAGTCCAATACCCTTCTGAAAGGATTCTCCAGACCTCCTGCGCTATAGCAGTATTCCAGATCCCCGAAGATAAGGAGGGCGTCGCGCCCGCGACTGAGAGCCACGTTAAGTCGCGGTTCGGAAGCGAGAAATCCAATATTTTGTTCCGGGTTGGAACGAGTGACGGAGTAGAGTACAATATCCGCCTCCCTTCCCTGGTAGGCATCCACGGTATTGATCTCCAACGCGATACGATCCCACCGCTCATGATCCTTGGGCGCAAGCAAGCTTACGAGGTATTCCTTTTGGCCTGAATAGGCCGTTATAACCGCCACTTGTAATGGGCTCGAAACGCCTGACTCCCGCAATTTCTCTAGCCACTCAGTGATGTAGCGGGCTTCGGCAGGATTGGCAAAGCTTGCGCCGGTTCCATCTTGGCGTTTTACCGCCTCTTCTCCGTGTTGCGCTAGAGCACTCGTCGAAAACCAAACCACGGGTTTGGGAATCCATTCTAAAGGAGGCGACGCGGGGTCTGTTCGAGCACTTCCAATCGTTCCGTCATAAAAGCACTCGGAAATTAGATTACCAATTGCAGGTACCATTCTATGTTGCACATCCAGGATGCTTTTACACTCACTTGGAAGTTTGGCCGACAATCGTGAGAAGAGACTCTCCGAAAAATCTTCAATGGTCAAACCCAGACTATCAAGATTCCCTTCGCGCTCCAGTTGCGCCTCCACGAACGGTGGCAGTTGCTTGTCGTCGCCGACAAGAACCCACCGTTTAGATCGGGACATAGGAACCAGTGCCTCTGTCGGAGTGGCCTTCGAGGCCTCATCAAGAACCAATAAATCGAACTCTAGGTCCGGGGTTGAGCCGATTCCGGCAATTCCTATACAAGTGCCGGCAACGACATCAGCGATGGAAAGATAGGCCGAAAGAAAGTCATCGGTCTTACCGAAGATTTCGAGCCACTGGCGCTGAATTTCTTGAAGTTTTAAGTATTCGTCGCGAGATTTTTCGTCGCCAGATGTCTGCTCCAAGATCCTTCGGCGAATTTCCAGCGACGTTACATCAGTCAACTCCATGTTTATCTCTCTTGACAACTCCGCCTTTATTGCCTCGATTTCGCCGGCCACCTTATCTGCCTCTAAACGTTTCCTTTCTTTCGTAGTTTCCCGCTCGACAAGCGGCAAGTTGTTAGCCATTTGGGAGACCATGCCGGATAACGTAAGGGCTGAATCGATAACATTGCTCAATTCGCCGGGTGAGGTGTCTTGGGATCCGAGGGCCTCCACATAACGTCTTTCGAGGACTTCGGCCTCTTTGAGGACCGCTTCGGACCACTCTTCCAGGGCCCGCTGGTATTCTTTGAGGGCCACCTCTTCGTTCTCCAGCAGGCTTAACTCATTGTGCAGTTCCTCCCCCCGCGCCTCCTTTTCCGTCATTGTGTCCAGTCGTTGTACCAAATCGTCGGTGCCAAAACGTAACCCATGCGACTGAGCCCATCCCTTCAGGAACTGATCAGAGCGTTTCTCGACATCGTCTTTCCAAGTCAGAAGTTGACTTTGCAGACTAAAATTCTCTATCCCCGGAGAGAATTTCTCGCTTTGTCCCACTCGCACCAAACGCAGGGTGGGATCAAGATCTGCGATTTTCACTAAAGCATTATCAACGGAAATATGCGTTTGACCCGATAACAATACTTTCTTGGTGGGAGACCTCCGCAAAAACTGACAAACCAACTCGGCAATCCACGTTGTTTTTCCCGTTCCGGGTGGCCCTTGCACTAAGGAGATATCTGGAGAAGCTAATGCATTTTGAAGGGCTGCAGTTTTAGCTTCATCGAGATCCGCGGTAAACAGGGCAACTTCATGAGTGCCGTTAGGAATTACAGATTCCTCTGGATGAATAAGCAATCGTCCCAAATCAGAACGAATGCTTCTACCAAATCGGACATCGTCGAGTGAACGCTGTTGACGCTTAATCGCAGCCTCTGTGGGACCGACATCGATGACGAGCGTTCCAGTTGGAGGAATTCCCTGCGCACCGTTTAAGCTGCCGACGTTTAGGGCCAACTCATCATCAAAGACTTCAGTCACAATCCCCGACAAAACGGGACGTTTTCCCCGATAAACGCTCCTGTGTTGGTCGACAAGAGTATCGTCTTGGGAACTTGTCAACTTAAATACCACAGTGTTGGAAGCCGGGTTTAAGGTGTAGGACGTATATCGAAGAGGGGCCTGCTTCCCTTTTTGATACCTCGTAAGAGCGTCAAGCATGGTCTCCCATGTCCTAAACAACCTCTTTTCTTCAGCCTCCAGCTCCTCGACATGCTTGCGCTGCGTGTGTTCTGCTATGTTGACCTGAATGCCTTCCAAGAATCGTGCACTTTGCGTCGGATTCAGAGGTTTTGCAAACGAGAATTCGACGCTTAAGGGGAAGTAATCCTCCCGGCGGCTTTCCATGATGTAAGTAGGAAGTTCGAGTGCAGTTGTGATAACCAATCCCTCGCGACGTTCACCTATTACCGTGCTATATGATAATTCTTTCCCCAATAGGAAATAGGCATCCTTTTGTCTGTCATCCACACCGATGCCAGGCCCCTCCTGGAGATCGTTCAGAATGCGTCTTTGTAGCTCATCTCGGTCAACGCAACGAAAGACATCGTTAATTACTGTTTGCGCTCTGTGGGACAAACTCAGATAAATGGTCCCTTCGCTCTTATCCTTTGGGCGTCTTTGCTGAAGGGCTTCAAGTCGGGCCAACGCAACCTCGGCATTAAACGGCCTGTCTTCAGGGTTGACGTCCGTAAGCCAACTTACGAATTCTGAAGCTTCCTCCGGCAAATCCGCCTCAAAAACAGCATCCTTTAGGTTCTCGTAGCCCTCAATCGTAAAAGAACTCGGAACCAAGCAGTTCAAAATCGTGACACCCAGACTAAAGAGATCTGATGATGCAACCAGTGAGTTTGCAGGATATTCGGGTGGCGCAAATGGTCGGGACGCAAATTCGCTAACCGTCATTCCCCAATGCAACGTCTCTTTGATTTTAGCGATGCCAAAATCCGCCAGTTTCGGGCATCCATCATCAGTTACCAAAATATTGCTGGGCTTGATGTCTCGGTGGATGATGTTTCGAGAATGAGCCATGGCCAATCCTTTTAAAACCGGAATGACTATAGTCTCGGCAAACGAGTCCCATCCATCTGGGGTAGCCAGACGAATGTAATCGATGAGGTTATGATCAACCCATGGCAAAATAAGAAAATAAGATTGATCCTCGGAGTCATACCCGGAGTCCAGCAACTCGATGATGTTGGGATGTCGCAACTCTCTAAGCGCTTCCGTTTCCCGGTAGAAAAACTCCTTTGCAAGATCATCTTCTTGGGGGGTCGAGTTTAATACCTTGATAGCTACATCTTGGTTGGAGGTTAAATCTCGCGCCTTATAAATTCTCGCTGACCCACCCTTTTTCGGGTTGGTATCGTTATATGCATATCTATCTTTTAATACTCGCGTTCCCATGCCGCCAATCCTCCTGAGATTTGCATTTTGGGATTCTTCTCATAAATAATAGTAAATTCCACCTGTTGAGCCAACAAAGAGAACTCGAATACGGTACCAAACCCATCAAAAAATTACCATGCCATGTGGAGACCATCGGCCGGTGCATAGACATTGCCGGATCTAGTCGGTCGCCTTTACCATACCCGGTTGTCGGTGACGACCCGGGACGATGCGCAGTACTTGTGTCCACACCGTGTCGCTCCACCCGCAGGTGGGGCACGATTGGTACTTGGTGGAGTCGGTCAGAGTGGATGGCGATATTCCGAACCATGATCGGCAGTAGCAGCAACGCAGCGGCGAGTGCAGTGTCACCAGCGACCGACGTGGAAATCTCCATTGCACGATTCATTCTCATCTCTCTTGTTCCAGTTTGGACCGTACGGAATGCTGCGTCCGCATAGTTGTCCATGGGTGTGGAGAATCTGTCTTCCGAAAAGGTTTCCCCATGAGTTGGCGGAAGTACTTAGTCCTTGGGTTGATCACGGGAAGCGCGGAGATATTGGTAGACCGTCTCGCGACTTACGCCAAAAGCCGCCGCCAACTGCGTCTTGGACTCCCCCGCGTTCGCCCTTCCCACCAGTTCTTTCACCTGCTCAGGCCCTAACGACTTTTTTCGCCCCTTGTAGACGCCGCGTTGTTTGGCCAGGGCGATGCCTTCCCGTTGCCGTTCCCGCAGTAGCGCTCGTTCAAACTCGGCGAAGGCCCCCATGACGGACAGCATCAGTTGGGCCATCGGCGAGTCCTCACCGCTAAAGGTCAGGTGCTCCTTGATAAATTCGACGCGCACCCCCCGATTGGTCAACCCCTGAACGATTCGCCGCAGGTCATCCAAGTTGCGAGCCAGCCGGTCCATGCTATGCACGACCACGGTGTCGCCTTCCCGAGCAAACGCCAACATCTGAGTAAGCTGGGGGCGCACCGCATCTTTGCCAGAGGCCCTATCCGTGAAGACGCGATCCACATCTACATGTTCGAGCTGTCGCTCGGGATTTTGGTCGGCAGTGCTTACCCGGACATATCCGATCCGCTGGCCAGTCATCGTATCCTCCAATTTCATCGAGTGTCAATTATAAGTCTAAGACTTTTCCTACCAAGTGTCAATAAAACAGTGTCATAACCCTATTTACACACGATTCGAGGCGAGTCCTGACGTCAACTTAGGGTATACTCCATATCCACATAGCCATCGCATCTCGTATACGCCGTGTGAGCTCCGGCGCCGAACCGGTGCTTCCGTAAGACATGGCCCCACGAGGCTGCCTTAGGCACTTGGATTGAGCCATCGACTCCCCCTCTCTTCTGCTGCCTCTAGTGAGCACCGAATTTCCCTCGGGAAATTCCGCAGGCGGCGTCATCCGGCACGCGGGCTTGCGCAAGCGCGGATGATCAGAGTCAACACCACTCTCTCGAACGGCCTCAAGTCTCTGGGCGTCTCGCCACACAGTTGGGCTACCGGCAATACGGCGAAGTGCTCCAAATTTAGGTCGGCGTTGACAGTATCAAGTGAACGACGGAAGAACAGCTACGGCAGTTCCTGCCACAGGGTCTCGGGAACATTCACCTCCCATGATGGTCCACGTCCACCATGGGTAGCCTCCGAACTCGATTCGACCACACCCAAAAATGACCTGCCCCTGATGTGGTGCCTCGTGTCGGTTCAGGTGTCGCTACGCGCCATTACAGGACCTGTGTTCCGATCAACCCGTTAGCCTGGACTTATTAGGAAGGATTTTCCTCCGCGTCTGTCCAATGATAATGATTAATGTCATAAAGGGGCGAAAAATGAATGAGCACACATATACCCACCCACATCGACCTTATGTTTCCGGTGTTGCAGGCCCTACAGGCCCTGGGAGGCTCCGGAACCAACACTGAAATTGATGACTGGGTCGTCAAGCATGAGCGGTTCACGGAAGCGCAGTTGCAAGTATTGCATAATGGCGGCCCAAAAACCAAACTAACCTACCGTCTCCATTGGGCTCGTTCGTATTGCAAAGCGATTGGTGCTGCCGACAACAGTGGACGAGGCGTCTGGGCGATTACGTCCTTGGGCACGAACCTATCTTCGGAAGAGTGCCATAGTCTTGTGAGAGATTGGCAACGCCAACAGGCGGCCCGCCGGCGCACTCATCAAGCCCAGAATGACGAAAGCACTGAGCCCGATGAAAGCGATTGGAAAGATCAGTTGTTACACCGGTTGTGGAACCTTACCCCGGGAGGATTTGAGCGTCTCACCCAGCGGCTCCTGCGGGAGGCAGGCTTCGTGAATGTCAACGTGTCAGGCCGCTCCGGCGACGGAGGGATCGATGGTGTTGGGGTGTATCGTCTCTCCTTGGTCAGCTTTCCTGTCTTCTTTCAGTGCAAGCGCTACAAAGATTCCGTGGGATCCAGTGTGGTTCGAGATTTCCGCGGCGCGATGGCCGGCCGAGGTGAAAAGGGGTTGCTGATCACCACCGGACGCTTTACCGCCGATACAATCGCGGAATCAACACGCGATAGTGCACCGCCCGTCGAGCTCATTGACGGCGATCGGTTGTGCGAACTACTTCAGCAATACGAGTTGGGGGTCACTGTCACGCAACGCATTGAACTTGATATCACGGTCGATGAAACGTTTTTCCAATCTTTTTGAGCCTCACTAGGCTCCGTTTTGCAATACATGCTCAGGAGGCTCGCTCACATGGCCGGGAAGATTAAGATACCAACGATTCCCTGGTATGTTGCTATAATAACCGCACTTTTGGCTGGATTTGTTGGAGCAGTGGTGTTTGCCGGATATGTGCATATCAAAGTTTCGCCTGTCCAGGATCCATGGACCATTGTAGGTATCCTCGCCACTCTCACGGGCATCTTAGCCGCACTGTTGGGAGTGATCACCGCGTTGGTCGCTGCATTTCAATGGTTCGTGCTTGACCGCCGCGTTGACCAGCGTGTTGAAGATCATCGCCATACCTTAGAAATCGAACTGCAACAGTTTGTCCGACAGCGCGTACAGGCCATCGGGGAGTTGGCCATTTCATGGACCCAGCCATTGGCCCACCGAGAGCTCGTAGCGCACCGCGTGCTCACCTTAGCGCCCGACACTCCCAATCTGGCCCCGCTCATGGCGTGGTCCTACCTCCAAGAAGTGCCACTCCGTAGCGTACTCCCCACCCTGCACGTGTCGGAAGGCGCCCTTGAGGAACAACGCCACCAATCGCTGGAGATGGCATCCCAATGGGCCCAGCGGGCCCTCACCACGACTGAATACCACGATGCCGGCTACCCCGAATGGGTGTCGGCCCTCGTCGCGGCCTGGCGGAAGGAACCGACCACTACCGTGGGCTACCTAACCACGGCGCTTGAATTCGGCTTTGGCTCATGGGACGAAGTCAAGCACAACGACGACTTGTGGGAAATCATCACTAGCGCAACCCACGGACAAGATCAACTCCACCATTTGGACCGCCTCTTGGCATTGTGGCAGTTGCGGCGGCCCACGCGGGAGGCAGTCATCGACCATTGCCGGCAGCTCGATGACCTTCAACGATCACATCTGTGGGCCGTCAATCGCAAGACGGGACACACCGTCCGAATAACCACGGAAGGCCTACAGCTCTATCCGCCCGATGGCGAAATTAAGTGGCGGATTCTTTCCCTACCTCAATTGGGAGGTCCCTCTTTCGATGAGATGATCGACAAATTATGGGAACAGGTAATCCCCATACGATTGCTACCCGGCACGCGCATGCGATACACGGCACGCGGGTTAACCCTATCCTCGGATGCTGAAGACTGACATGAGGCATCCACGTCAGCCTGCGAAATCTCGATGCTACGGATCAGCGGTTCGGCATCATGGGAACGAAGACAGCGTGCGCTTGGAAGTGGCCGCGTAATGCGGCCACGCGGATGAGTGTGAAATCTGCCGTAGCCAGGCAGTGGGCCCGATATGACAATGGCCCATCATCACCCGGCGTATCCGAACGGGAAACCCGACGGGGAGTGTAGCATGCCGGGAAAAGGCCCAAGTCCGTCAACCATCAGACGGCGACTGCGGGTCAGATGACCCGGACGATATAAGGATAAAGGCTGATCGGCCTGAACGACAGCGAGAGGGGTTTTATCGTTGACTGCGTGTTTTAGCTAATTCTTTTTGTCAGTACTTCAACTAATGTTTGGGGATCCTTTCCGGCTTTTTTTACACTGTATTTAGTACCATCTGGGTTAGCAAAAAGAAGCACGACCGAGGATGAAAGGTTGCG
>JAKACZ010000101.1 GCA_021820965.1 Bacillota bacterium | reverse complement strand
CGTCCAACGCCAAGCCCTCTTGTTGGTCGGGATGGATTCCCGACGGTTTATCCGGGTTCCTTCCGGGTGAGCCGCAGGGGCATCCCATCATTCAGGCTGGGCTAAGCAGGGGTGCGAAATGCAAGATCATCTCATTGTGCAAAATGTGGTTGGAGGATCTAACGGCGGGCCCGACCGGCTCGCGGGCATCATGGCCCGATTTCATCGGAGAGCGCACCGAAGATCTTTTGCAGCGATGGTTGGCAATCCTTAATGCATTGATGGGCGTTCAGTCCTTCATTCGAATCATGAAATAATCGGGTAGCCGTGGCCGGCCAACATCCCAACGGTCAATCCGTGCGACTTATCTAGGTGTGTGCGCGGCGCGCCACCCCGGTAGCAAGAGCGTCTACGCATGAGTGGGTGGGCGTGTAGAAAAAAAGCTAGCGCTCTGCTGTCCCGACCGTAGTCGGTGGCGAACATAGATCAGGTGAGGTGAGAGCAGATGTCCAATCATTTGGTGCCGGTCGTCGTGGAACCCGGGGCGCGCGGAGAACGCTCCTTTGATATCTACTCGCGCTTGTTGCGCGAGCGCATCATCTTCCTAACGGGGCCGATCGACGAAGCCATGGCCAGCTTGGTGGTGGCCCAGTTGCTATTTTTGGAAAGCGAGAATGCGTCAGGGCCGATCAACCTGTACATTGACTCGCCCGGAGGGTCGACGACCGCTGGCATGTCCATCTACGACACCATGCAGTACATCAAGCCACCTGTAGTCACTATGGTTACCGGTTTGGCGGCCAGCATGGCGTCGGTTCTTTTGGCCGCCGGGACTCCGGCCCAGCGATACGCCCTGCCACACAGCCGAATTACGATTCACGAGCCCGGGGTGAGCGGCGGAATGGGCGGCAAGGTGACCGACTTGGAGATCTATCTCACGGAGCTGTCCGCAACCAAACAGGTAGAGATAGAATTATTGGCACAACACACCGGCCAGCCACCGGAACGCATCGCCCAGGATATTGAGCGGGACTATTGGATGAGTGCCGAGGAGGCGATGGCCTATGGGCTGGTCGACCATATCAGCCGAACACGGGAGGGGAGCTCATGAGTGCAATCATCGTATGGTCCGGTACATCGTCCACCTTGTGGAGCGTGCTGCAATCGGCGTGGTCGGGGTCGTTGCCGCCGATTCGAACGGTCTGGCACGATGATCAACTGCCTGATCTGAGGCGTGGACGGATTGAGGTGCTAGAGGCCTTCGTGGCCCACTTTTGGCCTCAGATTGTGAAGGAGTCGCGCCGGTATGGGAGAGTTGGAGGCGACCCGGATGACCTGCAAGGCGAAGGAGCCTTGGCGCTTTGGGAGTCCGTGTTTGGCTATCGTCCTACGCGCCACCGCACCACCTTCAGTGACTACGTGCAAAACGCCGTCCATGGGCCATTCGGCGTGCCTATCTCAGGCAACTGCTACACCGGGACGAAGGACTAGACGAGCGGACGCTGGAACGGGCCGATGCACAGGACGGCGATTTCGCGGCGGCCGAACGAGCGCTCGATATTGCCCAAGCGGTGCGGACGCTAAGCCCGGAGGACCGCGCGGGTTTTGACATGGCGGCTTCAAAGGCTGTTGCAGCAACATCCCTAAGGCTGGAGGTGCACGATGAAGGTTCTCATTTTAGGCGGCACCCATTTTTTGGGGCGGCACCTGGTGCAGTCGGCCCTGCAATCGGGCCACCAGGTGACCTTGTTTAATCGCGGCAAGACTGCCCCAGGACTTTTTCCCGAAGTGGAAGAACTCCACGGTGACCGCGACGGCCACCTCGATGCCCTTCGCGGCGAGAACTGGGACGTGGCGATCGATACCAGCGGCTACGTGCCGCGCGTGGTGCGGGCATCGGCCGAATTCTTGAGGCCGCAGGTGGGGCGTTATGTGTTTGTGTCTAGCATTTCGGTCTATGCTAACTTCGACCGGGAGGGCATGGATGAGGAATGCCCGGTGGGTCAGCTTGCAGATCCCACGACCGAGGATGTGCAGGCCTTCTATGGTCCCTTAAAGGCGCTCTCGGAGTCGGCGGTCCGAGAGGTGTATGGGAACGATGCCTTCATCGTCCGGCCGGGCTTGATTGTCGGACCGCATGATCCCACCGACCGCTTCACCTATTGGGTCCGCCGCTTTAGCCGTGGCGGCGACTGCGACCGGCGGGTGCAGTTCATCGATGCCCGGGACTTAGCGGACTGGATGATGCGCACGGCAGAATCCAGTGTGGTGGGGACATACAACGCCACGGGCCCGGACTATCCCTTGACGATGGGCGTGTTCGTGACGGCCCTGCAGTCCGCCATGCCTGGCAGCAGCCGTCCCGTTTGGGTGAATGAAGACTTTTTGGCCCAGCACCAGGTAGCGGAGTGGAGTGAGCTGCCGCTCTGGATTGGCGACGCGGTCGGATGGCCGGGGTTCCTGGCCGTCAGCGTTGAGCGGGCTTTGGGCGCCGGGCTGGCGTTCCGTCCGCTGACTGAGACCATTCGCGACACCTGGGAGTGGGACCATCACCGCACGGAACCGATGAAGGCGGGTATGGAGCCCGAGCGGGAAGACGCGCTGTTGGCCGAATGGTTTCAGCGATAACGCACAACCTGGCGTACAGGGGCAGGGCTTGCTAAGGAAGACGCACCTCCTTGGCTATTCCCATTCAACACTCGTCATTCGTTCAAACCCAAAGGGCGAAATGCGTGCGGAATTGTCGGGGGCGAGAGGGCATCAAGCCTAGTCGTCATTAGTTTGGTAAAGCGACTATAGGGCTTGCGCAGGGACTCCTTTGGCTAACTCCATCCATTGATTGCCGGTCCGGTGGTACAGAGCGGGTTCCGAGAAGTCGCCCTCAATGAATTGCAGTGCCGTCCGACAAAATAGATGCGTAGTGATGATCGCGCAACGGTGCGGATTTCTGGGATTGCACGAAGTCGGTGCTCGAATTTAAAGTTGCGTACTCGGTGCTGCACCGTCTCCACGACTTCGTGGTCCCAAGTGTCCATTAAAGATGCGTACCGGCTTGTGCTTCCATGACCACCAGGATCCACTTAGGGCGAAAGCCCACCGGCGTTGAGGTTCTGGCGCGCTGGAAAGAGGGAGGCGCCGGACCCGCTCCCGGTACCTTCAACAGCTGTCAGGTTCGTCAGCTTCAAATGTCCACGATGGGCTCCCCCTGTGCCATGCGTTGCCGTGCTTCCCGCATGAAGTCTCGGCCCCACAGATTGAGATTCGACAGGTCTGCGTGGTTCTTGTACATGCCGACGTACACGATGATTTCCCGCAGTTGCAGGAACACCGGAATGTCGGCCAGCCATCGGTCCTCAAAGGTAAAGGTTTCTTGGTAGCCGCGTAAAAAGTGCGCCAAAAAGCGGCGCGCCTGAGACTCCCGGAGCCGCCGCCCATCTTCCCCGCCATACACGTAGACCAAGTAGTACAGGAGTGTCACGATATCGTCTAGATCTAGAAACCAGCTGTATTGGCAGTCATCAAAGTCGAACAGGGTGATGGTCGCCCCATCGCGCCGAAGATTACCCACGTGCACGTCCCCATGCGTGAGTCCAAACGTCCCCACACGGCGGGGCAGCCGTTCAAGCTGCCGGATAATCTCGAGGAGCCGGGAATGTACGGGATCGTCTAAACCGGATACAAAGTTCCGTACGTGGCTGAGTTGAACCTCCCCGGCCTAAAGGCCGGAGATTCTGAGGGAACCACCATGGCTGCGTCGACGGGTTGTGAAACCCTGGGAGTGCTCCTCCGGACTCGCCACGGCTTATCCCACCAGCAACATGGGCGG
>JAKACZ010000019.1 GCA_021820965.1 Bacillota bacterium | reverse complement strand
CCGCAAGGCGGCCAAGAGGCCGCCACCCGTGACCGAAGGAAATCCCCGTGGGACTTGACCCCCTCTTGGCTATTGCCTAAGAGGGCGAAGTATCCGCAGGATGGGAATGCGCGGGCATTATGTTCAAAGTGCCCGTGTTATACACCCTCATGCAACAGGTGGACGCCGGTCTGGTCGACTTAGACGAGGTGCTGGACCCTCGCACTTGGCCCGCCCTCGGTTCTGGGGCGTTGAAATATTTGACATCGCTCTCCCGCGTGTCGCTGCGCGACTTAGCCCATCTGGCTGTGCGAATACGGCCGTCCTGTTCGACGAAATTCGCCAACGGGGCTACACGGGGGGTGGAGCACCCTCAAGAACTTCGTGCACCCCTTGCGACCCACCGTTCCGCCCGAACCGGTCCAACGCTATGAAACCCCCGCCAGCCGACAAGGCAATGCGATTGGGCCAAATTTGGGAGTCTAGAATATCCCGACGGGACCGTCCGGCCTCTGTGGATCTTCATCTTCACGCTCAGTTACTCCCGCAGTCTGTCCATCGAATTCGTCCATGATACCCGACAAGACACGCTGTTTACTTGCCTCGAGCATGCTTTTGAGGCATTGGGAGGGGTGCCCGAAGGAAATCCTGTCGGATAACATAACGCCGATGGCGATCGCTCATCCGATCGATGGCCCGGTCCAACGAGATTTACTGCTCCTGCGGTCGAGTTCTATTCCCGCGCACAACCGCAGTTGCGCAAATTGACGCGCCATCGCACAGCACTCCGGGAACGGCCGCGTGACGTGAATCGGATCCAGAAGATGTTGGAAGGATGCAACAAGCTCCGATAGGCTACGGATATCGGTTTGATGCGGATAACACAAGTCTCAACCCGACGGGGCCGGGCTGGACAGGCGAGCCTCGTGCGATAGGTAAGTAACCGAGCTTTTACGCAACCATTCCCCAATTCGCCCAGACCACCCCGATCGCCCTGTCCAA
Source organism: Bacillota bacterium (assembly GCA_021820965.1). GTDB lineage: Bacteria > Bacillota > Sulfobacillia > Sulfobacillales > Sulfobacillaceae > Sulfobacillus_B. The sequence continues at coordinate 69,242 of JAKACZ010000019.1, read as the reverse complement.
CGCTGAGAGGCTGCTTTACGGGATGAGATCCTCCGGGACTTTTTCACTAACGTCCCATAGCACCGCCAAGAGTTGGTCCCGGCCAATTCCGCCCAGGTATTCCTGCACCGGCAAATCGGCGAGCGCCCGGAGTAGTGCGTGGCGGTCATACTCGACCCCAATCAAAGCTTGAGATAGCGGCTCGATGTCGTGGTCTCCGAGGAAGTCCCCATAAATGGTAGCGTTCAGAATCCGGTCGTGCGTCACATGAAGACGCACTTCCAGCTCGCCTTTATCGAATCGCTGGCGGCCCCGAAAGTTAAAGGGCGGCGATTCACCGAAGTTCCAGGCGCGCTGGCCAAAGCGCTCGCGCACCAGATCCCGAATTCGTGTCTCATTTGTGCCGGTCAAAGGTAGCTCCCCGTCGATCCCGTTATTGTGACGACCAATATGTTGGAGAAGAACCTCCCGGAAGATGTCCAACGTCACATCACCGGGAAGATATGGCTTAACGTTGGTGACGCGGCTTCGCACCGACTTGATGCCTTTACTCTCGATCTTATCTTGGCGCACGTTCAGCACTTGCGGCACCACATCGAGGTCCACATCAAACAGAATGGTCCCGTGGTGCAAGAGGCGCGTTGAGGTGCGGTACTGAGCATTGCCCGAAAACTTTTGTCCGCCCAGGGTGACATCGTTTCTTCCGGTGAGTTCTGCCCGGATACCGAAGTCAGCCAGCGCTTCGATGACCGGCTGGGTAAAGGACTGAAAGTCATTGAACGGATGCTTTTCCGTGGACACCACCAAGCTAAAATTTAGGTTGCCGTGGTCGTGGTAGACCGCCCCCCCGCCGGACATCCTGCGCACCACGGCAATACCCTCCCGTTCCGCATAATCCAAATTGACTTCCTCATGTGTATTCTGATAGCGCCCAATGATGACCGCCGGCCGATTCTGCCAGAGCATGACATAATCGTGGTCAGGCGGCGCTTCGCGGACCAGCCAGGCATCCAATGCGATATTGAAATAGGGATCTGTCGACGGGTTTTTTACCAGATGCATAGGAATCACTCCCCAATTCAAGTGGCAGCCAGGCACTAAGGACTCATATCGGGTGGTTCGCCATATGCTGCATCCCTAGCTTATCAAACCATCGCTCACTATAACCGCTGACTCGGCCGGCGGGAAAGTCCCATCGCGCCAACTAACGGTTAAACCTGATTGACTTTAGCTCGCGGGTTCGCCGGGCTCAGCGCTCGACCACGCAAGGCATCTGGCCCTAGGATCGTCAATCCTCTGCCGTGGAACCATCAACTCACGCGATCCCGCCACACTTCTTGCCTGGGTTCCGGCACTGTCACGGCGACGCGGTCCGGCGTGAATTTGAGGAACTCTGCCAGATACAAACCACGGTTCCTCTACGCCGCCTCGCCCCCTGACGGCAATCCACACCCCCGGCCGCTTCACATCCGTTCCACCCATAAGAACCATACGGCAGGCAGGGGAACATACCGTGATCTCCATCACCTCGGGGTCTGGTTGAATGCTTTCTCATTCCGGAAGGAATCGGTTTGTTGCACTCGGATATCCTACCCGACCTGGATTTCCGCATTTGGTGACGTGCCGCTGGCCGAAGCCACGGCTCGCGGAGTCGCCGGGAACGGAGTCTGGGACACGACGTGTCGGTTGAGAAATCGGTGTGGGGGAACCTAATGAGATGGACTTTATGCGGAAGTTCCGACCAACAGAGATAGCTCAGTCGCTGGTTCGTCCTTTGCCTTAGGCGGATCACCATGGCCCCTCCCGGCCCTTGACCCTCTCTACTCCGCGATACAACTCCCAATAGCGCCTTAAGTGGACCTCATCGTTACTACAGCCAATACCCAACCATTTCGCGCGGATGGTGGTCAACCAAATGGGTGGTTCATGTAGCCATCGATACCCGGTTCGGATCGCGTCAACAATCCCCCAAGGCGTGCTCCAGCCGTGGCTGCCATTGACGGAATTTCCATGGGCACAGGTGTCTATCGTGTCCACTGCGTGCACTGGGCGCCAGCGGCTCTTGGTGACGGCGTGGTGACGGATGCTCGCTTTCCCTCTCCGGTAAAACCGCCGCTTTAAGGCAACGCCACTTCGAACGGGGTTTGTCCGCGAAAAGTACTGACGTTCAGAATCGAAAATCCGATGACGGCTCCCGCAGCATCGACTTTTTCCATCACCTGATCCTGCGCGGTTTCGCGAAAGTACCCCGGCGTATCGGAAAACATCACCTCAAGAAAATCCCCTTCGGGGTCAAACCACACTCCCACCGTCTTCTGTTCCATAAATCAACCGCCCTTTCTTCGGTTTATCCGTTAGGTAGGCTGTCACGACAAAGGCATCATTCGGAGACTCCTTGATCACCACACACAGCCATTTGGCTCCTACATCGGTGTCCACATACCAGCGATAATAGAGGTGCACCCGATCGTCGCTGGCCGATTCTCACACCAATTGCGGTGTTCGCAACACCTCCGGTAAACGGTCCAATATGCCCCACATTTCTGGATGCCCCCCAATATGCCCAATACGCTCATCGGTCAAGCGCACGAAGTGTCCCCGATAATCCTCTGGCACCCTCTCAGCCCCTCTTCAGCGCCGGTAAGGTTATCCGACACAAAATATCGTGACCACTCGCACGACGATGCCCACCGTACGGCACCTTCCCCATGCGTGAATCGAAACGGCACCGCGGCCCTATAGCCAACTACAAGCTCTTCCATGCCTTATCTTCATCGGAGCCGCTATGGCCTGCTGGATTTTGTGGTGCAGGAGCCAGACGGTCGGGTAGGATAATCCGAGTTCGCGACTGAGGGCCAAGGCGTACTTCCCGCCTTGAGAGGAATGGCACTTGCCCCTTTTTGGTATTCGAATGGGAACATCTAGGAAGAAGGCACTTGCTACAAGACACGGCTATGGATAATTCAGGTGCCTGGTTTGGACGGACTACTTGTCAACCAGCCCTGATGGGTCGAACGTGGAAGCCAAAGCCAAACACTGCAAAGGTTCTTGGAACTGCGCTGGAGTTCAAATTCAAGCTCTGGCCTTTAGGCCCGGGTGGTTGACTCAGACTTCCTGTGATGGACATCACAGCCAATCTACGTCGATTGCTGCATAATAGGAAAAACGGCTAAGAGGTGACAATCGTGGTGAATGACAGCAACAACGAGCTGAAGTCACGCCTGAATTGGGGAACGGCACTTCCCGAGGCGCACGATGCTATGATTAGGCTAGAAGCCGTATCGCATCATGTCGGCATCCCGCAAAAACTTCTGGAACTGGTGAAGATTCGTGTGTCTCAACTCAACGGATGCGCGTATTGTCTCGATATGCACACCAAGGACGCACGTGCTGCCGCCGGCGAAAGCGAGCAGCGCATTTACGCCTTGTCGGCCTGGAGGGAAACGCCCTTCTTTACGCCTCAGGAGCGGGCCGCTCTAGCTTGGGCGGAATCCCTCACTCGTATCTCAGAAGGGGTGCCCGATGCATTGTATGAAGCCTTACAAGAACACTTCGACGAGCGTGAAATCGTGGGCTTGACCGCCGCCATTGTCACCATTAATTCCTGGAACCGTTGGGCAATTAGCATGCGTACCGTGCCCGGCACATATCGCCCGGACTTGGCCCGCTAACGGCAGTTTTGCGGCGCACCAAAAATAGTCGGTGGACCTCAAGCGAGCAACCACCGACTAGTTATCTTTTGTACGGAGGAAACCCATGGTTATCGAACCGGCCGTCAGCTTGTTATCACAAGGCTCAGCCGAATATCCACCGGGCGGTCGCCGCTTAATTGCGTGTCAAGAGGATGGCAAACCGTGCTGGGCCAGATTCCTGATATTCCACGGAAAACACGCCCGGCTGCTCAGCATCGAGTTGATACAGAAGCGGCTTCGGATCGTGATCGTTAATTAAAAGTGCCGAAAATCCTTTCGGCAATGCATCAAATGTCGCCAAAATCGTTTGGTGCTTAACCGGCGGCGGCAAAAGCGGAGCGTTGATAATGATGGCAGGATCAGCCATGGTAACACCTCCCACATAATTTGGATGACTCAAGCACATTCTAGCGGCCTACGCCGTCACATATCGTGATGAGGATCACACACCCATTTTTTCGCAAATTTGAAACGCCTATTCAGCGTAAACCATTCCCTCATAACTAACCGCCGCGGGCACCAGTTCAATGCCGTGGCGCCCCCACTCGCTCCGTAGCATCGGTGTTTGATCGCTTGAAACCCATGCCACCAGCGTATCACCGCCTCCCGACCCAGACGATTTGCCCGCCCCGCCCATTCGTTCCACACTCTCCAATGCCGCGCGCATGGCATCCGTTTCGATGGGCAGACCTGCGTCTCGGGCCAACATCAGCAATGCCGAACGATTTTGTCGAACGGATGCGAGTAACGCTGCCCGATTACCCCCTCGCATTGCTTCAACAAAGGCCTCAACGGCCCGATCACTTTCCGCCAGAAACCGGTTAAAAGTGCCGGGGCGTTGCTCCTTGAACGCCACCATACGCTTCAAAAATTCCGCAGTGGACACCGGGTGGCCGGTCCACCCGACCCGCCACGAGACGCTAGGCCCGTTAGGCAATCGCTGGATGTTCAGCCCTGGCCACCGGTCCGTCACCAGGTCATGGAGGCTTGCGCGCACCAAACGGAGTCGCAGCCAGTCGGCGTCGAAGCGCTGATAATGGACAACTCCACCATACGTAACAGCAGCAACATCCGCGCATGACCCATTGCCCTGGGCCGACACGTGGGCAGCTGCGGCCAGTTTGAACGTCGCGTCGGGCCCCGGATCATCCATGGCGTAGCGCAGCAAGGCAGCCACCAGGGCTACGCTGACAGCCGCGCTCGAGCCGAATCCATACTTGACCCCGGTCGCCGACTGAAGTTCGCTAGAGACCACCAGCCGGAAGGGAGCCGGAGTGCAGCCCGCTTCATCCAGATAGCGGCCGATCAGCGCAAGGGTATGCGAGACCAGTTCGAGGCGAGAAATCTCTTTCAAGCGTTCCCCGAGCGAGTCCCAGTCCTTGGCCGTTATGGGCGCGATGCCCATGGTTGGGAATTCCAGGCGAAAGCCGACCGCCGGCTCAACCGTACAGGTCAAGAAGCGGTCAATGGCCGCGGCAATACCCGGGTGGCCCGGCTGGGTCACCGCGTACTCCCCCATGAGCATTAGCTTACCCGGGACGCGAACCATAACCCGGCTCATAACGATGGCACCGATCGGACGCCAGGCCCCGGTTCCGTTGCGATAATCTCTTTCACGCCGTGCACTTCCGCCAACGCTGCCCGAACGGCGCCCGCATCGGCTTTGCGGCACAACACCGCCGCATGCGGCCCTGCGTCAATGGTGACATAGGCTTCGATCCCCTCTTCGCGCAGGCGCTGTATTCGTCGAATCACCTCGACGGTGGCGCCGCTCCAATAGATGAACGGCGGATCGGCACCGAGGGCCGTGGCGTGCATTTTCAGAGCATTCATCTCGGCCGTTTTCCCCAGTGCGGAAAAATCGCGGCGCCCAATCGCCTCGCGGACTGTCTCAAGATCGGAGTCGACCGTGGCCAGCCATCCGGCGTAAAACAATGAGGTCTCTACCACGCGCCTCATGCCGTCACGACTAGAGATCGCTTTTTTTCCCTCATCGACTCGCGCTATCACCATCACCAAGTCCCAGTAGTCGGGCGGCGCTAAGGGCACGGCGTACGAGTCACTGCCGTCATCGCGGCTTCCCTTCAGCCACTCCACAAATCCCCCATAGATGGAGCGTGACGCCGATCCGGACCCGCGGCGGGCCAATCGCGACAGTTCCGCCGACGACCAGGGCATCCCCAACGCCAGCGCCGCTGCTTTTGCCAGCGCCGCATAAGCAGCGGAGGATGAGGCGAGCCCTGACGCTACCGGCACCGAGTTAACCGACCGGATGACAGCCCGCTCGTCCGTTTTTGCCCATTTTCGGACCAGGTTCAAGAACTCCGAAACGCGCGCCTGATCGTCCCTCGCGGCCTGAGACCCGTTGATAATAAGGGAGTCAGCGGTCAGCCTCTGATCAAAGGTGACCGAGGTTGTCACATAAAACTTGTCCACCGTCATCGAAATACTGCCATTCATCGGTAAGATTAAGCGATCATCGCGCTTGCCCCAATACTTGACCAACGCGATATTGGCGTGGGCTCGGGCGACGGCTTGTTTCATCGAAATTGGCGCGGCGGAAACCTCGGCTTTGAGGACAAGGAGGAGCGCGCCGTCCCTCTCTTTCTATGACAGAATCTTTTGAGGAGACACCCGTTGGTCAAGGCGCCCTCGTCGGTCTTTGACGACGGTATCCAGTGCGTTGCAGGGAGAGTGCCTTCTCTCCAAGTACGAACTTAAGCGACTCTCCGGGCAAGTTCCGGAAAACCAGCGGACTGTCAACCCTCCGACGATGCGACCCCACTCCAAAGAAGGAGATTTCTCCAAATCGTGTGTGATTCCGGGAAGTCGCAAGCTCCCGCCCTCAAGCGGGGCAGTTGACAAGTTGTCACCGCCAACCCAATAGCCGCCTTTACTGTTTTCCATAACGGTCGACTTACCCAAGTACCTAGCCGTCTCGCTCCGCTCCTGCAGGTCGGTGTCCTCGTCAAAAACCAATGGCCACGTTGACCACGTAGCCCTCAGCGCCTAGGCTCGGCAAAGCCTGTGCCGAATGTCCCAATTAGGATAGCCGTGCACGAGTCCCCAGCGGTTTTGACCGGCGGCATGAAAAATCCGCCCCGGTCGCCGTCGGAATCAGTCCGCCATTCAGCGCCAATCACCAGGGCGGCCGTCCGATGCCCGCTCAGCCATGCCGCGATCGGTGTTCCCATGCGCCGGAACGGGATATAGGCCGGGTTCGCCTTGTACAACTTTACACCACGGACGCACCCCATCCGACCACTGGGGGCTATTGCCTCTCCAATCATCCATGAGATTATACGACTTTTTCTTGCAAGAAGTTTAAGACCCTCCCACAACCGGCGTCCAAACCTGGCGCGCCCCCGCCCGCCTCAGCGCCTCGGCCAGTTGCATCTGTTGAGAACCGTCGGCAGCCAAGGCCATCATTGAGCCGCCGCCTCCGCCGCCGGTTAATTTTGCACCGAGCGCTCCATCGCGAAGCGCTGTCGACACTAACCGATTCAAGTGGTCCGTAGCGACGTGCAAAGCGTTCAGTTCCCGATGGGCTTCCGTCATCAGGGCGCCCAAAAACCCGTAATCTCCTCTGACTAAGGCGGGACGTGCGGCTCGAGTCAACTCACCTATGCGCGCAATGGGCCCTGCTCCCACTCCGAATCGCGCCTGGCTTTCCTTCACCCGCCGGACCGCGTCGCGGGTGTTGCCGGGTGTATCGGAACCAGCCACTACCAGAAACAGCGGCCGGCTAAGCGGCAGCGGATCGGGTGGTTGACCTGGTACAAACCATAGGGCGCTATCGACACTGGCCGCCCAGGCATCAATGCCGCTGGGTGATCCGTGTGCGTGAACCTCGGCCACATGCACCAGAGACGCCAGTTCTTTTGCCGCCAGGGTCTGATGAAAGAGGTCATACATCGCCCGAACAATGGCTACCGCCACTGCAGCGCTGGAGCCCAGGCCGTATTCGGGGGGAATCATGGAGTCAATATGCACCGTCGTGCCGCGGGAGGGAGAACCAAGCGCCCGCCGGGATTCCTCAATAAGTAGCCGCAATCCGCCCAGTTCCGAGGGAGCCTTAGCCAGAGGTCCGCGATAATACGCGCAATCCAGCCAATCCGCATCGGTGGACAGTTGCACCGTGGCATCAACCGTGACCGTCAGCAAGGGCAGGGCAATGGCGGGAAATCCGTAAACGACGGCGTGCTCCCCCATGAGAATGGCCTTGCCATGGGCGCGGCCGCTCCCTGAGGCTTCCGGGCCGCCGCGTTCAGGCGTCACAATCGCCGCATCTCCATCAACTTCGGCCGGCGGGTGGGAGTGTAGCGCTGATCGTGGCTTTCAGAGGGCGCGGGCGTACGGGCTCGGGCGTGCAGCGCCATGTGCCCCTTTTGAATGCCGTCGGTGACCAAGGCCCGCAGGGCAGCAAGATTTTGAGCCAGTCCCACGGCCACCATGACCTGAGCCAGCTCAGCCGCATCAGACACCTTTAAAATTTTCAATGCTGTCCGCGCGCTCGGATTGACAGCGATAGAGCCGCCTACGGTGGCGGCCGGCATGGGCAGTTCTAGCGATCCGGTCAGTTCGCCGTTTGGCCCGATTCCCCATTGCGTCATCGATCGGTAGCCCCCGTTCCGGGCCGCATATGCGTGCGCCCCCGCTTCAATGGCGCGCCAGTCGTTTCCGGTGGCCACAGCCACGGCGTCAATGCCGTTCATGATACCTTTGTTGTGCGTCACGGCGCGATAGACATCCGATTCAGCAAAACCGTAGGCGGCAATGATGCGGTCACGCACCTCCTCTCCCGGCAATGTCTCGGTCGCCAGCAGCGCGGCAGGCACGGCACAACGGGCCTGCGCCAAACACTGGTCCGTATAATTGGACAGAATACGCAAGTACACGGCCCCGCCGGATATCTTCTCAACCGCCGGAGCTATGGCTTCCATCATGGTGTCAATCACGTTGGCCCCCATGGCATCGCGCGTGTCGACAGCCACCTGCACCACCAGCATATCCGGCCAAGACCCCGGGGACTCCTGATTCAGGATTCGCACGTCGAGATCCAGCGCACCTCCGCCTCGCGCCTTCATTTTCGGCTGGGCCTGATTGGCCAATTCCAGCAAGTCCTGTTTGCGGTTCATCAGACGGGTTCGGCTTTGTGCGGAGTCGGGACAGTTAACCACCTGAACTTGTCCCACCATGCGACGCTGAGAAGCCTGGGCGGTAAATCCGCCGGCCTTGCGGACAATTCTGGCCACGTTGCTGGCCGAGGCTACGATGGACGGTTCTTCCACCACCATGGGGATCACGTAGTCGCACTGATTGATTTGAAAATTGGTGGCAATGCCTATCGGAAGGGTGAAAACGCCTAGCGCATTTTCAATCATTTTATCGGCCTGGTCCATCGCCAGCCCGCCCCCCGGCTCAAACACACGGTCCTCCTCGGCACTAAAATCGCACAGATTGCTGATAATCCGCATGCGTTCTTCCACAGGCAGAGTGTAAAATCCCGGTAGCCGCGACGTCATCGCGAGAAGCCTCCTCCTGAACAGCGAACGGAGCGCCGAAGCCCTTGTCGGCACCAGTTGCATTATTGATGAAACACCCGCGCGCTATGCACATATTCAGTCTCCGGCGCCCCGCCGCGATGGTTGATTACGCGGCCCAACACAAACAACAAATCCGACAAGCGGTTGAGATAGGTTAGAAGCGGCGGATGTATAGCTTCCACCTGCTGCAGATGAACCACATCACGCTCTGCGCGTCTAACCACCGTGCAGGCCAAATGGGCAAGGGCACCGGCGGGCGTGCCGCCTCGCAGAATGAACTTAGCCAGTGGCGCAAGCTCCGCTTGGTATTGGTCAATAAGCGGCTCCAGCTGAGAGGCGGCGTTCTCGGGGGTTCGATATTGATGCGCAGAGTCGTCCACCCGTGCCAAGTCGGCGCCGACATCCCATAACATTTGCTGCACTCCAATTAGCACTTGGGATATGTCTTGGAGGGCGGCATCCGACGCGATAAGGCTAACCACGACGCCAATCAGGGCGCCAGCTTCATCGACCGTTCCATACGCTTGCACCCGGGCGTCGTCCTTAAAGCGTCTCCGACTTCCGATTACCTGGGTTTTACCTAAATCGCCGCGGCGCGTGTAAATTGGCATCTGCATCCCCCACTCGCTTGACATCTTACTGCATATGATTCCATCCAGGGCGCAAAACGTGGTGATAAATGTCACAAAGAGCGGCCTGACCCCGGTTTTACCTCTTGCCTCAAGGCTCAGTCTGAGAAACGGTCCGCGTATTCGACAAGAGCGCGTCCCACACCACAAAAGCCGCTCCCTTTATTTCACCGATGCCGCCACACCTATTGACGGGGCAGCAGCGCATCCAATACCCAGGAAAATATACCGCCCTTTTGATACAGAGCCCATTCACCCGGGGTGTCCAAACGGACCGCCACCTGATGCACCACCCTATCGCCTGCCGGATTGATGACCGTCACCCGCATTGTCTGACTGAGATTCTCCTCGCTCAGCGTCCATAAGAGTTCTTCATCACCGCGAATGTCCCAGGACTCCCACGATTCGCCCTCAAGAAACTGTAGAGGCAAAATGCCCATACCGATGAGGTTGCTGCGATGGATGCGCTCGAACGAGCGCGCCAGCACGGCGGTGACCCCCAGTAGCAGCGTCCCTTTGGCAGCCCAATCGCGCGAGCTGCCCGATCCATAGCGCTCACCGGCCATAATGATCAGAGGAACTCCCTCCTCGCGGTAGCGCATGGCAGCATCATAAATGCTCATGCGGGTGCCCGAGGGCTGATGTACCGTGAGTCCGCCCACAGAGTCCACCATCCAGTTGCGCAATCGAGGGTTGGCAAACGTTCCGCGCACCATGACCTCATGATTTCCGCGGCGCGACCCATAGGAATTAAATTCTTTCGGATCCACTCCCTGCTGGATTAGGTACTGCCCAGCGGGGCTCTTCATCGGGATAGCTCCGGCCGGCGAAATATGATCGGTGGTAACCGAATCTCCCAGTAGTGCTAGAATTCGCCGCCGGCTGTGCGCTGTTTCCGGTTCTGCCGGTCGCTCCCCGATAAACGTTGGCCGACGAATATACGTTGATGCCGGATCCCACCGATATTGGCTCGAGGCGGGCACCGACACCTTCTGCCAGCTGTCTCCGCCGGAGAAAACGTTGGCGTAACGCTCGTGAAAAAGTTCCGGACCCACTTCCTTAGCAACAACAGCCTCTACTGCCTCGGTAGTTGGCCAGAGATCTTTCAAAAAGACCGGCCGGCCCTCTGCATCAACTCCCAAGGGATCCCTCACCAAGTTGACCCGCATGGTGCCCGCTAGAGCATAGGCTACCACCAACGGCGGCGACATTAGATAGTTGAGTCGGGTGTCGGCGTGAATGCGCCCCTCAAAGTTGCGGTTGCCGCTCAAAGCCGCAGCCACGATTAGATCGTTTCGGTGAATCGCGTCGCTAACCTCTTCCAGCAAAGGTCCGCTGTTGCCGATGCAGGTTGTGCAGCCGTACCCAACCACGCCAAATCCCAGTGACTCTAGATAAGGCAACAAGCCGGCGCGCTCCAAATAGCTGGTGACAACACGCGATCCCGGCGCGAGACTGGTTTTGACATAACGGGGAGGCTGTAGACCTCGTTCAACCGCCCTCTGCGCCAATAGGCCCGCCGCAACCATGACATGGGGGTTGGAGGTGTTGGTGCAGCTGGTAATGGCAGCTATCACCACGGCGCCATCTTGGATAGATTCCCGTTGTCCGTCCTGATAGACCACGTCATCCGCCGAGGCGTCTCGATGCGGGTCCCGCGACGCAGCCAGGGCATCCTGAAACGCCGTGTCGGCCTGACTTAGCGATATCCGCTCGTTGGGGTTTTTCGGGCCGGCAATACTGGGAACAATGCGAGACAGGTCAAGGCGCACGGTTCCCTCGTATATCCTATGATGATCGGCTTGGCTCCACATCTGCTGTCGACGAAAGTACCATTCCACCCGGCGGACGTCCTCGGCGCGACGGCCGGTTTGAATCAAGTAATCCATCGTTTTGGCATCGGGCGGAAACACGACCGACGTAGCCCCGTATTCCGGCGCCATGTTGCTGACCGTGGCGCGTTCCGGAACTGCCAGACTGGCAACGCCAGGTCCCACCACCTCGACAAACTTTCCCACCACTCCATGCTGGCGGAGCGTTTCGGCAATTGTCAACACGAGATCGGTGGCCGTTACCCCAGGTTTGAGCGTCCCTACCAGTTCCAGCGCGATGACCTTGGGCCAGCCAATGTCCAAAGGCAGTCCCAAAAGACCCGCCTCGGCCTCAATGCCGCCCACGCCCCAAGCCAACACACCGGCACCATTGACCATGGTTGTATGAGAGTCAGTGCCGATAACGGAGTCCGGGAACAGGGCCGACTGGGTCTCGCGAACCACCGGAGTGAGATACTCCAAATTGACTTGATGCACAATCCCTCGTCCCGGAGGTACGACACGAAGCCCGGGGAAGTGGCCCTCGGCCCACTTCAACAGACCGTACCGTTCGTGGTTGCGCTCAAATTCCCGGTCCACATTAAATTGCAGCGCTGAAGCATCCGCCCATCGGTCCACTTGGATGGAGTGATCAATAACCAAGTCCACCGGAACGGGTCACGACGCTAGGATCGCCTCCCCGCTCGGCGACAACATCACGAAGTGCAGTCAAATCAACAATGACGGGAACCCCGGTAAAGTCTTGCAACAAGACCCGGGCAGGATAGAAGGCAATGGGACGGGGTGCCCCGTCGGGCCACCGTGCCAGATTAGCGATGTCTGACGCGGTAATTGTCATGCCGTCTTCGCGCCTGAGCATAGATTCCAAAAAAACTTGGATGGTATAAGGCAAGCGGTTCCAATCCGGGTTGACCCCGCTTAGTGCCTCCAGTGACCATATGCGATATGGTCGGCCTTCGAAAACTTGTTCGCTCTCGGCTCCGAAGGATCCCTTTATTTCACTCATATCAATGCATCCCCCTATCGAACACCCTTTGTGGCCGCCTTACCATCAGGACACGCGACGATTCTTAGCGGAGCGCCGATGACGAACGACTGTCCAGCGATATCGAGTCAGCGCTATTCGCTTGAGCTTTCCGGCCACCACACCGTGGAGCGATACCGAAGGCATCAAAACCCAGCCGACGCCTCGACGCCGATTAAGCGACACAACCATGCCGTGAGCACCGTGGTGAAAGGGCCGTGGCATCCCCGATCCTAAAACCCGTGCGGCCATGACTTTACCGATAAATGTTCCCATAGCCTCGGCCACTTGCGCCGTTTGCCCCGAAGAATGACCCTTTAGCTTCCACAAATCACCCGCCACAAACAAGCGATCATCAACTTGGCCCCAGGCATTCACGATCGGATAACCGTCGGGCCCGCACGGAATCCCGCTCTCTAAAATCCAGTTTGGCGGTTTAATGCCGCCCGCCCAGATAAGGAGATCATAGGACAATTGGTGCTCCTCTGTATAGACCGTCCGACGGCCAACCCGGACGATGTTTTCCGAAAGCCATACCCCCACTCCGGAGGCTTTGAGATAGGCGAGAGCATATCGGCCGTGCCCTCGAGCCATGTTGGGAAGTAGCGCATCACGCCGCTCCAGTACGGCAACCTGATACCGATCGCTTAGGCTGGCGGCCAGCTCGACTCCGGTAAATCCCCCTCCGGCAATGACAATCCGCCGTAACGGCTTGTGGCCGAGCCACTTGGAAATATGAGCTGCGTCGCCGGCAGTGCGTACCGGCCAGGCGTGGGTGTGAAGCCCGGGAACATTGGGAAAGGCAGCTTGCGTTCCCACGGCCAGCAGGGCGCAATCATAGTGAAGCGGCCCACCCTCCGCGAAAAACACCTGTCGATGCCTGCGGTCGACTTGAGTAACGCGTCCCTGACGGAAATGCACATCTGTGCCTTTGAGCAGCGTAGAAAAATCCAAAATGCGCGAGTGTATGTCCAAACCGCGTTCCAATACCTGGGGAATTTCGGGAAATAGCGCATGCCCCGTGCCTGGGTCGATGAGAATGATGTCCCAAGGCACCCGCGCCTTCTTTGAGTATCGGGTTAAGCTCAAAAGCGCCGCCATGCCGGCGAACCCACCACCCATGATAACGATCTTCGGGTTTGGGCTGATCACAAATAACACCCCCTCCTATTGCAGTTGCGCGGGCTTCCCGCGACAGATCCGAGGTAAGGTTACCGTACAAAACACGCATCCTGGGCCACCGTGATAGATGTCACGAGTTGACATCTATTTATGACAATTATCCCGCGCCGGTTCGGCCCGAGATCTATGATTGTGACCTTCGTCACGTTAAAATGGAAAAAACCCGATATGCTGCGAGCATGCGGGGCGATTAGCACCCGCTTATCAAGAATGCTGCTTATCGGTTAGCCAAGGAGGGTGGAAAATGTCTTTAGACTCTGATGCTCCTGTGTTACGCCTTGGGGATAAGGCGCCTGAATTTGAGGCGGTGACAACCCATGGCGTGGTTCGCCTTTCGGATTTTGCCGGTCATTGGCTGATGCTCTTTTCTCACCCGGCAGACTTTACACCTGTCTGAACGTCCGAGTTCATCGCCTTGGCAAGGCGATTTAGTGAATTCGCTGAACGAGACGTCAAGCTCTTGGGGTTGTCGGTCGACTCGGTCTATTCACACTTGGCGTGGATCGACAGTATAAAAGCAAACTTTGGTGTCGACGTGCCATTTCCGGTCATTGCGGATGTGGACCTAAAAGTTGCGCGCCTATACGGGATGATTAGCGCGGATTCCGAAACCGCTACGGTTCGTAGTGTGTTCTTCATCGACCCCCAATCGACCATCCGCGCCACCCTGACCTATCCCGCACCGATAGGACGGAACGTGGATGAACTGTTGCGGGTGTTTGACGCATTTCGCGAAAATACGTCTAGCGGCGGATGCGCGATCCCGGCCAATTGGCAGCCCGGCCAGCCTACGCTGAGCCCGGCACCTGCGACCGTGGAATCCTTGCAAAAACGGTGGCAGAGCGCCGACGAGTCAGGATACAAAGCCTGGTACTACAAAGTCAACGAATAGCCATACCGCCAGAGTCTCCGGATCCATGCGTTTTAAGCCGGCGGCGGTCTGATCTGGGTTTTCCCGCATTCCGCCGCGTAGGCGCGGATCCGATCCCGACTGAATAACGTGGCGCCCGGAAAGGACCTGCACCACTGGTTTGGCCACGGCATTGGTCGTTCCGCGCACGGTGACCCGATGGGGTTCTTCATCCAAAAGCACTGTGCAGTCGGTCGACTTGCCTCCCTTCCGTAAGTAGATATCGTCCGCCGCCGAAACAGGTTGAACCAACGGCTCCGGGTTGATTGCAGAGCCTACCCAAAAACCAATCTGTGGCTGGCAATAACTGCTTAATTTGCGCAGGTATATCATCTCCTGGTTAATGCTTTATTCATAGCTACATCGATGGGCTGTCTAAGCGCCCGGTACAATGTCGTCCGTTGACACCCCTAAACTCCGCGGCCACATGTTTCCATGGTCATGTTGGTATGTTGCAGCTGGCGAGCCGCCATGCGGATCTGATCGGCGCTCATCCGTGGTCGCCGACCGCCCACCCTACCCCGGGCGTTCCGTGGTGCTGCCAGAAATCATATCTCGGAAAATTTTCTCGCAGCTCGCCCCGCCTGTTGAAGGGCGTCCTCTTGGACCGCCAGCGTTTGATCGACGGCAGAGACCCGAGCCACGATTCGTGACTGCCAAGCCATCAAGCGTACCTGGTTTCCGAAAGGTCAGCAAAAGGTGATCCCGACCTATGGGAAGCACTGGGGTGACAAACTCCTAGGAACCTTGGATGATGAAAGTGGCGAGATCCTCTGCCATCACCCCACCCCATAGGATGCCAAGAGTTCCTCAAGTTTCTGCAACAGATCATCGACCAGTATCCCGGAGAGCGCCTCGTGCTGATTTTAGATAATGCCCGGATTCACCACGCGAAGCTCATTCAGCCGTTCTTAGCGCAGCCTCGCGACACGTTAACGCTGATGTTTTTACCGCCCTATAGACCCCAACTCAATCCGATCGAAGGCTTATGGGCTGGCTGAAATGCTCTGTCATTGACCATGTCTTTTTCAACAGCGTCGAGGCGATTATTGCGGCCGCGGACGCGTTCCTCGTCCACATTAGCCAGGATCCCATGACGATCATCGGCCGCCGCTCTCTCCAGCCAGGCGACCGCGTCGGTTTTGCCTCGTAGTACCCAAATCAGGACATCCGTGTCGACCATTGCGGGAACCGCTCTTCGTTTGCTCGAAGACGGCGCACAAATTCCACTGTTCCTCAACCGTGTCGGGAATCTCATCGTGATCCTCCCCCGCGGCCTCTCGAATCGCAGCTAGCTGGTCACGCCGGTGGATTTCATGACGCACCGCCTCGATGACAAATTCTTCGGGTTCCGCGACCAACCGTTCGATGGCTTCGGCGAGATCACTCGGAAACGAAACAGTGAAGGATTTATCTAGGGCCACGCGAACACCTCCTTGGCTCGATTGTTACAAAAGTCAAGGCTCCAGTCCATTGTCCGCGCATCCCCTTCTTAGCCCAACGGCCAAGATGGGGTTAGCAGGCTAACCGCAGGATAGACAATATAAACCACATGTTTTGCAATTCGCGTGACGGTAGCGGATAACCACCGCTTTGCTGCTATTGGCCACAAATCCACTCTGTGATGTAAGTCACGTTACGCGACGGAATGATGCGGCATCATCGCCTTAGGAAATCGGCCAGCCTGGCACGGCAAACGGCCTCGAAGCCGTAGGCGCGCAATCCACCTGAGGAGGCGGTATCGATGATTCCGTGGTGGCATGTATGGGAAGGCATTGTGGGGGAATATTGGGATGGGGCTTGGCGCCTCGTCGTTGACGATCTTGGAGGTGATGTGGGTGTCGCCATGACCGTTCCCGTCGAAGACCATTTACTTGTGGCGATTGACCGCATCATGCTCAAGGTCTTTGTGGAAGAGAAACAATTGGCCGAGATTTCCACTGCACTCCGCCTCTTATTAAGCAGCCGGTCATCGCTCAATACACCCGGGTTATATGCTGGCTTGCCGCTCTCGCCTTCACTGAAAAATCGTCGCAACCTTTGGACCGGGGCCAGGGACCCGGAAGCGGATCGCCGCCAAACAATGCCTGAATGGTCAGATTGGGCCAGAAGGAGATTAAATGATGACCGCTTCAAAAACATGGATTAAGGTGGCTCGGCTAGAGGATATTGATGCGACCATTCCTTATTTAGTAGAGCTCAATAATCGTGCTATCGCCTTGTATAGGGCCCAGGATGTGGTCTTTGCCACTGATGATACGTGCTCGCATGCGGAGGCTTCACTCTGTGAGGGCGAATACCACGGATACATCGTGACGTGCCCCAGACACGGCGGCCAGTTCGACATTCGCACGGGACAGGCGGTGAAAATGCCTGCCATTGTCCCCATTGATGTGTTTCCGGTGCGGGTGGAAGACGGCGACGTATTCTTGTCGCCGGACGATGCGTAAAGGAGATCGGGTTCATGCACTATTTGTTGAGACACCGCGACGTGCCGGGCATGGATTCCCTCCGCGTCTATCTTAACCAGCAAGGATACCAGGGATTACGCCGAGCGTTATCAATGGACCCCACCGCGGTGCTGGACGAGGTCTCCCGATCGGGGTTACGCGGCCGGGGGGGAGCTGGATTTCCCACCGGACGTAAATGGAGTTTTCTTGATCAGTCGCAACCGGTGCGCTATTTGGTCGTCAATGCCGACGAAGCTGAGCCGGGAACCTTCAAGGACCGGGAACTCATCGAACATAATCCCCATCAGGTGATTGAGGGGGCCCTCATCGCGGCCTATGCCTTGAACGCAGCGGAAGCCTTCATTTTTGTTCGGGGGGAATTGCTGCAAGGTTACGAATCCCTGCTTAGGGCCCGGAATGAAGCTCGCCAAGCAGGGTATATCGGAAACCACATTCTTGGCTCGGCTTTCTCCATCAATCTCAGCGTCTTCCGTAGTGCAGGCGCGTACATCTGTGGTGAGGAAACGGCGCTTTTAGAGTCTTTGGAGGGAAAGCGCGGGCAGCCACGGATCAAGCCGCCATTTCCCGCCCAGGTCGGATTGTATGGGAAGCCGACAGTCGTCAACAACGCCGAAACCATGGCCAACCTTCCCGTCATATTGGTCAATGGTGGTGATTGGTATCGGAGTTACGGCACCAGCGATTCCCCCGGCATCAAGATATTCTCGGTAAGCGGGCGCATCGCGCGCCCAGACAACTATGAAGTACCCTTAGCTACACCGCTGGACACATTGCTTTATGAGTATGCCGGAGGGCCGTTGGAGGGCCATTCTATTAAGGCGGTCATTCCCGGTGGGAGTTCGGTTCCATTGTTGGTGCCAAAAAACTTCGGTGTGTCACTCGACTATGAGTCGTTAGTCGCCGCCGGCTCGATGTTGGGCTCGGGGGGTGTTATGGTTCTGGACGACACGGTGTGTATTGTCCGATCGGCGGCTCGCCTGCTCAAGTTTTACCGGACCGAGTCCTGTGGGAAATGTACTCCCTGTCGCGAAGGCACTTACTGGATGGCAGCCATTTTAGAGCGCATCGAAGAGGGCGCAGGCACCATGGACGATTTGGCGCGTCTGCCTGACATCGCTGACAACGTCAGCGGAAAGTGCTTGTGTCCGCTGGGTGACGCGTCGCTCCCTTTCATGCTGAGTGCGATGAAGCACTTTCGCGGGGAGTTTATAGAGCACATCCAGGAGCACCGGTGCCCTTTGGCGTCAACTCTGGCGCATTCAGCATAACTTTAGTCCATTTATCTGCCGGGAGAATACGAGGGCGGTGACGCGTGGAACTGCTGGTATTTGACTCCCGGCCTTATCAGCACGAGGGCCGGGAGCCGTTTGCCTATATCATGAAAGCGCTGGAGGGGTTAAAGGATGGCCAGCCATTTGTCCTGATTAATACCTTTGACCCGAGACCCCTGGAGTCGGTCATGGAAGTGCGCGCCTTTAACTTTACCGTTGAGACTAAAGGGCCGGAACATGTCGTGGTGACCTTTACGCAAACACCCGAGGCGCTTCGCGGCCAAACACCCTTAGTGGACCGCCGCGGCAGGCCGATCGAAAACGCGGTATTTCAACTTGCTGGCGTGCTACGGCGCCTGCGCATCGGAGGAACTTGCAACGCCTGGCTCAATGAAGAACCGTCGGCCCGAGCACTTAACGTGCTAAAAACGGCGGGTGCAGTCGTGGTCAATGACGACCACTGGACCGCTGAGGGCTACCACCTCTCCATCCGGTGAGCGCGTCCCGACGCCACCCCGGCGCCCGATAAGCGGGACGGGGATGGCACGTAATGAGAGAACCATTTTTTTCGAAACAATCCCAGACATCGATATCGCTGAGTACAGGGGAGCGCCTTCGGCACCACTGATTCCCGCTCATAGCCATTCAGCAATCGGGCGACTCCTTTCATCAAATTGCGTTGCGTGCAATCCCTGTTCATGCGTAGACGATTAATCCTGGCTTAGCCACTCCTTCCGTGTCTCTCATCGCCCCGCGGCAGCCGCGGTTCATCCGCGCGGATTAGTCCGGCAGTGAGTCGGATCCGCTACAGGCCAAAAAGTAGGGAATTTTGCCGAAAGATTATAATAAGCGGACGCGGAGGTGAGGCCCGGAAAACATCGCATTGTGACAGAATTGATCATCGGCCTTGCCATGGGTGAGGCTTTGCTGACCGATGACTTGGTCGTCAAGGCGGCCCAGATAAAGGCCTCGGTTTGCGGAGGTTGTGACCGGGTTTTCCAGTTCGGCCTTGATGGCGAGAAATTCGCGATGGAACATTAGGCCGCGCATTGCCACGGCAGTTCAACAACGCCGGACCTGACATCCGCGTCATCCAATAGGAGCACAAAACGCGGGCGGCTCAGAGATATCCCGGTAGATGGGCCTTTAGAACTGCGTTGAGTTGACCCGGCGTGATCTCCTAAAAGTGCGGTAGGCGGGCCACAATGTCTGGATTGATGTTCCATAGTAATGGCGGTCAATCTGGAACATGGCGCGCTAGCGTGAATATGGCGTCAATCGCGTTTCGGGCGTCAAATCGCGCCGATGACATTACCAATGAGCGGATTGTGGCCAACCGCTTTCAGAAATGATGTGCGAATCAGGGCATAGAGGGCTGGCGCCAAGGACATAGTAGTGATGACTTAGGGAGGGACAGCATGGAGAAAACCAAAGCGACGGTCATCTTGACGGTGCGGGGCAAATCCCTGGAGGTGCCCGAAGGTGCACGGCTCATTGACGTCTTGGCGGAACAGGGAATACCCATCCCGCATGTCTGTTATCTGCCCGTTTTGGGCCCCATCCAAACTTGCGACACCTGCATTGTGTCAGTCGACGGGAAGTATGTGCGCGCTTGCGCCGAAAAGGTCCGGGACGGCATGAACGTCGATGCTGAGTCCCAGCCGGTGAAGGCGCGCCAAGACGAAGCCATGCAGCGCATCCTCGGCAATCACCGGTTGTACTGCACCGTGTGCGATAACAATAACGGCGACTGCGTGGTGCACAACACCACCGAGCTTTTACAGATTGAACATCAAACCATCCCCTATACCCCGAAGCCATATCCTCCCACAGACGATACGAATCCCTTTTACCGCTATGACGTCAACCAGTGCATTTTGTGCGGGCGCTGCGTTGAGGCCTGCCAAAACCTTGAGGTTAATGAGACGCTTTCGATCGACTGGAGTCTGGAGCGGCCGCGGGTGGTGTGGGACGATCATAAGCCCATAGGAGAGTCATCCTGTGTCTCGTGTGGACACTGTGTCACCGTGTGTCCCTGCAACGCGCTGATGGAGAAGTCGATGCTGGGTGAGGCGGGCTTTTTAACCGGCATCGAACCAGACACGCTCTTACCGATGATTGACTTGGTGGAAGGAGTAGAGCCCTCGATGGGACCGGTGTTTACCCTATCTGACATCGAGTCTCAAATGCGGAACAGCCGCATCAAGCGCGCCAAGACGGTTTGCACCTATTGCGCCGTCGGCTGCTCCTTCAACGTGTGGACCAAAGGCCGCACGATATTAAAGATTGACCCGACTTTGGAAGCACCGGTCAACAGTGTGTCGACCTGTGTGAAAGGCAAGTTCGGCTGGGACTTTGTCAATAGCCCCGACCGCTTGACTAAGCCGTTGATCCGCGAGGGGTCGTCATTCCGCGAGGCGACCTGGGACGAAGCCCTCAACCTGGTGGCAAAGCGGCTCAAGGCGATTCGCAATGAGCATGGGCCCGCTGCTTTGATGTTTGTCGCCTCTTCGAAGGGTTCCAATGAAGAGGCATATCTCGTACAAAAGCTGGCTCGCTCGGTGATTGGCACCAATAACATCGACAACGACTCCACCTATTGTCAGGATCCGGCAACCTTTGGGCTTCGCACTACGGTGGGTTACGGGGCCGACAGCGGCACGATGAAAGATGTCGAGGCAGCTGATCTGGTGATTGCCATCGGATCCAACACGAGCGAATCACATCCGGTGTTTGCCACCCGGGTCAAGCGCGCGCACAAGCTTCGCGGCCAGAAACTCGTGGTGATTGATGTCCGTCGGCATGAGATGGCGGAGCGTGCCGATCTCTACATTCACCCCAAGAGCGGATCCGACCCGTATCTCTTGGCAGGCGTGCAGAAAGTTCTAGCCGACCAAGGCTGGATTGATCACCAGTTCCTCGCCCAACATGTTACCGGAGTTGAGGAATACATCAATTCCCTAGAGCCCTACACGCTTAATCAAGTGGAAGCGCTCACCGGTGTGGCTCCGGATACGGTCAAGAAACTCGCGGAGATGATTCATGAAGCGCCGCGTGTCGCCATTCTCTGGGCTATGGGGATTACCCAGCAAGGCCAGGGTGCTCAGGGGTCGCTGGCAATCTCCAATTTGCTGGTGTTGACCGGCAACATCGGGCGCCCCGGAACCGGCGGCTATCCTCTTCGGGGCCATAACAACGTGCAGGGTGCTAGTGACTTTGGAGCCAAACCGGTGTACCTTCCCGGCTACGAACAAGTTGGTGACCCCGAGGCACGAGCCCGCTCCGAAGCTGTCTGGGGCGGCGAGCCGATTCCCGAAAAACCAGGATTGTCCAACACCGACATTGCCGACGCTGTGCTGGATGGCCGCCTGCATGGCCTATACATCGTAGGTGAGGACACAGCGCTGGTGGACACCAATATCTCCCACATCCACGAAGCTTTGCAGAAAGTGGAATTCCTGGTGGTACAGGAGATCTTTCTCACCAAGACGGCGCAATATGCCGACGTGATTCTGCCGGCGGTCCCATCGTTGGAGAAAGAGGGCACCTTTGTGAACACCGAGCGCCGCATCCAGCGCTTTTACCAAGCACTTGAGCCGTTAGGCGAGGCGCGGCCGGACTGGGTAATTCTCACCGATGTGGCCAATCGCCTCGGCGCGCGGTGGCACTACCGCCATCCATCCGAGATTATGGCGGAGGTCAGTCAAGTAGCGCCATTGTTTGCCGGAGTCACCTATGAGCGGCTGGAGGGATTCAAGAGCCTCAATTGGCCGGTCGCTCCGGATGGTACCGACACACCGCTCCTCTACCAGGATAGGTTTAACCACCCTGACGGCAAGGCTAAACTGGTGCCTTTGACCTTCCAAGACGTACCGGTGCCGGATAGCCAATACGACATCTTGGTCAACAATGGTCAGCTCTTGGAGCACTTCCATGAGGGCAACCTAACCTATCGTGTGCCGGGTATCAAGCGCTTGGTTCCCGACGTGTTTGTCGAGGTGTCCCCGATGCTGGCCGAGGAGAGAAACCTCAGGGAGGGTCAATGGGTCCGTCTGATTACGCCCTCCGGGCAGGCCCGCATGCGCGTGGTGATAACAGACAGGGTGCAGGGACGCGAAGTATACTTGCCGATGAACAGCACCGGCGACGGGGCCATTAACCGCTTAACCCCGGAGGTGTTCGACCCTACCACCCGAACACCAGGCTACAAGCACACCTATGCCAAACTAGAGCCTCTAAAGCAAGAACCGGGAACACCGCTTCCGCGCCGCAATTGGCGCTATCAAAAGCGCAACCCGCAGCCCGGCGTGCGCGTTGAGAAGAAATGGGAGCGCCGTGACTACCACCCGTTAGTGACTGTAAACCCGGACGAGGAGGAACGGCGCCATGGCTAAGCCGATCATCGAAATGCCAGAATCGGCAACGGCGGGGAATGCCGTTCGTTCCGGCGACGCTGCTGAGGAAAATCTCGAAGCCATTGTTGAGGTGCTGCAAGAGGCGGGGGTGCTGCGATTTGTGCGCGCGCTGCTAGAACAGCGAAAGCCGATCGCCGAAAAAGTGATGAACAAAATGGACACCGATCCGACCAAGCGGGGACTCAAAAACGGACTGACGCTGGCCCTGGGCCTGGGCGCACTGCCTGACGGCTTTGGCATGACCATGATCACGGCCATCAAGCAGGGGCTAAACCGCGCGCAAGAGGCGAGCCATGCGCCGAGCGCCGACAAGATGTCGATTTGGCAACTGATGGGAATGTTGAAGGACCCCGATGTCGCCCGCGCCATCCACTATATAGTGGGATTTTTGGAAGGTCTGGGAAAGGCTTTGGGCACCAACGAGAGTCATTAGTTTAGTCCATTTGCACCAACCGAACTCAGGGACGCGGGGATACGGTCGGCGAGTTTGAACCACCCCGCATTCCCTTCCCTGTATCTGCTCTTAACCACCCCGCCTTACGGGCGGGCTTGCGACTTTCCGGAATCATCCCGAATCAATGTGTTGCACTAAAGACAACGCGACTCCTTCTTTGCGTGAACGCCGGGACCTCCCTCGCCGATCATCTGGTGAAGCGCTCCCGGATGCTAACGGGTACAGGTCACTCAACGGCCACCCGTATACAGTATGGTAGTCCTTGACGGCTCTCTCGATCGTAAGGCTCCGGCCCTGACGGATGGCATTTTGATGCATACGCTCCCACCGGCGGGGCTGTCGATATAGATCACGGATGATACGCGCCAACCCTATAGGTCCAATCCTATCAGCCAAGAGGCCGTTGAACCCGGGAATCAAATGCTCGGGTATGCCACCAATCGCGGGTCCCACTGTGGGTATTCCCATCATGTTGGCCTCCACAAAGGCGTTTCCAAAAGCCTCCTCACGCGGAAGCAGTATAAACAAGTTCGACACCTCAAGCCACCGCTCCGGTCGGCGATCAAAGCCGACCCAGCGTATCCTCCGTGCCATGCCCTCAAATGACATTTGACCCAAGATAGTTTGGCGAAGCGACCCATCGCCCACTAGGGTCCATATCACCGGAACGTGCAGGCGGGCCAGTTCAATCACCACCCGTGCCGTCTGATCCAGTCCCTTCTCTTTCTCCAGTCGCGCCACCGATACCAATCGCACCCCGTGAGCAAAAGGTGGTAAGCGCCGCGGCAAAAAGCGGGTTTCGGCGTCCATCCCATTGCGAATGATAGCGTCAATACGAACGGCCGAACTCTGCAGAAGGACTTCGGCCACATACCTTGACACCGTCACATTGAAGTCGGCTGCCCACAGCGCCTCATAGTAAACCGGTTGCTCGTTTGGCGAAGGGATGGCGTGAATCGTAAATACCAGGGGAATGCGGCGATCGATGCGCGCCATCCATTGTCGGGCAGCAACGACCGCCAGCGGGTGATGCGCGTGCAACACCATTCCCGGCTCAAGCCTGAGACTAGCCAAGCTGTTGGCATAGTGCCACACAGCGTGCCCCGAATTACCTTGGGCCGTATAAGCTGAAGGCGACCAATGAATCTCGGCAAAAACGCCTGACAGCGATTGCTGCCACCGCGCCCACTCTGGTACCATACTGGAAACGCCTCCGGGAACGGATGGTGGATAAAATAGTAAGTGGACCACCCGGAGTCGGGATTCCGCCCTTCCCCTGTTCCCTAAAGGCTCAGTTTGCATTGTTCACTGCCCCGGGTACTGTAACCACTGCCGGCCGAGCCTGACTTGTATACCGGCACCGCGCGGGGAGACTCCCATCAACGGTTCGTGGATGCCAGACTGTGGCATCCGGGCTTGTCGGGCGATAAACGTGCGCCCGTTATCGCAAGCCCGCCGCAGTGCCATTCCTCCCTGAACCCGTTGGTTATCGATGCCATTAGCCTCTGCCTCAGCCCAAACCGTATGAGCCATCGTCCTACCTTCCACGTCCCTAGCGTGCCTTTTCGGACTTGACCATAGGCGCAGGGGCAGGTTTAAGTTCGCGCTCTTCTGGATGCGCGGCATGATAGAGCGCTCGGGTGATATCCAGGGTCGCGATGAACGCGATAGCCACGATGATGCGAAATCCCGTAAACCAGCCCACATACAGAGAAACGCCCGCTAAAGCCACCGATGAAAAATAGACGAGATAGGCATAGTGGTCTCGTGACTCGTTGACTAAATCCTGAACCCTGGGTGTACGGGCTTTGCCCATCCGGTTGCCGAACTGGTTAAGCCAGGTCAGAAAGGGCACGATCTTGTACAGCTGTGTGAGTGCCAGCCCACCTAGCCATCCATACAGTGCCCAAAAAGTTAAGGCAATGTCGATACGGCTCAATGACGCCCCCAGCCTGATCGTCGCCGCGGCCACAATCAACACCGCCAGAAAACCCAAGGGAATTAGGCCGTACCGGGCGTTGAGCTCCAACTGTCGTCGCTTTCGCTGCCGATACAGCGAGCGCATATCCCACAGATAACTGACCAGGCCAATTAGAATAACGACCCACGCCACGCTGGCCACTCCGTTAAGTCCGAGCCAACGTGCCAGCCAGGCCGCACCGATACCGAGGGCTGTAGCCAGGTACGCCGTCCAACCCCAGACCCCGCGATGTTCGTCAGACAGCGTAAACATGGCCAAGAGCTTGTAAGAAACCCCCATGGCCGTTAACGTCAACCAGCCGCCCACCCCGCCAATTACATGCGAGGATAAGCCCCTACTACCCATAATCCCCAGGACGTGCGATGAAAAGAGATGCGGTACAGTGAGAGACAGAGCCAGCAAAAGGCCAACAGACACAGTAATTAGCAAATAGGCGAGCCCAGTTGCTACCAACCATGCCGGTAGCTCCCACGGCCAAGCTCGCTTCAAGGTGACGCCAAGATTGATCAGGGCCACCATGACACCGCCAACAACCACGGATCCTCCGACCGGAAGGAGCCATGTCATTGTCGGCAAAGCACCGCCCGGCAGTGCAAGAAAACCCAGTATCATCCCTAAAAGCCCGACCGCTACGCTTATGAGCGTCACTCCCGACCAAGCCTGGCTGGCCAGCTCGGTTTCCGTCAACACAGGGACAAACTGATGTAACGCTCCCATCATAAGGAGTGTTAAAAATCCTATGGTGGTCAAGTGCACACCGGCCAACACCCAGGGATCTCCAATGTTTTGCAGCGGCTTAGCCACACCAGAGACCCATAGTAGCTCAGCCAACAGTAGCGAACCCATCGCGGCCGTAAAATAGCTCATGCTCCACCGAGATAACCGCACTCCACGCAAGGCTTTCCTCCTCCTCGTTGACATCCCAGGATCGGCGCTGGATTGACACACCCGCCCCTTATAGGAGCAGGATGCCCTGTTCGGGACTTCCTACGCTTGAATCAAGGGGACCAGGTGAGGTAAAACTCGCGATTCGCGTCAATGTCCTCCTGATATTCTTCCGGCACGTCATCGATATAAAAGATGGCTTCGACCGGGCAAGCCGGTACGCATGCCCCGCAATCGATGCACACATCGGGGTCAATATAGAGCTGCGGTGCGCTATCGAATGCGTCATCACCGTCCAAATCGGACGCTGGATGAATGCAGTCCACCGGACAAACCTCAACACAGCTCTGATCCTTGACCCCTACACACCGCTGTGTAATTACGTGAGCCATTGATCAAACCCCTCCCATACCAAATCCCCAGCAGCATCTAGGTTAATCCACCTTCCTAGCCCAACTACCTCGAGAACATCTTCGTTGACCAACACCGGAGCGATAGCCGCCATCCTGTTCTGATCCTCACATAAGCCACCCGATAAACTCAACAAGCCACACCCATGGTCGCATGATCGCAATCATCATGTATTTCCCACCGCATATCCCAGCCGTTGGCGGATCGCGAACACTGATGGACCCTGGCGAGTCCTCACAAATAATGGTCCCGGCACGAGAAGAGGCGCCATCGGTTCGTTCATTCAAAAGCAGCGTATCCTGCTCAGCCCCGCGTTACTGTGATTGCGATCACATGCTGCCAATTTGCCCCACATTGCATGCAAATTGCGCCGAGACTAGCCAATTTCTTATTGTGAACTATTTCATAGGCCACACTCGGAGTAACCCCGGCGGGAGGTGTCACGCAAATCGAGTTGCAGAACCCACGGTGACGTTGACGTAGGGGCGCCAGCTTGCATGAACGGCGGCGTCAATCGCCATCACATCTGTCCGAATAGTTGGTGGATACATTTCGTGTGGGTCTGCTGCAGCATTGCGGTCAAAACGGTGAATGCCGTATGGCGCATGGGTGCGACTAGACTTTATCGGGCACGCCGAGCAAGCACGCCAGAAATTGCCCAATCCCGTCGTGAATCGGCCGCAGATGCGGCAGGTGTGCGTTCACGCTGATTTCTCAGAAACCGGGGACCTAACCCCATCGGTGGGCAGAGCATTCTCGAGGTGACTTTATGCAAACGAACGGTCTCGAACTCAGTGACCGAACGATACGTGGCGGCCCTGCGACCAAGTCTCCAGGAAGGTGCTCAATGTTTTGCCGAGACTCAACTCGCAGTTTCGGTTCATCCTTGTCTGCGGAGTCGATTCCTCTCTCAAGGGTGCAACTGTCTCGTCCTTTATGGCATGGCACCCACGTAGAACGACTGCGATCCCGTAACACCACCTAAAGTTGAGCCCGCACATAAACGAATACGAGCGGGCGCTCCTACGCCAAGTGCCGTCGACGATGAAGGCGTAGGCCACCACTTTATCATGGATCCAAGCGGTGACTCGCCAGATTATAGCGCCAGATGACCTACACCTAGGCGCAGTCCCTGGCTCGACCTCGGCATACCCCCGCACCCATTTCCGCTGGGCAGTGAATTTTGACGCGACAACATTGGCGTGATGCTACGGCCCGGGAACTCGTTAGCCTCCCTGGCGAGTCTCACCCTTGCAGGCGGCGAAGACATGACCCTCGGAGCTTGCACCGAGCGGGTCACCCCAGCTCCATGTCCGATGGACCACGCGTTCAAAGACGGGCAGTCCGCCCGACCGGTCTTGCACCGGCTAGAACAGCAGCGTTACTGGCTGCACGGCAGGGCTACAACTTTTGGCGTGATCTCGATCACGTTTGGGTCGCACCTAACACGAGATAATAAAGTGACAAAGAGAGGAAGCCTAAGTGCGTAAGTTGAGTCGCGCGAGCGGGAACTCACGGTGGGCGAGGTCGAGAAGGTTAACCGGAGTCGAATTATCGCCCGCGAGAGCCGCTTATGATGTCTAATGATACCGAGCGTTATTGTGATTTCGCCCGAAGGTGAGCAAAGGAGATTCGTGATGGCACTCACTCCGAAAGATGTGTTGCAAGCCCTGGCCCCTTTTCGAACGGCTGGAGGCATCGAGCCCTTGAAGGCCGGGTATATCCAAGACGTTTCCATCGAGCCCCACGCCGATGGTACCCGCGTCAACTTGCATGTGGACGATACCTGGCGCGGAGCCGCGGTCAGCAATGCCGACCGGGAGGCATTGGGATCCTTCGTCAAGGCGCACTTTTCTGAAGTGGTTGCCGTGCGGGTTATCCCTCGGTCCAAAGAGCAAGCCGACACAGCGCGAAAAATTGCCAAGCCGGGTCAAGCGCCCCCCCGGACCCCATTGGGGGTCAAGATGATCGCAATCATCAGCGGCAAGGGAGGGGTGGGTAAATCCACCGTCAGCATCAATCTAGCACACGCACTGGCCGGGTTGGGACTACGTACTGGCATTCTCGATTGCGACATCTATGGATTTAGCGTCCCCGACCTGCTACAGCTTTCGGAACCGGTCAAAACCCGCGACAAGCGGTTTATTCCACCGCGCGTACATGACATCGACGTCATGTCGATGAAGTTCTTCGTAGGCCACAACGCGCCTGTCATGTGGCGCGGACCTCTGCTGGGCAAAGCTATCCGGCAAATGATAGAAGAAACGTTGTGGAATCAACCGGAGTACATGGTATTGGACCTGCCGCCCGGAACCGGCGACATTGCCATGGATGTTCATGAGTACTTCCCCAAGGCGGCCGCAATCGTCGTGACTACTCCGGACGCCAACGCCGCAAGGGTTGCTGAACGTGCAGGACAAATGGCGCGCAGCATGGATCGCCGGCTCTTAGGCGTGATTGAGAATATGTCGTTCATGAACTGCCCGGAGTGCGGATATCAGTGGTATCCGCTCGGCCACGGAGGGGCAGAATCGGTTGCCCAATCCTTGGAAATCCCTGTGTTGGCCAAGATTCCCTGGGTAATCTCCGGAGATTCGGGAGTTAGCGGGCTGGTTCCCGATGGGCACCCGGCACAGGAAATCTACCGTACCATGGCTCAAGCAGTTGCCCAAATGGACCTGGTACCGGCGGGTCCGGTTTCGGTCAACCATTAATCCGCTTATCCGCACCACTCTCCAACTCGTTTATGCCCCCCTAGAAGAGGAGCCACCCAACAACCTACGGGCCCTTGGGAGCGGGTTGGCACGTGCGGGTTTTGCGTCTTTTTCCCCCATTAGATTTTTGCCCACCAGTTTACTTATCGGGCCTTACTAACGGCCATTGAGCGCGAGGCGGCGCGCTCCACAAGGTCAAGCTGGCCTACACCTGGTGTCAACAGTTGCCAAAAACCGTAGACAAATATAGATAACCGTTGACACCACTACTCGTTATCCCTGAGATACGTTTGAAACATCGGTTCGTGAAAGACGTATTGACCATGGCCAACCCGCTGGATCACCCCGTTGGCCATCAGTCCATCAATCGCTTTTTTTACTTGCCCCGCATTGACTCCGGGGGGATACACACTTTCGTTCCGGGCCAACCGAACCAGAATCCGCCGCGCATGGGGCGTGCCGTCCCAGCCCCGCAGCTCACTCTGGAAGATGGCTTCGAGTTCGCCGGTCGCCCGCTCCAGCGCCATCCATGCGATATTGGCGTCGATGCGGGATACATTGAAGTCCCGGGCAATGTCATACAACGCTTGGCAGACTTTCATTGTGTCGTAGGGGTGTCCACCGGTTTCCCGCAACACTTCTGCGACGACCCCCGGATCGAGCACCACGCCTTGGGCTTCGAATTTGCGCTCAATATACTGTGCCCAGATGTCGCCCGAAATATCCGGGAGATGCAGGACATCCGCAAACCGATACAGTGCGTGCGTTGCTTGTCCAAACAACGCCTGCATCAGGCTGCCTTGACTACCGATAAAAAGATACGCGGTATCAGGTTGCCGCTGCCACACGGCTCGCATGCGCTTAAGGAGTGACTTCCCGCCTATCGCCATGGCATCCTGGAATTCGTCTAATAAAATGACGACAGGCCGCTGCTGCCGGGCCGCCAAGGTCTGCGGCAGTACCAACGCGTGCTCCACCAACTCCTCCCCCGTCATGCGGTCCATATGATACAGCCACCGAAATTCCACCGAGTTCAGCACTCGCACCACCAGCTCCGACCCTTGAATCCAACGGCTGATGGCGGCGAGCGACTCTTGGACGAGGGACAGAATCCTCGAATCCTGGTTCGCGAGGACTGCCGTAATTAGCTTTTTGGCAAACTCCTCAGGCATGCTTTGCAAAAACAAATCAACGGACGCCGTCAGCGCTCCATGCTCCTCTCGGCAGCGGCGCAAAATCTCGGTGGCCACAGCGGTTTTGCCAATGCGTCGGGGGCCCGGAATCATGACGCTTTGATGCTCGACGGTCCGCCGCGTCACATCGCGAATAAACGCCTCACGCCCGATGATGTCTTCGGTCGGCAGAATCTTTGTCGTCGGAAACAAACTCATCGCGCACCCCCGGATTCTTACTTTTAGGTAAGAGTTTATTACTCTACGGTAAGAAAATCAACGAAGGTCCCCATGTACGGGGTGTCCATCGGCGTATACACTGTCCGACGAAAGGAGTGTGGTCGGTGTGCCTAAATCCCCGTGGACCGTGGCCCACCGCTGCATAGCCCGCAATGAGACAGTATCGTGTGGGATCGCCATGACTGGGCCCCCAATCTATTCACCCGTGGGCGAAGCTGGGTGTGCCTCGGGTGTGGGTATGAGTTGTGGGAGACCATCGACGATACCGGCCACCATGCTCCAGACGCCCGACGCCGCCATGACCGGCCAAGGGCCGGTGTGCGCCACGGGAACGTGCTCGTGCCACGACCGGGCCATTCTCCGCGACCAGCGCCACGCGAAGAAGCTGCGCCGAAAGGATGAGTCGGACACCCGCATCCGGTCCAGTTGAGCAATCGGGGTGAATGGCTCTGTAGATGTTTTTCGACTACAATTTTCGCTAAAATGGGTACCCTTCTCGACAAACGGCCACACTGGTGCTGATGCGCCGAGGGTCAGAGTTTGTTCAGGGAGGTTGCGATCCGGAATGGGTGTCGGAAGAGGTGCTGTCTCGGATTGAACGGATCTTGGCAGAGTGTCTCCACACACGCGGCGTCTATCTGGCCCGCGAAACCGCTCTATATATCCGGTCATAAAGAATTACAAAAGCAATAGTTATATAATGCCAACGATGTCATTTGAGCCACACGAGTTCAAGTTTACGTGCATTGAATGCCGCGACGACCATCACGAGTACGGTAGGGTTGTGCATCAAACGTCGGAGACCATAATGAACACGGATTCCGATGGACCAAGGATCCGATCCACTTGGATGCGTTCTTTGTGCAAAAGCCCGCCCGCGTCGCGGGCGTCGGCTATCTGTTGCTTCTCGCGTTGCAGTTTGTGCGCTTTATGCGCTGACGATGGTACGGGAGGCGTTGAAGGACCAGCCACCCCTCGCATTTCCCCATCGCACGGTCAAGAACCGCTCCGATGAGGTAATTTTGGACGCGCTTAGGGTCCCCGTGACCCGGAAATTCGTGTGGCATCTCCCCGCTTTGGCGATGGATAACTATTCTTCCATATCCACATTTTACTATTGCAAGATAGACAAGGTTTTATGTGGGTCCGTTATGGTGAGAAGAAGGTTGTGACGCGTAGAGTCTGCGCCGGCAGGCATGACCTGTTTCACGCCTCTCACGCACAAAGAAGGAAGTGCCTTCTCTCGGTAAGGTGAACCTGCAGTGAAGGCACGCAACCGTTACCTTTGGCGCGCAATAATGCTCGAGCGTGACGAGCGCCCTCTGACTTCAGCCCTTTGCTTGGCGGCGGCTGACCTCAATATATTTGGGCGGTAATCCCATAGCAATTTTATCGCGAAGCTTTAAGACGCCAAATAGCAAGGCTTCCGGTGTGGGGGGGCACCCGGGGACGTAGACATCCACCGGTACGATGTGATCAACTCCTTGAATAATGGCATAATTGTCAAAGACGCCCCCGGATGACGCGCAGGCTCCCATGGCAATCACCCACTTGGGCTCCGGCATCTGCTCCCAGATGGTCCGAAGCACCGGGGCCATTTTCTGGCTCACGCGGCCAGCCACAATCATGAGATCGGCTTGTCGCGGTGATGCGCGAAACGCTTCGGAGCCAAACCGGGCAATATCGTAGCGCGAGTCGGTGACGCTCATCATTTCGATGGCACAGCATGCCAGACCAAAGGTGGCGGGCCAGATGGACGACTTTTGAGCCCAGCGTACCATTTTATCGACGGTGGTAAAGAGGATGCTCTTTTCAACGTCTTCTTGCGTTGAAATCAGTCCCATGAAACTCCCTCCTTGCGCAGCTTAACCCATGCGCGCCGTAGGTAGGGGGCCAATAGCCATTCGTCTACCCAATGGCCCCGTCCATCTCAAACTTAATCAAGCGATTCATTTCCACGGCGAATTCCATTGGTAGCTCGCGGGTGAACGGCTCAACAAAGCCCATAACCACCATGCGAGTCGCCTCTTCCTCGCTTAGCCCGCGGCTCATCAAGTAAAACAATGCCTCTTCGCTGACTTTGGTCACGGTCGCTTCATGCTCCATCTCCACGTTTGAGAGCGAGACCTCGCTGTAAGGAATAGTATCTGACGTCGAGTTATCGTCCAAAATAAGCGTGTCACACCGAACGTTGGCTTTGGACTCGCCGGCGGTCGGAGCAAAATGCACTAAACCGCGATAGGTTGTCTTTCCGCCATGCTGGCTGATCGATTTAGACACCACGGTCGAGCTCGTGTGGGGCGCCACATGAATCATTTTTGCACCGGTATCCTGATGCTGGCCTTTACCGGCAACGGCGATGGAAAGAACCATGCCTTTGGCGCCCTCGCCGATTAAGTACACCGACGGGTATTTCATTGTGACCTTTGATCCGAAGTTGCCATCGACCCATTCCATGGTGGCATCGCGATAAGCCACCGCCCGCTTGGTGACCAAGTTGTATACGTTGGGCGCCCAGTTTTGCACTGTGGTGTAGCGCATGCGCGCCTGGTCCTTGACCACAATCTCCACCACCGCCGAATGCAGCGATTCGCTGTTGTAGCTAGGTGCGGTGCAACCTTCCACGTAATGGCCGAACGACCCCTCTTCCGCAATAATCAACGTGCGCTCGAATTGCCCCATGTTCTCCGAATTGATGCGGAAATAGGCCTGTAGAGGCACATCACAATTGACGCCCTTGGGAATATAGACAAACGAGCCACCTGACCACACGGCGGAATTCAGCGCGGCAAACTTGTTGTCCTCGGGCGGTATCACCGTGCCGAAGTACTCCCGAACCAAGTCGGGAAATTCCCGCAGAGCCGAGTCGGTGTCTAAAAAGATGACACCCTGACTGCGCACGTCGTCGCGAATACTGTGATAGACCACCTCGGACTCATATTGGGCTGATACGCCTGCCAGAAACTTGCGCTCCGCCTCGGGGATGCCAAGCCGTTCGAACGTTTGCTTGATTGCGTCAGGCACATCATCCCAGGTCCGACCCTGGTTTTCGGCCGGCTTGACGTAATAGACAATATTGTCGAAATCCAACCCGCTCAAATCGGCGCCCCAACGCGGCGTAGGCTTTTTCAGAAAAACGTCTAAAGCATGAAGCCGGAAATCAAGCATCCATTTCGGCTCCCGCTTGATGCGAGACAATTCTTCCACCGTCTCGCGGCGAAGACCGCGCCCAAACTTTAGCACCCCAACGTCGCCGTCGTTAAATCCGTATTGGTACTCCCCCGGTACTAAGGGATCGGAAACCATAAATCCACCTCGCTTTACTATCGACAGGGGCCGTTATACGCCCTTCAGCTTGTTGCAATATTTTATCTGGAACTTAATTCGCTAATCGAATGATGGAGGTTTTGCGCCAAGCAATTTGTGATGAGCATCACGATCTCGGGCAACAAATGTTAGTGGCGAGTCCCGGGAGGTCGGCATCGTGCCGGTTAAGCGAGTGTCTGACCGCGGACCCGATTTTTGGCAGAGAAGGCACGACCATCCATCCAACTGTCACCCGCTCTCGCCCGAAAATAGCCAGGAATCAGGACAAGTTTTGGATGCAGCCCGAAAAATTTTACCTCTGAAAGTGTTAGACGGCCGTACTGTGACCAGTGTCACAATGTTCCTGCGTAGGGCGGATATACTGCATTCGTGATTCACGGAGCCATACGGACCGGAGTGCCGAGATCTTCTGAGACCTTATGGATGGGAGTGAAAGGATGATCCTCAAGCAGGGCCTCCCCACGTCGGCTCGTTTGTCTAGGATGGGCGCAGTATTGCTTGCGGCGGAGTTGTTGGCCGGCTGCGGATTTGGTGGAGCGCCGCCCCAGCATGCCAAATCTTCGAAATCCTCGAGACAATCGGCCGTTTTCAGCCCGCTGAACCAAGCGCCGCGTCCGATGACAATAACTCGCAACGGGAACCACGTAATGATTCAAATGTACGCGGAGGAAACGGAGGTCACCATCGCCGCCGGAGTCCGTTTTCCCGCCTGGACCTTCGACGGCACGGTGCCAGGTCCCGTAATTAATCTTCGTGCCGGCGATCACGTCACCTTGACTCTTCACAACCTGGACCCGCGAATGCCTCACGCCATTGACCTTCATTCGGCCCTGGTTCCACCCAACCAGGACTTTGTGCCCGTGCTTCCCGGCCACTCAAAAACCTTTCACTTTGTGGCCAGCCAGCCCGGGGTGTTTTTGTACCATTGCGAGTCTAGTCCGATGCCGCTCCACATCGCTCAAGGTATGTACGGCGCCGTAGTGGTCACCCCAGTGCGACAGAAACCACCGCTTTACACATTGGTGCAAAGCGAATTCTACCGGCCCGACAGTCTGGCGTCGGTGCTCAATGCGCCTCCGCGCTATGTGGTGTTCAACGGGGTGGCAAATCGATATGCCGCCAACCCGCTCGCCGCACCGGTGAGTAAACCCTTCACCGTGGCGGTTGTCGATGCCGGCCCGAATGAATTTTCGGCTTTTCACGTCGTGGGAAGCATGCTGCGCGACGTCCAGGCCAGCGGTAACCCCCGAAACAACCTATACGGCGTTCAAACTTACACCATTGCGCCGGGGGATGGAGCGCTTATCCAACTTGAGTTCAATCAGGCTGGGCAGTACTCGTTTGTTTCCCATGCGATGAATCAATTGGGCAAAGGAGCATATGGGATATTCGATGCGGGCGCACTCACACCGCCCCTAAAGTCTAAATAAGACCTGAGAGAGGATGGATAGTCATGAGACGTGCGGGGCCCCTAATAGGAATCTCGGCAATGGTGCTGACGGGGCTTCTGGCGGCCTGCGGCACACCGCCAGTCTCGTCCGCCGGCCCTTCTCATTGGCTGCAGGTAGATGCGGGGCAGAAGGCTGTTGCCGTGAAGCTCTTTGCCGGAGAGCACAATGGGATGAATTTCAACGGGTACGGATCAGGCCGGATGACGGTCACAGTACCGGCAGGCTGGCGAGTGGCGGTACGATTTATCAATAGAGACGAAGCCCAGGCGCACTCCGCGATGATTGTGCCCTTTAAAGAGCACACCGCCATGAACATCCCGGTAACAGCTGTCACCTTTCCCCGTGCGTCCACACCGGACCCCACCGAGGGAACGCAGTATGG
This sequence comes from Bacillota bacterium, assembly GCA_021820965.1. Taxonomy (GTDB): domain Bacteria; phylum Bacillota; class Sulfobacillia; order Sulfobacillales; family Sulfobacillaceae; genus Sulfobacillus_B. The sequence continues at coordinate 33,274 of JAKACZ010000019.1, read as the reverse complement.
CCTATCACAGACTTTCCGCTTTACCGCAACAAAAATAGGCCATTACGCTTTAGCGTGCGGAGTGCCCGGGCACGCGGCTATGGGCATGTGGGATAATTTTGTAGTGTCTGGTACAGCGACAACTCCGTCCGTCACCTTTCACGGTTCTCACTGAGAGAATCTGGGTACGGCGACTGCTCGCGAGGGCACCAAGCGCTTAATCGGGCAGAGAACCCGGCCTTCCCCGGATAGTGGGCGTGGATACAGGGCGGGCGCGGCGGGGAATAGATTGGTTGCCTCCGCCCAGCATGAATATATGCTGAGGGCGGTTCCTGCTGATGACCAGCGCCGAGCTATACCCCTTATCAACTGAGGCATGCGCTATGGAAAGACAACCACCACGCTGCCCGGAAGATTCCCGAATGGCACCTAAGCGGTGTGCGAGATCTGGCTATCCGACCCGGGATGGAGAGTGAGATCAGCAGGCACGCTATGGTTGCCCCCCAGACCATACGGTTGGACGCGGTGATAGCCTGGTGCGGCGGACCCGTTCTGCCCACAGATTGCGTGAGGGGACGGTTTCGGACGGGAAACCTGATTAAACTTGTATGACCGGATAACCGGATAAAAGAGAGGAGGGCTGGGCGGTGGTCCACCGGCAAGCCGGGTGTTCGCGATGCACCGGGTCGCCCCCGGAACGGCGGACATTGACTCCGCATTAACCAATGGGATACAAGAGATGTAACAGGGTTTCCGACAATAGCTTAAATGGGAAGTTTCCTGTCGATCTCGGGGCGACAGCGAACGACACCGAACCGCACGGTCACTCGATTCCCGGGTGAAACGTAAAGGAGATGCCTCGAAGTGAATAGTTATCACCTCTTTTTTCTCTTGACCGTCATCTTTTCTCTGTTGTGGTTCGGTCTGTTGGTGTTGGAAAAGGGCTACGTGTTGTCTCTTGCCAAGCCGTACCGGGTGGAGGGCCCGGTGCTTCCCCGTGCCGGCGACATCGTTACGGAAGTGGGACTGCATACAAAACTATTCCGGGACCGATACTCAGGACTCGCCCACTTTTTGATTTTTTGGGGCTTTATCGTTCTGACCATCAATACCTTGTGGTTCCTGTGGCAAGGGGTGTGGATGAGTCATGCACCGATGCCCGGGTGGCTCGCCGTGTGGTTGACACCGGTCGATGACATCTCCGCGGGTTTGGTGATATTGGCCTCGCTGATGGCCTTATTCAAGCGTTATGGGATGCGAACGCCACGGCTCAAGCGCAATGCGGACGCTGCCGTAATTCTTCTATTAATTATTGTTATCGTGCTAGCCGATCTGTTTCGTGAAGCGTGGGGCCTATCCCACCACCTCGTCAGCGGATACGCACCCTTGGGTCAGTGGATTTGGCATCACCTATTAGCGTCCTACACCCATACGCCTTCGCTGGGGTTAGCTTTCAACGCGGTAAAGTTATTCGCCGAACTAGGGTTCTTGGTATACCTTCCTTACTCGAAACATTTTCACCTGGTGGTCGCCCCGTTTAATGTCTTCCTGCGCCCCAAAAAGCTGAGCGGGACCATTATCCCCATTGACTTCACGGACGAAGACGCCGACCACTATGGCCTCAGTACCGTGCGCGACATGACCTGGAAAGACATGATGGACCCCTATTCCTGCGTTCAGTGCGGGCGTTGTGACGATGCCTGCCCGGCCCATCAAACCGGCAAAGTGCTCTCACCCATGCAGTTGATGATTGACCTTCGCCATCAGATGGATCGCGTTTCAAGAGAGGCCGCCGGCGGTACCGCCTCTGTGGATGAAATGGCGGCAGCCAATCAAACCTTGGCCGGCGAGGTTATCAGCGAAGAAGCACTATGGGACTGTACCACCTGCGGAGCCTGTATTCATGCCTGTCCGGTTGACAACAACCACCTGGACAAAATTATTCCTATGCGCCAGGATCTAGTATTGACGCAGGGTCAAGTCCCGACCGATGTCAATCGGGCGTTTCGCGGTATGGAAGGAGCCGGCAACCCTTGGGGTCTGCCCGAGGAGGGTCGGTACACCTTTGCGGAAGAGGCCGGCGTCAAGGATGTGTCAAAAGGCGATAAGCCCGAGGTCATCTATTGGGTGGGATGCGCGGCAAGTTTCGATCCTCGGGCCCGGAGCGCAGCCATTCGCACCGTGCAATTGATGCGCGATGCCGGAGTGGACGTGGGTGTCATGGGTCGTTTGGAGCGATGCACGGGAGACCCCGCGCGCCGGATGGGTCAGGAATACCTCTTCCAGAGCATGGCCGCCCAAAACATCGAAACGCTGCAAGAGGCAGGCGTGACCACGATCGTGACCTGCTGCCCACACGGATTTAACACCTTCGCCAACGAATATCCGGCATTAGGCGGCAACTTCAAAGTCTATCATCACAGCCAGTTTCTGCAGGAACTGCTGAATGAAGGCCGACTGCGCCCGATTAAGCCGGACGACACGCTGTCGGCAACCTATCACGATCCGTGCTACCTGGGGCGGCACAACGGCATCTATGACGCGCCCCGGGACATCATTTCCGGTAGTGGACTGGAACTTAAAGAAATGCCCCGCCACCGTGAAAACGGCTTTTGCTGTGGAGCCGGGGGAGGACGTATGTGGATGGAAGAACGAACTGGAACCCGAATTAACCGGAACCGTTCGCGCGAGGCGCTGGACGTCGGCGCCGACCAGCTTATCACCGGCTGTCCGTATTGCCTCATCATGCTGACCGACGGCGTCACGGAAGAATCGGGAACGCTGCCGGTTCGGGATTTGGCCGAACTTTTGGAAGCTCCCGTACAACAGGATTAAGGACGCACTTTTTGGGGATGAACCAAAGGGACTCACCCGGATCCTCCTGTCGCTGGCGACAGTTCATCCCCAATTACCTTAACTTCCAATTCCAGTTCGACCCCGTGCTGTTTCTGCACCGTCGTCCGAACCAAGTGAATTAACGCCAGGTAATCGGAGGTCGAAGCGCCCCCTAAGTTGACAATGAATCCGGCGTGCTTAGTCGATACTTGAGCACCACCAACGCGCACCCCCTTAAGCCCAGACTCCTCGATCATCTGGCTGGCGAAGCCGTAGCGAGGGCGTTTGAAGACACTGCCACATGACGGATAGTTCAGAGGTTGTTTGGATCGCCTCCGGTGTGTGTAATGATCCATCCGTTCCTGAATCGCCTTTCCGTCGTCAAACGCCAACGGAAAGAGGGCCTCCAATACAATCCATCCTCGGGTCTCAACAGCACTGTCACGATACGTCAGGCCTAAAGCGGCGGCGCTTAGCATATGTTCCTCGCCTTCTCCGTCCATCACCCGAACTCGTGCTAACACGTCGGACATTTGCCCGCCATAGGCTCCGGCATTCATCCGAATGCCGGCGCCCACCGTGCCTGGAATCCCGCAGGCGAATTCCAAGCCCCTCAACTGATGCTGTAGCGCGAATTGAGCGAGTTGGATGACGCCGACACCGCCCTGTGCAACCACTGTCTGTTCAATTCGGCGCATTTTTGAGAGCCCTGTCAATATAATAGTTAGCCCTCGCAATCCGCCATCTCGGACCAGGATATTTGAGCCATTTCCAAGGAGCCAATGGCGCAATCCGAGCTGCTTAGCCGTCAGCACGGCCGCACGCACCTGGTCGCCATCGGTTGGAAATACAGCAATGTCAGCTGGTCCGCCCGTCTTAATATAGGTATGCCGACTTAAGGGTTCGCCAAATTTCACTTGGCTAGGATGGAAAACAGTCAGTAATTGGCCTTGTGCCCGACGGAGCAGTTGTGGCGCTGTGATGGTTACCCCATTCTTGCACCATCCCCATCCCAACATGGCAGAAAGTTATCCGCTCCACACCCACCGTAAACGGCAAGGAGCGCGAGCACTCTACGCATCTAACATTGCGCGTCGCGCACGAAAATGCGGTGATCAATATCACGACCGGAATTTCTCGAGCAGTTCCCCGACCGCGCCGATCAATATGTGGACCTCATGACCAGGCCGCATTTTCTCATCGTCCACGCCGTAAATTCCGCTCAGCCCACAGAGGGTTGAGCTCTTCCGATTGACCGCCAAACAATACGCCGACCCTCAAGGGCATTCGTTGACCACCTCTCACCGGACCATTTACAGTTATGTATGATGCGAGCCGTTCGGATGCCAAAGGTGGAGTTCGCACCGGGATCTGCTGGGGAGCTATTGGGGGCGAATCTGCACCAGGCACGTATATCGTGTAAAGTGACTCGAGCCCTATATCGAGACACGACCGGACGAGTTTTACACACCGGACTAGCAACAGCGGTCGATACGATTGGGTGCAGAACGTCAACAACATGACGAGGCGTATGTTTGGGGTGTGTTATTGCGGAATTTCGATGAGTTGATAGGAACAGTGTCCTTGACGGAAGTCGTCCGCGGTTCGCTGTAATCAGGTTAGTTGGGGTACTCCCTCGAACCAGGCCCACAACGGTCGCGAATTCACGACAGCAGCAGTTCGGCTGGTATTGGACTATGCGTTTCGGGTATTAAAATTACCCGCACCGAAGCCGGCGCCATGCCCCATAACATCGCCTCCATTCGGGTCCTCGAAAAGGTAGGATTCGAAAAGGAGGAACTGTCCAAGAAGAACGTGCGCATCAATGGGAAATGGAAAGATCATTGGCATTTTGCCATTGTGAACCCGAGTGACTAGGACCAAGTGGCTCCCGATGCCGTACAGCTCGGCCGCCTCTTTGGGTGTACTACTTGCCTATCAAGGTGTTCAATCCGCCCCGTGTAGCTCAGAGTCTTACGGTACATTTCGGCGAGTTTTACAGCGAGTGCTGGCGGAGCGATCCCGGAAACCCTCGCCTCGGCCGCGTAGAGGCCAGGCGGGAGAGTTCATGTGATTATGCATTATTTCATCCCTGGCAAGCCCTACCCTTAATGATGGGCCACACATGGCCCCTGTCGTAAGGGTCGCGCCCACGAACCGAAATTCTTAGACGTGGGGGAGGAATTCCAGTGCGCAGCGTTGCACACCTCGGCTCCTTAGACGACCGACAGTGGGAGGAAGTTCCCAGTCTGACCTCAATGCAAGGGGCTCCGCTCAGTACTTTGCATCGTTAATCACGCCGATTTGTCGGAATTAAGCAGTTTCCTTGCGAAAGCTGCCTGGTTCGAAGGGTTTCACCACCTGGCGAGACCCAGATCTGTGGGTCCCGCACGAAGAAATATCTTGTCACAGACGCCGACAGGCCACGGCTTTAAAGGACCCATCAAGGTTCAGAGGTTCAATGCAACGCCTGCGCGCGGACCAAAGGCCGTGGACCGCCTCCTCATCGGGTGGCGGCCTCGCGCGCCTGCCGCGCTGCGTGATAGGAAGTGCGTACCAAAGGCCCGGATTCTACGTGCAAAAAACCGCGCCGCATCCCCTCTTCGCGAAGCCGGGCAAATTCATCCGGCGTGTAAAAGCGCGTCATTGGCATTTGCTTCGACGTCGGTCGCAAATACTGGCCAATGGTTACAATGTCTACGTTAACGGTGCGCAAATCGTCAAGCGTTTCCAGAATTTCGTCCCACGTCTCGCCGACTCCCACCATAATGCTGGATTTGGTTCGCTGCTGCCGATTCAGCGCCTTAGCCTGACGCAACAACTCTAGTGAACGAGCATACGTGGCCTTAGATCGTACCCGCGGGGTCATCCGCCGCACAGTCTCGATGTTGTGATCCAACAATTCCGGGCGCTGTCTCACGACCTGCTCCAACGCCTCCCAATTTCCGGCAAAGTCCGGAATCAAGAGCTCCACCTGGCAGCCGGGTGCCTTCGCGCGAATCGCCCGTACGGTGGCGGCAAAGATTGCGGCACCGCCGTCGGGCAAATCGTCTCGGTCAACACTGGTAATGACGACATGGGTGAGCTGCATGTCCATAACCGCCGTAGCGACGCGGTCCGGCTCCTCCCAATCGACTGAGCCGCCCGGCCGTCCGCTGCGGACGGCACAAAAGCGGCAGTTTCTGGTGCAGGTATCCCCCAAAATCATAAAGGTGGCGGTCCGATCCTGCTCCCAACATTCGAAAATGTTGGGGCAGTGGGCTTCCTCGCACACCGTATGCAACGTATTACCACGCATGATGGCTTTTAGGCGCTTGTAATTGGGTCCCGGTGTCGCCTTAACCTTAAGCCACGGCGGACGGTTCATGGGCGTATCGTTCATTGACATTGGATCGAGTTCCCTCCTGACGCATACGGCAGATAGGCCATCGGAAAGACTTTTTGGATCGCTTGCCGGCCGCGAAAGATTTGCCTGGTGCCGAGGCTTCACGATGTATTGGTCCAAAATGCTTGTCCGCAACACCTTAGGCTGCTGCAGATTGGATGATGGGTCACGGCCAGATCTAACCCGTTGTGCACCTCATCGCGGCCGCCTCTATTGTCACGCGTCATACTATTGAGAGCCATGCCCCTAGGCTCGCACCCGCCCTCACCAAGCCATCGTGCATCATACCGACCGACGGTAACGATACTGCTCCCGATCTCGGTATTGAATCGGCGCTCGCCGCAAATACGCCAATGGAAGGCTCCAAATATGCACCAACCGCGTGAACGGAGAAACGGCAAAGAGCAAGAACGCGAGGATAATATGGATTTGGAACATCAACGGCACATGGGCCATCAGCGAGACGTTAGGATGCAACACAAAGAGTCCTCTAACCCAGGGGCCCACAGTGGCCCGGTATTCGTACGGGCCAACCAGGTTGTTGCGGACAATCGTAACCAGGTTACCGGTGGTCACGACAATAAACAACAACACTAAGGCCACAAAGTCGGAGAGGGAGGAGTTGCGCCGCACCCGGATGTTCCCAAACCGTCGCAAAAGCAGGATAACAAGTCCCACCCAGGTCATCATTCCGGCAATGGCACCTAAGATGTCAGCGTTCTCATGATAGAACTTGGACGAAATACCCATCGCCTGGTAGGCGCTAAGCGGAACCAAAAGCCCCATGACATGCCCGATAATGACCAGCAGGATGCCCCAATGGAACAATTGGCTGCCCCATTTCAACCACCGTTTTTCTAACAATTCGCTTGACCGCGAACCCCAGCTCATAGGGTTGTGGGCATAGCGATAGACGCTGCCTACAATCATGACGGTAAGCGTGAGGTATGGATAGATCAGCCACCAAAATTGATTCATGACACACTCCCTCCTGAGTCGGACCAACTATTGGTATTCGATGGGATAGGGCAGATCGGCCAGGTCCGGATTCTCGTCCACGCTCGGTGATGCCATGGTCATCCTTAGTCCCAGCGCATCCTGAATCACCTCGAACAATGACCGGTAAGCATGACCCTGGCCTAAATGCTCGGCTATTTGCTTCGCAACCTGGGTCATTCGCTCGGTCAGCGGCGGTGTCATCATGTCGGGGTGAACCGCGGCCAACTCCAACATCATGGGTAAAAAGTCAGCCAACTGGTTGTCAGGCACCTCGTAGCCCGCCCGGCGGTATAATTCGGTGAGCTCGATTAAGGCCTGCCCGCGATCGCGGGAATCCCCCAGCTCATGGGCCGTGACGTATAGCGAACTCTTGGCATCGAAATCGAAGGCCTGAACATATAACTTTTCCAGTTCGAGCGGCCCGACCTGGCGAAACGCTTCGATTATCGCGCCAAGCCGGACATCAAGCTCCGCTGCTAGGGACTCACGCTCCGCCATGCGATGCCAAAATGCCGCTTGACCGGGGTAGTCTAAGAGCCCCGAGGCAATCTTCAGCACCAGACGTTTCTCGTCTGTCATCGAGCCGCCTCCTTTTCTAGCTCACACCACTTTGCTTCAACTGAATTAGCCGTTTCGGGGCCATCACGCCTTCCGGCGGTGCGAGTTCCTCCAAGCTGCAGGCCCCCTGGGCGTATTCCAGGTTTTCGTCATGATTACGGTTGCCGGTGGGGATGACAAAGCGCTCTTCGTGTTTGGCCACGGCTAGCAATCGGGCCATGGCTTCCACCTGATCGATTGCCAAATCAGCTTCTTTCAGCAACTGGCTGGACGACAACCCGTCGCCTTCGCTTCCCAAGTTCTTTTCCCGCATCGCCGCGCGCATTGCCGTCAGCCGCAGCAGCGACCGCCGGACCGGCCCAACATCCCCCGCCGCCAAGATCGAGGCCAGATATTCCATGGGGATGCGCATGCTGTCAACGGCCGTGAGATAGGCGTCGGTCGCCATGCTAGCTTCGTTGGCGAGATGGTTCATCATCGGGCTCAACGGCGGCACGTACCAGACCATGGGTAGCGTCCGGTACTCCGGATGGAGCGGCAGGGCGATCTTCCACTCAATCGCCATTTTGTATACGGGGGAATTCTGCGCCCCCTCAATCCACGCTTGCGGGATCCCCTGATTGCGCGCCTCGCGAATCACGTCCGGGTCATTAGGGTTGAGAAAGACGCCAAGCTGCGCCTCATAGACATCCTGGGGGTTCTCCACCGAGGCCGCGGCCATAACTCGGTCGGCGTCATATAAAATGGGTCCCAAGTAGCGGATCCGTCCCACGCAGGTTTCAGAGCATACCGTGGGGAGGCCCGCCTCGATACGGGGGTAGCAAAAGTTGCACTTCTCCGCTTTGTGTGTATTCCAGTTGAAATACACTTTCTTGTACGGGCAGGCGCTGACGCAAAACCGCCAGCCGCGGCAGGCGTCCTGGTCCACCAGCACGATGCCGTCTTCCTCCCGCTTATACATCGCTCCTGAAGGGCATGCGGCCACGCACGCGGGATTGAGGCAGTGATTACAGATCCGCGGCAGGTACATCATGAACGCTTGCTCGTACTCAAAGGCCACATGCTGGGTCAGATCCTTGAGGTTAGGGTCCCGGGGAGCAATTTCCGGGCCTCCGGCCAGGTCATCGTCCCAGTTTGGACCCCACACTGGCTTTTCCATCACTTCCCCGGTTAATAGCGAATGCGGCCGGGCGACGGGCTGATGGTTTCGCTTGGGACTATCGACCAGCGTCTGATAATCGTAGGTCCACGGTTCATAATAGTCGTCGATGGTTGGAAGGTCCGGATTATAAAAGATATGGGCCAGCTTAGACAAGGGCCCGCCGGCCCGGAGCTTGAGTTTCCCACCGGACACAACCCAGCCGCCGCGATAGCGATCCTGGTTTTCCCATTCCTGGGGATATCCCGGGCCGGGGCGCGTCTCGACATTGTTGAACCACATGTATTCGGTACCAGGGCGGTTAGTCCAAGTATTTTTGCAGGTGACGCTGCAGGTATGGCACCCGATACACTTATCGAGGTTCATGACCATGGCGATCTGCGCTTTAATCTTCAAGCCAGTCGACCTCCTTCAGGGGACGAATCCACGCCAATACATCTCGCTGGTGTCCCGTCGGACCGTAGTAGTTCATGCTATAGCTGAGCTGTCCGTACCCGCCAATCATGTGCGTACCTTTCGGGATGATGCGCGTCACGCTATTGTGCGTGCCGCCGCGGTCCCCGGTGACGAGGCTCTTGGGGACGCCGACGGTCCGATCCTGGGCGTGGTACATCATCGCCACGCCTTTCGGAATCCGGTGCGAGATCACCGCCCGGGCCACGATGGCGCCATTGCGATTGAACACCTCAATCCAATCGTTGTCTTTGATGCCGATGGCATCGGCGTCTTCCACGCTCATCCAGACGGTTTGTCCACCGCGAAACAGGGTCAACATGCGGGGGGTATCTGCATAAGTGGAATGGATTCCCCATTTTTGATGCGGAGTGAGGTAGCGCACAGAGACGGCCGTAGACACGTCCGCAGCATCCTGGCGGATATCCCCCGCGGCAAATGGAGGCGCGTCGTTCGGGGGACGATAAATGGGCAGCCCTTCGCCATAGTCCAGCATCACTTCGTGGTCAAGATAGAAGTGCTGCCGGCCGGTCAAGGTGCGCCAGGGAATCTTGTAATCCACGTTGGCGGTAAACGGCGAGTAGCGGCGTCCCTCGCCCTCCAGGCCGGACCAGACCGGTGCCGGGAGCGCCAGTCGAGGCTGCGCGGTAAGATCTTCAAATCGATAAGCGGTATCCTCGCGTCCACGGATGGCCTCCATCAGCGGTAATCCGGTGGTCTTTTCCAGTGCCCGCCATTCCTCGACGGCCCGGTGGCCGTTGGTGGGGCCCGATAATGTCAAGATAGCTTCCGCCGCCTGCTTGCCCGCCCATAACGACGGCCGTCCATGGCCTGGGCCTTCACGTTTTGACACGCCGACGCGCTCTTTGAGCTCGGCCACCGCGGCGTGTCCGTCGATGCGGATGCCCTTGGTGACGAGCGCCTCTTCCGCTAGTGGACCCAGCGTCGTCATTTGATCAACCAGGTGCGAGTAGTCGCGATGCACCAGCACGATATTGGGCATGGTTTTACCAACCACCGGCGTGCATTCGCCGCGGCGCCAATCGCGAACCTTGCCGTGAGGCTGGGCGATTTCTCCGGGCGAATCATGCTGCAGCGGCGCCATAACCAAATCGTCCACCGCGGGCAGGTACTGGGCGGCCATGCGGGAAAATGCGTCCGCCAGGGTGCGAAAGGTATCCCAATCGCTCTTCGACTCCCAGAGCGGCGCGACTGCTGGGTTGAATGGATGCACAAACGGGTGCATGTCGGTACTGCTCAGATCGTGCTTCTCGTACCAGGTCGCCGCCGGTAGCACAATATCGGCGTACAGTCCGCTGGAGGTCATGCGAAAGTCCACATCCACCAGCAAATCCACCTTACCCTCGGGAATGCGGTCGGGTGTCTTGACGGTCTCGGGCTGCCATGACTCGCGGGGATTCCCAAGGACGTGCCCAGCGGCCCCGAGCATATGCTTTAAGAAGTATTCGTGGCCCTTGCCACTTGCGCCCAAGAGATTGGAGCGCCAGACGAAGAAGACACGGGGAAAATTGCGGGGATCGTCAGGATTTTCCACAGCCCATTCCAATTCCCCGCTGACCAGCCTATCGGCCGCATACTGCACAATTTCCGAAGCATCGGCGGCTCCAGCCTTTCGGGCTTGGTCCACGACTTGAAGCGGATTTTGGGTCCACTGCGGATACGCCGGCAGCCATCCCAGCCGCGAGGCCAACGCGGCCATGTCTGCCGGGTGAGCGTCGCGAAACCGGCCTGAGGTTGGAATACCCGGTAGCTTCGAGGTCGGCTCCTCGTATCGAAATTGATCGGTGGCAAAATAGAAGAACGCCGTTCCGGCATGCTGCCGCGGCGGCCGGTTCCAATCGAGTCCGAACGCCAGAGTACTCCAACCCTCCAGCGGCCGCACCTTTTCCTGGCCAACGTAGTGGGCCCACCCGCCACCGTTAACGCCTTGGCTGCCCGTCAATAGCACCAGGTTGATAATGGTGCGATAGATGAGGTCGCTGTGGTACCAGTGGTTGGTGCCCGCACCTAGCGCAATCATGGAACGGCCTCGGGTCCTGGCCGCATTTTCGGCAAACTCCCGAGCTACCCGGATGGCGAGTTTTCGGTCGACGCCGGTAATGGCCTCTTGCCAGGCGGGAGTATAAGCCGTGTCATCGTCATAATCTACGGGATAGTCCCCGGGAAGTCCCCGGCCGACGCCCATATGGGCCATCATCAAGTCATGCACCGTGGTCACCCAGAGATCCTCCCCGCGGCCGTTGGTCAACCGCCGGGCCGGCAGCCCGCGGACAAACGGCTGGGCCTGGCCTGCCTGCATATTGGGGAAGGACACTGAGAGTACCTGATCCGGCGCCTCAATAAACGATAAGAGCGGGTTTAGCAAGATGCCGTCGGGGTTCTCCGGCCGAAGGTTCCACTTGTGCTGGCCGTCCCAGCGGTACCCTAAGCTACCATTGGGAATCTGGGGCGATTGGCTGTTTTCGTCCCACACCACAGTCTTCCAATCCGCCTCCTCCACCTCCAGCCCTATGTCTTGGGCGTTAAGAAAGCGATCCGCCGTCCAGGTATCGCCGTTTGGCGTAAGCGTCACTAAAAAGGGCAGATCTGTGTAGGTCTTGGCGTACTCCAGAAAATATGGGGTGGGATGGTCGACATAAAACTCCTTCAAGATGACATGAGACATAGCCATCGCCAGCGCCGCATCCGTGCCCGCCTTACAGGGAAGCCAGACATCCGCAAACTTCACGTACTCGGCATAGTCGGGGCTAACGCCAACCACCTTGGTGCCGTTGTAGCGTCCCTCGACCATAAAATGGGCGTCCGGCGTCCTCGTCATTGGCAGGTTGGTGCCCCAGATGATGAAATAGCTGGCATTGTACCAATCAGCACTCTCCGGCACGTCGGTCTGTTCCCCCCAAATTTGCGGGGATGCCGGCGGCAGGTCTGCGTACCAATCATAGAAGCTAACCATAGTTCCGCCCATTAGCGACAGAAACCGCGAACCGGCCGCGAAGCTTACCTGAGACATGGCGGGAATAGGACTAAACCCGCCCACTCGGTCCGGGCCGTAGGTCCTAGCCGTGTCGAGCATGGCGGCGGAGATCATCTCGCTGATGGTGTCCCAATCGGCGCGGACAAAGCCACCCTTGCCTCGCGCGTTCTGGTAGGCTTGGCGCTTGCCCGCATCGCCTACCAGCGTGCGCCAAGCTGTCAGCGGGTTATCCTGGTGCGCCCGGATTTCTTTCCAGGCCGACAATAGTTCGGCACGCACATACGGATACTTGACTCGACCGGGACTATAGAGGTACCACGAATAGCTGGCGCCTCGGGGACACCCGCGGGGCTCGTATTCGGGGACGTTGTCGCCCAAGGAGGGATAATCGGTTTGCTGGGTTTCCCAGGTGACGATGCCGTTCTTGACATGGATTTTCCAGCTGCAGGAGCCGGTGCAGTTCACACCGTGGGTGGAGCGCACCACCCGGTCATGCTGCCACCGCCCGCGATAAACGTCCTCCCACTCGCGGGACCGGACATTTTCCTCGCTCCAATCTTGGTTGAGACGCTGACCACGCTTTAGATAATCGACTGATCGCAATAGCGCATTGCGTTTATTGGCCATCGTTTCCTCCCCTTTTATCTGCTTTCCGCGATACCTCGCTCAATGGATCAAACCCTTGTCCCACGATGCGAAACCCCGGCTGGCGCACTTCGGCGAGGAACTCATCCCATCCGGCCGCGTTGGCAGCCACTATAATCAGATGGTCGATTTGGCTAAAATCCTCAATCGCCGCGATGGATGCCATAACATCAGCGGGCACCTCGCCGAACCGCATCTTCAAGAGCGCGATGAGATCAGCACGGTCGTCATCATTAATCGGATGACCCGAAAAAGCGTCCCCTGGCTGCATTTCGGCCAAATCTCACGCCTCCTTTCAACAAGCCTACACTTCGCGTTGATGCATGAAATCTTTGTACGCGGCTTCCGCCGATTCGGCCATGGCGCGCATCGCGTCGGCAAAAAAAGCCAAAACCGGCTCCGCTGCCTGGGCTAGGTCATCGGCCGAAAAGGCGCAAGTCCACTCATCCCCACCCCGCTGGAGAATCACCAACGGCTCTGGCAACACCGCCGTATCGACCAGAGCCTGATATTCATAGGAGTGGACCCCCGCTTCTCTGGCGAAGGATTCTAGGCGCTTGTAGCTTATGGGATAGGCCCAGCGCAGCGGCGTGTTCATAACGACGTCTCTTTCCTGCTCAGGGGCCGGTCGCGAAGCACATCTTCCTCATGGCGCGAATGGGCAGCCGACGCCTCTAAGAATTCACGCATCCGGGACAAGGCGGCATCATGCTCCTTTTCCACCATCGCTGCTTCGACGGCGAGCGCCAAATGGCGAAGCGTGTCATGCTCAAGCATTAGCGAGTTAACAGCTGACCGCAAGCCGTCGTCAGCCTCGAGCCACTCGCGGTAAAGTCCTGCTTCCTCCTCGGCCGCATGCGCCAAAATCCGAGCCTCCACCACCTCTAAAAACACTTCCGCTACTCGGGCAAAGCGGGCGCCATCCGAGGCGACGTTAAGCGTCTCGGCCGCCTCAAGCGCTTCCTCGGCTTCGTACCAGGCAGTCTGGTGAATGGCGTGATGCGATTCCACCCCTCGCAACGCAGGTCCCGACACAGAGTCACACCCTTCCCCCAAGAAGCGCAAAGTCAAGCTTCAATACCATTCGGCAGAAGCAATCACGATCGTGGAACCTCAGGTGAATATATCGCACCGAGACTAGAATCGGCGAACGTCACGGCCGAGACTGTGATCATCGTCACGCTCCCGATGTGTCCACGTTTTAATGAATGTGGACATAGTAATACATTATCCGCCGATTTGAAACATTTCGAGTCGCTTTGAAGCGCGGGGATTCCCATTTCGCAGCTCGGAGTACCGATCCTCGCGCCCTTCCCACCGTTGCCGCACCGTATTCATAATGTCCTGCTCGGTGGCGCCATTGCGCAGCATATCCCGGAGATTAGTGCCGTGTTCGGCAAAGAGGCAAAGGAGCAGGCGGCCGTCGGCGGATAGTCGGGCACGAGTACATTGTCGGCAAAACGGCCGCGTCACCGAGGCAATGATTCCAATTTCGCCGGCTCCGTCATCGTAGGCATACCGCGACGCCACTTCGCCGTAGTATAGGGGCTCCACCGGATGCAGGGGCCACCGACTGGACAGCCTCTGCAGAATCTCGGCGGCAGGCACGATGTCCTTGCGTGACCACCCGTTGGACGTGCCCACGTCCATGTATTCGATGTACCGCACCGTATGCCCGCTGAATCGAAAGTGTTCGGCCAACGGCACAATGTCCATGTCATTGAGTCCCCGCTTCACAACCACGTTGACTTTAACCGGGGCCAAACCGGCCTCGGCGGCGTTATCGATGGCTTCCAGCACCCGATCGGGCGCAAAGCCCACACCGTTGATGCGGCCAAAACGTTCCGGGTCGAGGGAGTCAATGCTAACGGTAATGCGGTGCAAGCCCGCCTCTTTAAGACTCCGGGCGCGAGCGCGGGTGAGAGTAGACCCGTTGGTGGTCAGCGCTATATCGTCAATGTCGGCAATCCCGGCCAGATCACGGACCAACGGAACAATGTCCTGGCGCAAAAGCGGCTCGCCGCCGGTTAGCCGCACCTTGCGGACGCCCAGTCCGCTTAGCGCCCGCACTAACGTGACAATTTCCTGCCGGGTCATCGCGTCCTCAGGCGGCATGAAGTGCGTTGGAGTGCCAAAGACCTCTTTGGGCATGCAGTACACGCAGCGGAAGTTACAGCGGTCGGTGAGAGAAATCCGCAGATCCTGCAAGGGCCGATTGAAGCGGTCGCGCACGATGTCCAACTTTCATGCCTCCTCAGTGGCACCGGGTTTTCGTGCCCAGACCAGGTCAAAAACGCGCGCGACAGAAGGCGGCGGTGTGATATCGGATCTGATGCCGCGGCTGGCTGGCCCGCCAATGCTGCTAATCAGCTCGAGCATAGCTTGAGGGGTGTCAAGCGCAATCTCGTCTTGGTAACTCTCCGTTCGCTCAATCTGAAAGCCGGCGTTGAGCACCCTTTGGCGAATTTTGGCCTGCCCTCGTTTGAAGAAAACGCCAGGGCCCTCTACCTGGCGCATAATCATGTGAACGAACGGATTTTTGTCTGAACTGACGGCATAGGCAAACCGCCCGCCAGGCTTCAGGGCGCGGTACACTTGCGCTAGAAGATGGTCAATGTCTTCTACCAAATGAAGCAAAAGCAGCGCGGTAATCCCATCAAACGTCCCTTCAGGCCAGGTGACCGCCAGTAGATCGTTCACCACATACCAAACCGGCACCTCGGGGCTCACGTGGCGGCCGGCCTCCTCAACCATCCGCGACGCCCGATCGATGCCAAGGATCCATATCGGACCGCGCTCCGCCGCCCGTTCCTGCAGCGCCTGTACCATTGCCCCAGTTCCTGTCCCCATATCTACCCAGATTTGCCCCGCTTGAAGCGGGAGCTGGGCCGCCAACGCTTGCCCGACTCCCTGGTTGCGCGACTCCATGAGCGCGCGGTACGCCGCCGCCCGCAGGTCAAATCCCATTTCATCCCATGCTTGAAGCCTAACGAAATGCGATGTCCGGAGAAACTGCACAGACCCCGGTCCGGTCAATACCGGAACTTCCTCGCCGGGCTCCAAGAACACGGGGGCGCCAGCATGTGGCTGCCACTCGGCCTGGCCGTCGATTAGCCAAAGCGCTTGACGCCCGGCCGGTACCTGAATAGATTCACCAGACTCTTTTCGGCCGGCATCCACGATACGGCTTCCGCCGAGTTCCCCGATGATGGCCATGTAACCGCTCCTTTCATTGGGCGCGAGCCTCGCAGGCATTAAACAGCACCAGACGCGCCCAATCTGTGATATAAGTCACGACCCCCTCACCCGAATCATGAAACTGTGACGGAGGTCACACCCCGAACCTTCCCGGCTGGCTACCATAGATGCTGAAATCGTCAGTACTTTTTACCTGCGTAGGAGGCGAGCGTGTGGCGACAGCACCAGATGAAACATCCAACCAGACGGAACAGCAAGAGTCGATTGACCTTCGTATTATGCGGGGCACCGTCAAGGGGGAGCAAGAATCCCACAGTTATCGGGTGCCGTATGAGCCCGGCATGGTTGTGCTTGACGCGGTACGGTGGGTGCAGGAGCACGAAGAGCCGGATTTAGCGGTCCGCTGGAATTGCAAGGCGGCCCACTGCGGCTCCTGTGGAGCCGAAGTTAACGGCCGTCCGCGGTTGCTTTGTAAAACCCGCGTGGACGAGTTCAGTGGACCCTTTACCGTCGCGCCCATGAAAGCGTTCCCCCTTATCAAGGATCTGGTAAGCGACGTGTCATGGAACTATGAAGTGGCCAAAACCATCCCGCCCTTCAAGCCACGGCATGAGGCGCCGTTCACCATGTATCCTGAGGACATCGAACGGGTCAAAGAATTCCATAAGTGCATCGAATGTTTCCTTTGCCAAGATACCTGCCACGTGTTGCGTGAACACCAACAGTTTGGCAAATACTATGGCCCGCGCTTTATGACTTTGATTGCATCTTACGAAATGCATCCAGAGGATGTCGAGGATCGCCTACCGCTTTTGCACGGCGATGCCGGGGTTGGCATGTGTAATGTCACTGGATGCTGCACCGAAGTTTGCCCGCAAGGCATTCACATTACCGAAAATGCAATCATCCCGTTAAAGGAGCGGGTGGCCGACCGTTATTATGATCCGTTGAAAAAATGGCTATACAACCGACAGCAAAAGAAAAAGCAAAATCTCACTCTGGAACAGCCGAGCACGGGGGCGCAATAGATGTCCATCGCGATAACGGGGTTGGTAACACGCGCCGTAAGCATCCCCGAGGACTTAGCTCAAGTTCAACGCATTCAACGGGTGGAAGATTTTGTTTGTCTTGAAGGCTGGAGCCGTCCGGACCAAGCTTGGTCCGGCTACCGGCTGGGTGACCTAATCCGTCTGGCCAACCCCGTCGCCGGTGGCCGATTCGTCGAAGTTGGAGCCGCCGAGTTTGTCACAGTACTCGCCCTTGATGACCTCCGCAAGACGCCCGTCCTTTTAGCGGACACACTCAACGGCAAACTCCTCACCCAAGCCACGGGCGGTCCCTGGCGGCTAGTGGTGTCTGGCGGCGTCTGTTACCAAAGCGTTAAAGGTGTCGAACGAATTGTGGTTGTGGATCATCGCCGTGGAGATACGGCCCGTGCCATCGCCTTCAAGCGAATTGGCCGCTCCGATTTCAATTTCGGCGCAATCTGACCTGTCTGGCGAGCGCCATGTGATACGCAGGCGATTGGCAAGTTTCTTTCGGTATGCGTCAATCTGGTTCGCGCATGCGGCCCTGATGCAGCCATTTTTCGCGGGTGACAGCCTGCCGAATGCCCAGCCCTGCCACCAGTATCCACGCTACCAACGCCACCCAGACAAATCCTGCGCCTACCCAATGCAGCGGGCTAAACCCGTAAATGCGAGACATGGTCGTGGTGGCGGTCGAATACATGCCTAACGGGAAGACAATACTCCACTGTGAGGGATGATAGGCGACCGCCTCGTGGCCGCGCCAGTATTTCCAAAGCCCGAGAATAATCAACAGAGGGATCCACCAGCTGCCCCACGCCCACAGCATCAGCGTCACTCCTTCCAGAAAAGGGCGCAGGGTTAGTAAGATCTGCGCGTGAACGTGAATAGACAAGAGCCGCGAACTGGCAAGCACGGTAATAGCCGTGGCCCCCATGTTAATCCAGTAGGGAGGCTGCAGATCATCGAATGACACCGATTGAAAGAGCAGGCGGTTCATGATCAATCCAATAAAAATCACGTAAAACATCAGGCCCATGGCCCAAAAGGTGGCGGCCAAAAGAAACAACAGCGCCACGTGGCCGGGCATGATATCAATCATCGCCGCCAAATAGGTGGCAATAGACTGCTCAGCCACAATGGCAATCAGCCATCCGCCGTTGACAGAGGATAGCTTGATGGCGGGCCCGGTAATCATGACGGTCATGATCGTGTAAAAGAGGACGGCCCAGGCGGCCAGACCAATCCCTCCCAACACCATCGACAGCCCAACCCAATCGGCAAAAACGAAACGCACCGCCAATACGTTGGACGCAGCCACAATAGTAAAGAAACCAAACGCGGTGGCAGGATTGCTCAAATCGTCCCACATCGCCCGGGGCGCCTTGATCGTGCGGATGCCATAGGAATACCAGAGAGCCAGGTACATCAGTACGGCTACCGCCATGAGCGTATCCGAGAGCCACTGAGAGTGATACAAAAACAGCATCGTGGACACGATGCCGGTAGCCATAACGGCGGCAAAATAGCCGGTATAAAACGGTTGCGGTTTGTACCCCACTTCCTCATGCCCTCCTTCCCGGGCGCAAGCATCTTAGGACCTCATCCGGGCCAGGTACAAATGCCGCCCCTTCCAAGTCGACGCTCGGTGCGCTCCTTAATGACGGCTCAACCCGCCATCGCACTTCGCAGCAATTCACTGGCAACACGGCATGGCGCCGAGCATCTCACCGAGGGACCCGTCTGGGCTGCTACCAACCTGCGTCATTTTATCCGGATGGCTCCCTCGGTCAAAGGCGCCCCTTAGACCTGCTCACCCTCCAATTGCAGCAAAAAGTCCCGCAGCACTGGCACCTGGCTTGACTCGAGATCCTTGGTGGCTGTCAACAGCATCACCGGGTGCTCCCGCCAAATGGCCACCAACTCCTCAAGAGCCGGGTCCCGGCGTCGGGATTCCAGCTCATGCCAATACTGTTGCCGAAATTCTGCATACCGTTCCGGTTCATGGCCGTACCACTTGCGCAAGTCAGTGCTGGGCGCGATCTCCTTTAGCCAGACGTCCCACGGCGCCGTGGCCTTGGAGACCCCTCGCGGCCATAACCGGTCCACCAATACGCGACGCACTCGGTCGTCAACGGCAGCTCCAATCCGTCCAATCATCAAATCCTGCATCGATTTGTCCTCACCCCCCAACTCGAGCCATCCTAATAATGCGGCGTGGGGACTCCGTCCTTCAGGGCGGAGGGGAGCGCCGCTCCTCCCTTTTTAGACACTCACGGTCCGTTGGGTATACTGCCAGCCGTCCCCCCGTTGGAGGACGCGGCAGTGGTGGTAGCTTGTCTCCGGATTGACGGCGATTTCCGTCGCGATTACAATAGACCCCCTGGCCTTCACCGTCGCCCGGCCGGTCCAGGTACCCGTATATTTCCCGCGCGGAATCACCGCTCGAACGAGATCCCCGGTTTGGAACCCGAAGTGGTTTTTCTGCCGAGACAAGTGCCGGATGGGAAAACCGTGTTTGTCTGTTCGGCACCGTTGTCGGTTCCCGCGGCCCTTGGCCGACCAGACCTGAACGTAGGCCGAAAGGCGGGCAAAGGCCGCCGGGGTGCTGGCCCCAACACACAAGGCGTCGTAGTAGTGTTCTTTGGGTAATCCGTGCGCAATCCGCTGCATCTTGGTCCGACCGCCGGACCCGCCTTCGACGGGCAGCCCGGTCGCCTTCAACTGTTCGTAGAGCCGCCAGCGAGTGGCGTTCATGGCCGCCGCGTCCTTCAGCGCGGCTTTCATCTGGCGTTGGACCCGCTCGAGGCGAGTGGCTTCCCAGCGGGCCCGTTCCTGTTGCTTGTAGGGATTCTTGCCGGCATAGGCTTTGGCATGCTGAGCCGCCCGTCGCCGCCGCCCGGCATCCTGTGCGAGAAACGCGGCCAGCGGCTGATTGCTCTTGCTGGTGTTACAAGCGGGACACGCGAGCGCCAAATTGGAGACGCGGTCCGAGCCGCCTAGATCCTTGGGGTGGACATGCTCAACCTCGAACTCGACATCTTTAGCATCGCAGTACGCGCAGCACCGGTCCCACTTCTCCAGCAGATACTCGCGAATCTCATACCCTAACAGCGTGCCTTGCTGGTACTCGACGCCGGTAATCTCGGGATTCTGCATCTGCTGGGTGTCGAATTTGACGTGTTCGACGCTGATTGCCGTGATAGGCGCGAGAGTTCGGACCTTGTGCACCGCATGGACGGTCTGATCGACCCGGGCTTCCAGTGACGGCGGCAGCCAACCCTTTCGTCGCCGACGGTTGGCAAACCGCGCCGGGCGGTACCGGGTATGGCGAAACCGCCGTCCGCGCCGCACGCTGGCCCGGGCTTGAAGACGCCATTTAATGTGAGGTTTGTGGACTATCTTCCCGAAAAAGACCCCTTGAGCACCGTACTGACCATCCAAAATCATCGCCATACCGGTGGTTTTGCTGCCGGGATCCAACTTGAGCCGGAGGGGCTGCAACGCGGAGTCTTCGACTCGGCGATCCTTGAGCCGAATCGTGAACGGCGCCATCTTGTGAATGACGGCCCGGCCCCGTTCGAGCAATTGCCGCGCCCGCTTTTCGGTGCAAGGCATGAGCGGTTTCTGATGCCTATCTAAGACAAAAACCATGAGACGTCTCCTTTCGGAGCCCCGTAAGGGGCTCGTAACGGATTCAGAAGAATCTCTCTCCTCGCCCATGTTCCGATGGGTTGCATCATCCCTCCGCACGGCTCGCGCTACCCCGAGCTGGCGTTTAGCGGAGGACCAGAGTCCCGGGACTTCGTTTGAAGCCCGGGAGAGTTCCGGGACTTCGTTTGAAGTCCGGGAGAAAGCCGGGGGCTGGAGAAGCACTCCCGGGTCTGCGCCAAAGGAACGGAGCCGCTCGCCTCCCGCAGCCTGCTTGCGAAAGCTGCTGTCAGTTCCGGCGACTAAAGCTGGTCAACCGATGGAGCTTACGGTTTCCCTCAAGCTCCGGCCTTCAGGCCGGGGTGGTTGACTCTTTCATTGGTGTTGCCTTCCATTATACCAGCAGCCTTCCACCTGTCGGCGTCGCACACTGCGTATGCCCGGATGAGGTTACTATCGAGTCTGTTACCAACTACCGGCGCAAGTCGGTCATAGGCGGAACCGTGCCGGACTCAGTGAAACCCTAGGTGCAGGGAACCCGATTTGGCGGTGACGGCTACAACGGCGCGACAATGCTTAACATTCCACGACCATTTCGACACGCAATGGTGGTGTGCGTTGGTTAGCCGATTATCCAGCCCCGAAGGAACAGCCCCCCAAAACAGTCAGCCACTAGCCGATGGCCAAAACAAAGTGCCGTAAAGAGCCCAAGCCACCGTACCGGAAGGGCTATATAAAGGTCGTCGGACACCCCCATATGCTCATGGCGATCCCGGTTGTCTCTAATATGACCCCTTGGTTCCGATCTTCCGTGGCGCATCAATTAGCATGCATGCAGCCGAAAACCCTTGCTTTCCAAGAGCGCTTAACATTCGACACCTGCCCGGACCACGGCGCACCTGTTGGCCTCATCCTACCGCCCGTTTACCCTTTTCAGGCGCAGGGTCGGTTTTCCCCTGGTTAGTGGTGACAGACGCTACGGATAGTCAACGTTTCACGTCAGCCCAGGCACACCCGGGACGTGTCGCCTTAGCCCCGATTGGATGACCATGATCACGATTCCACCGTGACTCGTCCGACTGCATAATGCAAGTAGTCGCGCACGGTGCGCCCGATGAAGCACCGGTCACGCGCCTCCCGCGCCGCCTTCTCGTACTCAGCCTGCCGCACGGCGTCACCGCCGATAATTGTCGGATTCACCGTTATACGCGCAAACTTAGCATTCGTCGGATACCCCTCGACGATCCCGTCCGTTTGAATCGCCACGGATTGCGCGGGAAGATGCGACTGGCTTAGCACCCGCATCAAGGTTCCGCTGTAACAGGCGGTAACCGCTGACAACAATAGGTCTTCCGGACTGGCGCCCACGCCCTTGCCCCCCATGCTGGCAGGGGCACTGTAGGTGAACCGGTGCTCGCCCACTTGCATCTCGCCTTCGCCGTCTTTGTTAACCCCAGCCCACCTTGCCCCAACACTGAAGACTAAATCCATTCGAAATTGGCGGCGGGAACTCCAGCCGATAGCCGGAGCAAAAGCCGCCCTCCCCCCTTTCTCTTAAGCCCTGACGGGCCTCTATGCGTATTGCTACTCATGGAGCCCAAGATTAACCGCCTCTCACGCTCCACCCTCAAGGGCCGGACGGTTGGCTGTATAGTCCGGCCCCCGCTTAGTGTCCTCGGCGGCCATGCCACCGAGTTCCACCAAAAGCGCATGCATCTCGCGGGACAGCTGAACCAGCTCACGCCGATGGGCGATAGTCAGATTGGCGAGGACTTCTTCGCCATGCGGCGTGAGATGAATTTCCGTGATACGATGATCACCCAGCGATTCATGCCGTCTAACCAGCCCCAAACTTTCTGCCCGATTGATTAACCCAACCACACTATGGTTTTTCAACTGCAGAAATTCGCTGAGCTCCCCAACGGTGGCCCATTCGCGTCCGGGAGTCCCTTGAATGGCCAACAGCAGCTGATGCTGCTGCGGTGTCAGGCCCTCACGCCGCGCCTGCTTTTCGCTGAAATAGAGAAATCCGCGCAGCCGGCGCCGGAAATATGCTAGAACCTCATAATCACGCTTGGTAAGCTCCAGCCGTTGCTGCATCATCCGTTCAAGACCTCCCCTGTCGAGGCGGTTGGGGGCAAAGCGTGTTCTGCCCCGGATTCGTGTTAAGAGAGTGGCGGTGCTCCGCCCAGCCGTTCATTGCAGCAATGCCTTAAGGGCTGATAAGGCTTGAGCGTAGTTGGGTTCGTGCGTAACTTCCGGCACAATCTCTCGATAACGAACAATGCCATAGGTGTCGATGATAAATACGGCGCGGGCCAATAACCCCAATTCCGCCATATAAATGCCGTAACCCTTCCCCACCTGACGATCCTTATAGTCGCTCAGTGTCACCACACGATGCGTATCTGCCGCGCCGCACCATCGCTGCTGCGCGAACGGAAGGTCCATGGATACGACAAGAAAGGCTGCTTGACCGCTCAGTTTTTCCGCTTCCTGGTCAAATCGGCGCGCCTCCACATCGCACACCGGAGTGTCCAGCGAGGGTACGGTGATAAGCACTACCACGCGCTCGCGAAAGTCAGCTAGGGACACCGAATCTAGATTGGAGTCAACTAAAGTGAATTCGGGAGCGGAGTCCCCCACGTCAATGATGGTGCCTTCCAGTGTAACCGGATTCCCATTAAACGCCACTTGGCGCGACAACGATGTATCTGCCACGATTATACCCCCCATATGGGTGAATTTCGTAGGATTCTCCAGGATCATGTTCCACAACACGCGATGGCGGCACAGTAAGCATGTAGCCGGACCCGATCCCGCATCCTCAGAATAACATCATTGTTGTACAGTCGGCGTAAGAGAAGTGTGACAGTTATCACCAAGAACTCCACCTGATACGGATCGCCGGAGGCGAGCACTCGGCGGAGCAGGCCTTCATAAGCGCGCCTGTTGACCTGGCGGGTTTCTACTGGACATGGTTGGGATCCCACGCGATCTTGTGCGCGACGATTATGCCGGCCCCGGCCTCAATACGTATGTTTCTACGCGGCGTATCATCTTGTCCTCGAAGAGTCAATCCACAATCGGAGCTTTGCCGAACGATTTTTTTCTCTCATTGATCAAAAAAAGTTAGGGCTGGTCCACAAATAGCCAACTTGTCATGAAATTGCCCCGGTAATCTCTTCGGATGTTTCCGACTTCACTATGACATTTTTCAGAATAACGTTGACGTAAATGGAAATCCGCTGTATATTCAAGAAAATTGCAAACCGACACAAAAAGGAAAGCCCCTATCGACCGACTCCATGACCACTGCTCATTTGAACCTTTTCTAAGAGGGGCTCAAGGACAGGCTGCTCCACTGCAATGGGCCGGTCACCGGATGAACGGTTCATGGCATGTGGCCCCATGACGCTGTGGCTGAGTTAAAGAGAATAGCCAAGGAGAAGCCCGCTGCGGCCGGAGCAGTAGAGGAGATGAGAGAACTGCCTATTGACGAGATGACCCGGGTGACTGTTGTGGGGTCCGGACAGATGGGGAGTCAAATCGGGATGTTATGCGCGCTAAGCGGTTATGACACAGTTCTCGTCGACATTGATCCGGCCGCGCTGAGGCGAACTCAGCGTGAATTGGCGGCCCGCATGAATCAATGGGTAGCCAAGAAAAAACTCACAGCGACAGAAAAGGATGCGGCGATGGCCCGTCTCTCGGTGTCCTCATCGCTTGAATCGGCAGTCGGCGAAACCGACCTGGTCATTGAATCCGTGGTCGAGAAGCTCGCTCTTAAAAGAGAAATCTTTGCCCAATTAGATCACTGGGCTCCCCCTCATGCCATTCTAGCGACCAATAGTTCGACCATTGTCAGTTCACAGTTGGCTTCCAACACTGCGCGTCCCGATAAAGTGTTGAACCTTCACTTCTTCTTTCCGCCATTGACCGTAGAGTGCGTGGAGGTAGTTGTGAACGCTAACACGTCCGAAGCGACAGCGCATGCGGCACTTGAATTCTGTCATCGCATCGGACGCGTCGGGGTCCTCATCCGTAACGAAATCCCTGGATTTGTGGCCAATCGCATCTTAGGTGCAATGGAGCGGGAAGCCATGGCGTTATATGAGGCCGGGATTGCCGATTTTCACGATATTGATCTCATCTGCCGCCAGGCCTTCCATCACCCGATGGGTCCTTTCGAAATCATGGACCTATCTGGCAATGACGTGACTTACCTGGCCATGCAGCAAATGTACGAGGACACCGGAGACCGCGATTGGAAGCCTTGTGGTTCTCTGGTGGAAAAAGTGAAAGAAGGCCAGTTGGGGCGTAAAACGGGAATAGGTTGGTATACCTATCCCCGAGAAGACAAAAATGATCAACGATCTTTCAAGAAGTGACGCCAAGTTTACTCATTTACCCCTATCACCCCGGCAACCGGTAAGGTCGGACATTTCATGCGTAAAGAGGCCTTATCCAAAAAACTCATGTCAGGAGGGACGAGGTTGTGGAGAAGCTCACCACATCGTATTGGCCCGCGGACACATCCGAGCAGATGACACAGGACACTGTCGGAGACGTCTTATGGAAAGCCTATCAGGCCGCCCCTAAACAGTTGGCGTTAGTCGAGGGGACGGCCACGGTCGCATGGCGGCGCACCTGGACGTATGAAAGCTTATGGAACGCTGCAGAGCAGTGTGCTCATGCGTTGCTGCAGCACTTCCAACCCCGAGACCGGATTGCCGTGTGGGCGAACAATATTCCCGAATGGGTCATGCTCGAGTTTGGAGCCGCTCTGGCCAATATCACCCTAGTCACGGTCAATCCCGCGTATCAAGCACGGGAACTCCAGTATGTTCTTCAGCAATCTCGGGTAGTGGGGCTATTCCTGGTCGAGGAGTTTCATGGTAATGACCTGCGAAATATCCTCGACTCAGTTCGCTCGACCCTGCCCGATTTGCAGACGGTAGTATCATTTGCCGACTGGCAGGAGTTCTGCGCATCCAGCGGCCCGAACGGATCCCTTCCGCCGGTCCAACCCGACGACATTGCGCAGATTCAATATACGTCGGGGACCACCGGTGTCCCCAAAGGGGCGATGCTACGACATTCGGGATTGGTCAACAATGCACGGTTCGTGGCCACGAGGGGCGGAGCCACTGACCACAACATCTGGTTGTCTGCCATTCCCCTATTCCACTCCTCGGGTAGTGGGTTGGGAGTGCTGGGCGCCGTGCAGACCCTGGGCACCCAAGTATTGGTCCCGCAATTTATTCCCGCCACCGTGCTGGAGTTACTGGAAACCTATCGCGTCGATGTTGCTCCCATGGTGCCCACCATGATCCAGGCGGTATGGTCCCATCCCGACCGAGCGCACCGGAACCTGGAATCGTTGCGCTACGTATGGTCGGGCGGCGCCCAGGTGCCGCCCGAGGTGGTGCGCTTAGTGGAAGAGACGAGCAATGCCCGGTTCAGTACCGTATTCGGGCAGACGGAAGCGTCCCCCATCATTACCCAAACTAGTCCCGATGATTCGGCGGAAGACAAGGCTTCGACCGTCGGCCGCCCTCTGCCCCACGCCGAGGTGAAAATCGTGAATCCCAATACGGGCGCCATTGTACCCGTGCGTGAACCGGGAGAACTGTGTGTCCGGGGTTATTTAGTCATGGCGGGCTATTTCGATCGCCCCGACGCAACCCAAACGGCGATCGACCGGGACGGATGGCTCCACACCGGAGATCTGTGCACGATGGATAGTCGCGGGTACGTACGGGTGGAAGGCCGAATAACCGATCTGATTATCCGAGGTGGGGAAAACATTTATCCCAAAGAAGTCGAAGACGTGTTAGCCACGCATTCTGCCATTATGGAAGTCGCGGTAGTGGGAATCCCCGACGCCTATTGGGGAGAACAGGCGGCCGCGTTCGTGCAACTAGCCTCCGGGTCGACCGTCACGATAGAGGAGTTACGAGCGTTTGCCGCGACGCGATTAGCCCACTACAAAGTCCCTCGCTATTGGCAGCTCACCGACCAATTTCCCCGTACTCCCTTGGGCAAAATCCAGAAATTTCGTCTACGGGAACAATTCCACAACATCACACCGGACGGGTCGGACGTTTGATGCGTAATTCGTAGAAGCAAGGAGGACCCATGGCCACAACATTGACCACGCAATTAGAATCAGGCGTATACACGATTATCTTAAACCGACCTCATGAGTACAACGCCATAACGCCCGGGTTGCGGGACGAATTGGCGGCAGCAATCGACGCGGCCAATGCCGATGATAATGCCCGCGTCATTCTATTGCGCGCCGAAGGCCCCGCGTTCTGCGCAGGCTATGACTTGGGGTGGGCTACCAAATGCCAGTCTCAAGAGGCTAGTTCAGACCATCGGTGGGATTCCGTTGCAGACTTTACCATGATGTCCCGTTTTGTCGATACCTACATGAAACTTTGGTATTCGCATAAGCCGACGATTGCCGCGGTTCAAGGATGGTGCATCGGCGGCGGAACAGACATGGTTCTCTGCGCAGACATAATTGTCGCCGCTGACAACGCGGTCTTTGGCTATCCACCCTCTCGCGTGTGGGGCACCCCCACGACCGCGATGTGGGTGTATCGCATGGGACTGGAACGCGCCAAACGCTATTTATTAACTGGCGACGAAATCCCCGCCTCAGTGGCCAAGGACATGGGCCTCATTTTAGAGACGGTGCCCGAAGGCCAACTCCTTGAGCATGCCGTCAATTTAGCCCGGCGTATGGCTCGTGTGCCGACCAACCAACTTATCATGCTTAAGCTGCTTTGCAACCAAACCGTAGAAAACATGGGTATGGCCACTTCTAGAACATTGGGTACTCTGTTTGACGGCGTCGCCCGACATACTCGAGAAGGCAATGATTTCATTAAAATGAGTGAATCGACGGGCTGGCGTGACGCCATTCGGAAACGGGATGACCCTTTTGGCGATTATGGATCTCGCCCTCAAGCCCCAAGCAGTCACGACTCATAGCTGGAATTGACAATGAACTCACGGGTAATGAGGCCTAGCACCGTCTTAAAATCTCGGCGCGAAACTTCTACAGCTTTTTTCTCGGCGTTTGTCCGCCACGACAAACGCCATTCCCGGATTTTCACCGAAATTCGCCGCAATTCGAACAGGCTTACGCCTTGACAGCTGACCGGCTAAATTCGTCACGTTCGCTCTTTCACGCGGCATGGTGCCGGAAGTTCCCTGGCGGACACCGCCGCGGATGCTCACGCACTTCCGTGTGTTGAGTATCCTCTGGCAACGAGTAGGGATGGAGCTCGCGTCATGCCCGACACGATAGATCGCATATGCTAGAGGTGAGTATGCCGCCATGTCGCTTGCGCAATCCATGGTCAGTCAGCGACTGTTCCGCCTTCCACCGGGTTTTGATTATGGCGTAGGCGGAGGATAACCTTCCAGATCGCTGGCCCCGGGACCAAGACAAACTATCTACTCTCCCGGCCGCGCTTGTCGCCGATGGCAGATAGAGTGCTACTGAGTGACATCATTGGTTTCTTCGGCCTGCCGACACAATGGCGGGTGATTGAGACAACCGGTTCTCCCAATACGACGCCCACCCGTCGTAGCCCTTGTGGCGACACCACGCGACAAATCGCTCCACTGCCGCTGGGGCATCCAGCGGGCGGTGCGTCAGTAGGTAGGCCAGCCAGTCGCCGTAGAGGTCAATCCAGCTGCTGCGCCCAATACACTGTAGCGTCGCAGGGTCGGTCAATGCCGCGTGAAGCCGCCGCTCGGCGGTCCCAACCTCGGCCTCCCCGGTCGCGATGAAGAGATCCAGGCCCCACAACGCCTGATCCCAATGCCGTTGCCAATCCAGCCCAAACGAGCGGAGACTGCTGTGACGAATCCCTGCCAGCCGCGTCGGATGGCGGCGCATCGCCACATGCCCCAAAAGCCACCAGTAGCCCATCCAAGTCACAGGCGCCTGGCCCAAGTACGGCGTAGCATCCCCAACGACCGCGAGCTCGACCGGATGGCCCCGGTACCATTGCGCTGCCTCTCGCGCCACGGCAAAGCCAATCCGGTATTCTAAGGCGAGCCGCTGCCACGCTTCGCCATCCGCCTGCAACTGATCATACGCCTGCACCGCTTCCGACAGCCGGCCCATCACCTGGAGCGCGCTGGCACGGTTGGCGAGTGCGCGCAGGCGGACACTCGGACTGGCGGGGCGCTGCGCCAAGATCGCCTCGGTATAGTCCAGCGCCTCGACCCAGAGTTCCGCCGCAGCGGCGCGGGCCGCCGCCCGCTCCAGCTCAGTCAGCGTGGCGGGGCGCGATATCGGAAGCTTCGGGCTGACCGCGATGACTACGTCCTGCATTCGCTTGGCCAGCTGTTGGTCCCCGTGCCGCACCGCGTGGCGCTCCACCGCAACGGCCAGTCGATAGGCTCCCCCGGCGACCCCCCAGGATGCGGGCCGCAACGACTGGCGCACCTGCGCGTGAAACGAAATGGGTCGCGCAGTATCAAGATGGTATTGGCGGTTCCAGCGCAGCACTTGGATCGCTCCCTTGTTACATCAATTGTCTGATCTGATTGTGCTTCCTTCCATTTATACCTCATTTTGTGCCATCATGTAGAATAATTTTACATAATTAGACAAAAGGCACCGAATGAAGCAGCGCTCCATTGACAATGCAGCCCATGTTAACTTAACATGACTGGCCTAGATGAGGATCGGCATGCGAGGAATTTTTTCCCGCTGCCACGGAGCAATTGCGCGACGTCGACGGATTGGAGGGAGGCCCATGCCGCTATCGAAGTGGATGCACGATGTACAGTACATTCATGACCGCCCAAATCAAATGCGCTATGCCCTGTTCACCCTGCAACGAAAACTGCAACTCTCGACTCACGACCACGACATTGAGCTAACGTTTCGGCCACGTCGAGGTGCCCGGTTTCACACCCAATCAAAACTAAGCGAGGTCGCCAGTGATGTCGGCATCTACCGCCAGGTAGTCCGAGATTATTTCCAATCGGGTAGCCCTTTCGAGTTCCCCATGAATCGTCGGCCCGTCGTTGTGGACGCCGGCGCCAATATCGGAATGTTCACGTTGTGTGTGAAGAGTTGCTTTCCCGCGGCCGAAGTACATGCGTTTGAACCAGTTCCGTATGTGTTTGCGAAGGCTCGCCGAAATCGCGATTTTAACGCGTTTGATCGGATTCATCTCAATCCCGTAGGCCTAAGCCGCAAGCCCGGTACTGTCCATCTGACAGTAGTAGCGCATGGAACGCAAGGGACAATCGCACCTGACTTGGTCCGCTCTGACCCCGTAGACAAAATTGGCGTGCCCAGCACGACCCTGGACCTGTACACAAGTGCTCACGATGTTGGAGAGATTGATCTCTTGAAGATTGATGTAGAAGGAGCGGAACTAGACGTCCTGGAAGGATCTGCTAACACTCTAGCCCGCACCAGGAACATCGTCATGGAATACCATAGCCCCGCCCTACATGAACGAACGCTAAACATTCTCCATGATTTTGGGTTTGGCGTAGAGAGCGACCACCCGCACAACCCACGAAATGGGATTGTTTACTTGCACCGGTCAGGTTAAGCGCGCATTCCTGCTTCATGATTCCGTTCTCGAGCTGCAGGGATGCGGCCGCTTTGAAATCGGGGCCAGCTGAAAGCGATCGGCAGCATCAGCCATGCGGCCCAAGAGCAGGGTTTCCAGGCTGGATCCTAAGGCGGCCAGGCAGCCGTAGGGCCATGTAATCATCTCCGTGCGGTGCAGCCAGTAACCTTGATGTACTAGCCGGTGTAAGTCCGGCCGCGCGGACTGCCCGTCCGAGCGTGTAATCAATCGGACATCGAGCTGGGGTGACCCACTCGGTGCAAGCTCCGAGGGTAAGGTCTCCGTTGCCGCGAGGGTGAGACCCACCAGGGAGGCTCATGAGTTGCCGGGCCGTAGCATGAAGCGAATGTTGCGGCATCGAAAGAAGACTCCGGACGGAAGTGGGTGTCTCGGCGTCCAGGGGCCGAGCCCGGCGCGCGGAGGCGAAGGCTGGTAGCTTTGGGGAAGAGTCGGGCACAGGCACCCAAAGCCCATGCGGTGTATGGACAACGGCACGGGAACAGAGTACAGCAAGCAAAGCTGGGAAGGACTCGGTGCCCGCTCGGACCACCCGGGAAGAGCAAGGCAGCCCGTATAACTGCTGCTGCAGGAAATCGGGTCGTGGGACCGAGTCTGGCGGATCGGGTCATAGTGCCGGAGATCAGGCGGGTATGAGAACCGCCGGGTAGGCAAAGGACCCGTGGACGATCCGAGGGATGGGCAAGGCGGCCGGATCAGATACGGTGCTGGGCATGCCGGTGGGGTCCGCGCATCTCCGTACGTCGGAGCCAACGCGCCAGGCAGCCGGGGTACAGGCGGGTGCCTTTAAGCCAGTCCCGTGCTGCAGCAGACTCCGGGAGGAGTGGTCGTTTGAAGCCGTACCAGGGAAAACCCGCGGTACGGAATTTTAGAGGGCCTGCAGAAAATCGGGTAGGGTGGCGTACTGAGGCACCGTCACCCGAAAGGGCCGGCCAACAGAGCGACAGTCCACCTACAGCACGGCGCCTGCAGGCTACTCGACAAAAATATGCCCGTCATGCTTTTTGAGTTAAGAAGATCCGGGGTCTCGGGCGATATCGGGCGCAACGGAGGGTTTGAGGCGCATAGGATTCCTTCTTCCACATCAGGGAACCTTATGCCTGAAGATGCTCAGCATCAGTTGGTCCAATCTGCGCTTTCGGGGTATCACCCTTCAGGAAGATCATGGAAGGATCCGGGGATCTGTACTTTCTCACGGATCTTCGGTGTGATGGCGGCCTCTCGCGCAATCCCTGCCCCATGCAATATAAGGGCGGCCTTACTGGATTGGACACACATGTGACAGCGATCTGGCCGCGTTTAAGCTGGCCAAAATGGCTGCCACTAGTCACTATGGGCGAAAACATCGGAGACCAGAGAAGTGCTATTCCCCAAAGCTATGTACCGATGCACGACGGACCGTGGCGTAAATCCCAACGGTATTGGTGCCTTCAGGCGATTCGGAGGGCCGAACACTGGGACGTTTTGGCGTAACGTGGTCGGTGTAAACGTTACTACCAAGCGCTTTTTTTATGCGCGGCAGGCCCATCGATGCCAAACTGAGGATTCCACCCCCTTATGACAACTTTTTTCCAAAGCGGATGCCAGACCAGTTTGACCTGTTGCCACGCGTCATCGCTCATCCAATCCGGCGTGTACATTGTGATTTGTTCGTATGGTCGCGCCACAAGTCCGTTCACGTCTTGCGGATCCCACTCTACAAATGGGTCATAACTCGGGACTCACCCTGGCCTAATCTTAATCCGAATAGCTAATTGATGCACATGATGTTTCTGAAGCCACGTCATCGCACGTCCGTCAATAACCATTTAAAATCGTTCCTTTCCATGGCAACTATACATTACACCTAAGGTTTCATGCACGTGCGGAAAAATTCAGCATGCAGACCGGGGAGGAGCCGTGCTCCCCTTTCTTGTCGAGTATACTGCCAGCCGTCCCCGCGTTAGAGCACACGACAACAACCGGTACGAAATCCCTTGGGCCACTTTGTGGCCATCGATGGTAACGTCGAAGTGGCCACTGATCCGACCATAACACGGCAGGTTTCTTGCATATTGCCTCGGGAACCACCGCTTTAACCGGATCCCCCCCGTGAAACCCAAAGTGCTTCTTGGATCGAGCCAGATGCCGCATCAGACCGCTCGGCAGCGTTCGCCTTGGCTTGCCGGCTCCGAACATACGCCGGGAGATTGATCAAGTTGCCCCCGTTGTGTTTTCTCCGACGCAGAGTGCGTCCAGTTCGTGCTCCTCGCAAAAGCTGTAGACCATCCGCTGCATCTTCGTCTGGCCACAGATTCCTTGGCTGCCGCCTAAGAAGGCGCAGTATCCGCAGGATGGGAATGCGCAGGTACGGTGTTCAATTGTGCCACCGGGCCGCATTCATCAGGGGACTTCCGAGGGTCGTCATCGCGGCGTCCTTAACTGGTTTGCGGGCCAAGCGCGTATTACGATGACGGCATGAGCCGGGATAGCGGGATGGCCATGGCATAGCCCCAGCCATTAGTGACGAAGACGGTATGCCCCACAATGACCGGATTGACCACACCAAAATTCCCGCCGATTTTGACACTCCGCAAGATCTGGCTGGTCAGAGCATTGAGGACACTAAGGAGCCATAAAAAATTAAGTTGCTATTTTCGGCGTTTAGACCTTGACGCGGGGCCGAATGGTGTAATTCCACTGGAAATTTTGGCCTTCGGGTCGCTCGATGTTTAGGGTGGTCATCTCGGCATCATCCGGTTTCTTCCC